>NZ_JBEYCQ010000004.1:0-179107 GCF_040632905.1 Streptomyces sp. NPDC016469
TGGGCCTGGGCCGCGTCACCGAAGCCCGCGCCCGGGCCGAAGCCGCCCACGACGCCTGCCTGGCCTCCTTCGGCCCTGACCACCGCCGCACTGGGGAGGCCCGAGAACTGCTGGCCCGCTTCGACCCCGCCTGACCGGACGCCTCAGCCGCTCTCCGGGTCCGGCCGGACGGCGGCCTCGTCCGGCAGCGGTTCCAGCGGCCGGCTGCGCGCCCAGTGCGGCCCGAGCTCGTCCAGCCGCCAGCCGAACGGGTACGAACGCGGCCGCGGCCGGGACGGGAAGAGACGGGGCCTGGCCGGCATCAGGCGTACGCACCGCGCCCGCAGCCGCAGCGCCGCCGACGCCGAGGTCCGCATCCAGGGGGGCTGCGGCCGGAAGCCCAGCGCCCTCAGCAGCGGCTCATCGAGCAGCGCCAGCGAGAACCGGGCCACGAACGGCCGCAGCGGGCGCGGGTACCAGCCGGCCATCACCCGGAACGTGGCGCCGGCCACCCGCCGGTTCGCCGGGTCGTACGCGAACATCCGCTCCTCGTACGCGTCGAGCAGCCGCTCGAACTCCTCGTAGGTGTCGGGCACGTCCTCGATGCCCATCATCGCCCCGGTCTTCCGCCCCGCCTCAGCCAGCGCCCGCACCTCCTGCGCGCACAGCGGGCGCCAGCCGTACCGGTCGATCCAGCGCTTCGGCCCCACGACCGTCGTCGCCAGGACGTAACGGAAGTCGTCGTTCTCGATGCGGTACTTGCCGTGGATGCGGTTCAGATGCCGCGCCGCCGCCCGCCCCCGCTCCGAGTCGAAGCCGTCGACGGCCATCTCGTACCCGATCAGCACCGTGTCGTCGTACCGCTTCTGTCCGTTGCGCTCGAATTCCTGGGTACGGTCGAGGAGCTCGGAGATCCGGGGGACACCGTAATCCCGCAGGAACGCCACGCTGACGCCCTGGCGGTAGTCCCACGGGAACTCGTACTGGGAGATGAGCCGAAGGATCTCGGCGTAATCCCGCGCCGGATCCATCCGGCGGATCTCATGCAGGCGGCTGTACCGGCCCATGGTGCGCCCTCCTGTCCATGCCCCGGCTCCCACGCGCGTGTTCGGAACGATGTGACGGCACGTCTGTTCCGGAGAGTCAAAGTTACAAATACTATTGACTTGTTTCATCGATGCCGTCAACACCACCGCCGGGAGCACCCCATGAGCAGCAGGAACGACCCCGCGCCGCCCCCGCCCGGCGGCGTGCTGTGGAGCCTGTCCGGTGATGTACGGGCCCTGCTGATGCTGCCCGCCGCCCTCACCCTCCAGGTCGCCCACCCCGCCGTCGGCGCGGGCGTGGACGAGCACTCCGTCTTCCGTACGGACCCCTGGGGACGCGGCGAGCGCTCCCTCAGCTCGCTCCAGCTCTGGGTGTACGGAGGCGAGGAAGCCGCCGAGGAGGGGCGCAGGCTCCGCCGGCTGCACCGCACCATCCAGGGCAGCGACACCCGGGGCCGCCCCTACCACGCCCTGACCCCGGCGAACTACGCCTGGGTGCACGCCACCGGCTACCCCGTCTACCGGCACGGCGCCCGCTATCTGCTGCGTCCGCTCAGCCGCGAGCAGGAGCGCGCGCTGTACGCGGAATGGCTGCAGGTGGGCCGGGTGCTCGGCATCCACGACCGGGACATGCCCCGGACCATCGAGGAGTTCTGGCCGTACTACCGCGCCATGCTGGCCGAGGAGATCGAGAGGACCCCCGTCGTCGCGGAGCTCGTCGCCACCGACACCGCCGTCCCGCCGCCGGACCGGGGACCGTGGGCGCTGCGGCTGCTGCTCAGGGCGCTGTGGCCGGTGCTGCTCCCGCCGCTCGCCCGGTTCCGCTCCTTCCTGACCGTCGGGCTGATGCCGCCCGACGCCCGCGAGGCCATCGGCCTGGAGTGGACCGACGCGCAGGAGCGCGCCCTGCGGAGGTTCTGCGCGGTGGTCCGGCTGGTCGTCCCCGTCCTGCCGGAGCGCCTGCGCTACCTGCCCCGGGCCCGCCGCGCCCGGGCGGCATACCGGGCCCGCACGGGCGGGCTCAGGCCGAGGCGCGGCGGACCAGCCGCGTCGGCGTGATCACCGACTCCGGCCCCGTGCCCCCGTCCTCCAGCCGCTCCATCAGCAGCCGCACCATCAGCCGGCCCATCCCGACCACGTCCTGACGTATCGTCGTCAGCGGCGGGTCCGTCGCCTCGGCGACCGACTCCATGTCGTCGAACCCGACCAGCGCCACATCCTGCGGCACCCGCCGCCCCCGCTCCCGCAGCACCCGCAGCGCGCCCGACGCCATCAGGTCGTTCGCCGCGAACACCGCGTCCACGTCCGGCCGCCGTGCCAGCAGCTCGGCCATGGCCCGCGCGCCGCCCTCCACCGTGAAGTCGCCGTCCGCGAGCAGCGCGGGGTCGGCGTCCGGCAGGATGTCCGCGTAGCCGTCGATCCGGTCGAGCGCCGAGGTCTGATCGCGCGGGCCCGCGATGTGCGCGATGTGCCGGCGGCCGAGCCCGGCCAGATGCCGTACCGCCTCCCGGGCGCCGCCCCGGTTGTCGCAGTCCACGAAGGGCACCGCGTCGACCGGCGCGCCCGGCCGGCCGGGCCTGCCGCCGTAGACGGCCGGGACGCGGAAGCGCCGGATGGCGGCCGGGAGCTCGTCGTCGGTGTGCAGCGAGAAGGCCAGTACCCCGTCGACATGGCCCCCGCCCAGATAGCGGCTGACCCGCTCGAAGTCGCCCCGGCCCTCCACCAGCAGCAGCACCAACTGCGCGTCGTGTGCTTTCAGTTCCCGGCTGATGCCCCGGATGTGCTGGGAGAAGAACGGGTCGGAGAAGATCCGCACCTCGGGCTCGTCGATGATCACGGCCACCGCCCCGTTGCGCCGCGTCACCAGGGTCCGCGCCGCGTGGTTCGGGATGTAGCCCAGCTCCTCGACCGCCTTGCGCACCTGGTCCACGAGCGGCTGCCGGACGCCCGCGCCCCCGTTCACCACCCGCGAGGCCGTCGCCCGCGAGACTCCGGCACGGGCCGCCACCGCTTCCAGCGTGGGGCGCGCGTGGAGCGGGGCATCGGGGGACGGACCGGGCAAGGGACGCTCCTCTGTGGCACAGCGGGGGCGGATGCGGCCGGGGCGGGCCGATCGGCGCGAACAACCCCGCCAGCCTAGGGCCTTTCGTTCGGCCGGGCCCGGCCCGCGGGGGTGCCCGCCCGGCGAGCGCCGTGTCGGGGCCGACGGGCCGGAGCTGCCTGCCCGCTTCCGGAAATCGCCCGTGCACGGGTCTATCGCGGGCCACGGCGCCGCTGTACCTTCCGCCCATGCCGATCGCGCCGACGGCCGGGGGACGGCGGCTGCCCCGGCGCGGCCGTGCCCGCGATCTCGCCCTGGCCGTCGCCACCGCCGCCCTGACCGTCCCTCTTCTCACCGTCCCCTCGGACGCGGCCCGCACCCCCGCGCCCCGCACCGGCTTCGAGGTCTCCGGCGGGGCGCGCTGGACCCGGCAGTCCGAGGAGGCGTCCCTGCTCGCGGGAATCGCCCGGCGCGGCGACCGGGTCTCCGTGCGGCGGATCGGCACCACGGCCGGGGGCCGCCCCCTGCGCCTCGTCCGGATCGGCAGCGCCGACCCCGACGCGCTCACCGTGCTCGTGGTCTGCGGCCAGCACGGCGACGAGCCCGCCGCGCGCGAGGCGTGCCTGAGCACGGTCCGGGACCTCGCGTACGCCACCGACGACCGCACCCGCGCCCTCCTCGCCCGGACCGAGATCCTGGTCGTGCCCACCGCCAACCCCGACGGCCTCGCGGCGGGGACCCGGGCCAACGGCGACGGCGTGGACGTCAACCGGGACCACCTCGCCCTGCGCAGCGCCGAGGCCCGAGCCGTCGCCGCCGTCCTGCGCGACCACGAGCCCGATGTGATCGAGGACGTGCACGAGTACGCCGCGACCGCGCCGTACTACGACAAGGACCTGCTCGTCCTGTGGCCCCGCAACCCCAACACCGACGGACGGCTGCACGACGAGGCCCGGGCGCTGGCCCTGGACCGGGTGCGGCCCGCCGCCGAGGAGGCCGGCTTCGGCACCGGTGTCTACGGCGTCCGGACCGACCCGGTCACCGGCCACCCGGTCAAACGGAGTGCGGGCGACGGCCAGGAGCGCATCCTGCGCAACCTCGCCGGCCTCACCCACGCGGTCGGGCTGCTGGCCGAATCGCGTACGGACGCGCTCTCCGCCGAGGAGCGTGCCGACCCCGCCCTCGCCGCCCGCCGCCGTGTGACCTCCCAACTGGTGGTCCTCAAGGCGCTCTTCCGGTACGCGGACGAGCGGCGCGCGGGAATCGCCGCCGCCACCGCCGCCTCCCGCGCGGCGGGGGCCGAAGACCGGGGCCCCGTGTTCCTCGGGGGCTCGGACGACGAGGACCCGGGGCCGGGCGACACCCTCACCGAACCGCCCTGCGGCTACCGCCTCACGGAGGCGCAGTTCGCGGGCGTCCGGGACGAACTCGCGCTGCACGCCGTCACCTCCCGTCCCGACGGGGACGGGGCGTACGTACCCCTGCGGCAGCCGGCCCGGAAGCTGGTCCCGCTGCTCCTGGACGTACGGGCGACCTATCACCTCGTACAGGGGCAACCCGATACCGCTTGTTGATACCGAAAGATACGTCTTGGGTGTGGTACTGCCTACGGAGAGCGAATTGTCTGTTTCCGTGAAAGGTGCCATTCGTGTCGCAGGACGATCAGAGAACGGGCGGCAGAGGGGACGTGCCGGTGACGGCGGACCTCCCCGGCGAGCCGGCCCACGGCCGGCACCCCGTCACCGACCGGGTGGTGTTCGGCGTCACGGCCTGCCTCACCCTGGCCTTCGTCATCTGGGGGGCCACCGCCACCGACTCGTTGGAGAACGTCTCGGGCAAAGCCCTCACCGGCCTGATCCACAACGGCGGCTGGGCGTTCATGCTGGCCGCGTCCGGGTTCGTGGTCTTCGCCCTGTGGCTCGCCATCAGCCGGTACGGGAACATCACCCTGGGCCAGGAGGGCGAGGAGCCGGAGTTCCGCACCGTCTCCTGGGTCGCGATGATGTTCAGCGCCGGCATGGGCATCGGGCTGATGTTCTACGGGGTGAGCGAACCGCTCGCCCACTTCACGAACCCGCCGCCCGGCACCCGCCCCGCTGACGCGGCCGAGGCGCTGCAGACGGCGATGGCCACCACCCTGTTCCACTGGACGCTGCATCCGTGGGCGATCTACGCCGTCGTCGGCCTGGGCATCGCGTACAGCACCTTCCGGCGCCGCAGGCGGCAGACCATCAGTGCCGTCTTCGAGCCGCTCATCGGCCCACGCCACGCGCACGGCGGCCTCGGCCGGTTCATCGACATCCTGGCGATCTTCGCGACGCTCTTCGGCTCGGCCGCCTCGCTGGGTCTCGGCGCCCTCCAGATCGGCAGCGGATTCCACGAGCTGAACTGGAAGGAGAAGACCGGCACCGGCCTCCTCGTCCTGATCATCGCCGTGCTGACCGTCGCGTTCATCGCCTCGGCGGTCTCCGGTGTGGAGAAGGGCATCCAGTGGCTGTCGAACATCAACATGGTGCTCGCCCTGATCCTGGCCGTGTTCGTGTTCGTCGCGGGCCCCACCATCATCGTGCTCGACCTGCTGCCCACCTCGATCGCCTCGTACTTCGGCGACCTGCCGCAACTGGCCGGCCGCACGGAGGCGACCGGCGAGGGCAAGGTCGCCGAATGGCTCGGCAGCTGGACCGTCTTCTACTGGGCCTGGTGGATCTCCTGGACGCCCTTCGTCGGCATGTTCATCGCGCGGATCAGCCGGGGCCGCACCATCCGCCAGTTCATCGGTGGCGTCATTCTGGTGCCCAGCACCGTGAGCCTGATCTGGTTCGCCATCTTCGGCGGCACCGCCATCAAGCTGGAGGAGGCCGGGAAGCTCGGCGGTGCCGACACTCAGGAGGCCCAGCTCTTCGGCGTACTCCAGCAGTTCCCCGTCGCCACACTGATGAGCATCCTGGTGATGGTGCTCGTCGGCATCTTCTTCGTCTCGGGCGCCGACGCCGCGTCCATCGTGATGGGCACACTGTCCCAGAAGGGCATTCTGGAACCCGCCAAGTGGGTCGTCGTCTTCTGGGGCGTCGTCACCGGCGCGGTCGCGGCGATCATGCTCCTCATCGGCAACGGCAAGGGCGACGCCCTGGCGGGCCTCCAGAACCTGACCATCCTGGTCGCGGCGCCCTTCACCATCGTCATGATCTGCATGTGCGTGGCCCTGATGCGGGACCTGCGCGAGGACCCCCTGATCGTGCGCCGCGAGTTCGGCGTGGAGGCCGTGGAATCAGCGGTCATCGAGGGCCACGCCAAGTACGACGGCGACTTCGAGATCCGCATCGGTCCGGGCGGCAGCCAGATCACCACGGAACGCCACGACCGCGACAGCCCGGGAGGCTCCACCCCGGCCTGACGGGCCCGCCGGGGCGGGCGGGCCGACGGGGACCCGCCGCCCCCGGCCCCTCACCCCACCAACCGCGCCGCCTCCCGCGCGCAGCCCAGCGCCACCGTCACGCCCGCGCCCCCGTGTCCGTAGTTGTGCACCAGCCGAACGCCCCCGGCCAGGGACTCCGCCTCGATGCGGACCCCCGCGTCCCGGGCCGGGCGGAGGCCCACCCGGTGGCCGATGACCTTCGCGCCGGCGATCTCCGGGCGTACCCGGGCGCAGCGGGCCACGATCTCCTCGGCCGTACGGGGATCGGGCGCGGCGGACCAGTCGTCGGCCGTCGCCGTGCCGCCGAGCACCAGACGGCCCGGCTGCGGGAAGAAGTACGTGGTCTCGCTCGACGCCGGGCCGGCCTCCGTGAACCACTCCCGTATCCCCGGGTTCTCCACCAGCACCAACTGCCCGCGCACCGGGCGCACCCCGGCGTCCGGGACCAGGTCGCGGGCGCCGAGCCCGGCGCAGTTGACCACCGTCCCCGCCTCCGCGGCGGCCTCGGCGAACGTGGTGACCGTGCGGTGCTCGACCGCACCCCCGGCCGCCCGCACCCGGCCCTCCAGCCACGCCAGGTGCGCCGGCATGTCGATGAGCGGCAGCCTGCACCGCAGACCCTCGACCGTCTCCACGGCGTCCTTCAGCTCCCCGGCCCACGGCCCGAGGCCCGCCAGGCGCTCGCCCCGGTGGAGGCCGTCGACCAGGCGTACACCGGTCTCCTCCGGGCGTACGGCCAGCTCCTCGTACCATCGCAGCGCGGCCAGCGACCAGTCGCCGACGCGTTCCAGCGGCTCGATCCGGTAGGGCCACCACAGAGCGCCCGCCACGGCCGAGGTCGTGTCACCGGCCGGCTCCCGCGACCACACCCGCACCCGGTGGCCCCGCTCGGCCAGCACCTTCGCCGTGGTCAGCCCGCTGACCCCGCCGCCCACCACGATCACGTCCGCCACCACTGCCGCCTCCCGGTCCGCCTGCTTGCCCCGGACCTTAGACGGTGTCCCGCCGATTAGGATCTGCATCCTGATGACTGCCACTCTCGTCGCCAAGGATCTCGCCGCCGGACACGGCGACCGCACGCTGTTCGCCGGGCTCGACCTCGTGGTCGCCCCCGGCGACGTGATCGGTCTCGTCGGAGTCAACGGCGCCGGAAAATCGTCCCTGCTCCGGCTGCTCGCCGGTCTCGACCAGCCGGAGGAGGGCGAGCTGCGGCTCTCCCCGCCCACCGCCACCGTCGGCCACCTGCCCCAGGAGCCCGAGCGGCGCCCCGGCGAGACCGTACGGGAGTTCCTGGCCCGCCGGACCGGCGTCGCCGACGCCCAGACCGCCATGGACGCGGCCACGCAGGCCCTGGTCGACGGCGCCCCGGGCGCGGACGACGCGTACTCCGAGTCCCTGGAGCGCTGGCTCTCCCTCGGCGGCGCGGACCTGGACGAGCGGGCCGAGGAGACCGCCGCCGAGCTCGGCCTCACCGTCGGCCTCGACCTGCCGATGACCGCCCTCTCCGGCGGCCAGGCGGCCCGTGCCGGACTCGCCTCGCTCCTGCTGTCCCGCTACGACGTCTTCCTGCTCGACGAGCCCACCAACGACCTGGACCTGGACGGCCTGGAACGCCTGGAGAAGTACGTCTCCGGGCTGCGCGCCGGCACCGTCCTCATCAGCCACGACCGCGAATTCCTGATGCGCACGGTCACCAAGGTCCTCGAACTCGACCTGGCCCAGCAGCAGATCAACCTGTACGGCGGTGGCTACGCGGCCTACCTGGAGGAGCGCGAGCGCGCCCGGCTCCACGCCCGCGAGGAGTTCGAGGAGTACGCCGACAAGCGCTCCGCGCTGGAGAGCCGTGCGCTGATGCAGCGCTCCTGGATGGACAAGGGCGTCAAGAACGCCCGCCGCAAGGCCACCGACTCCGACAAGATCGGCCGCAAGTTCCGCAGCGAGTCCAGCGAGAAGCAGGCCGCGAAGGCCCGGCAGACGCAGCGCATGATCGAACGGCTCGACGTGGTGGACGAGCCGCGCAAGGAGTGGGAACTGCGCATGGAGATCGCCTCCGCGCCCCGCTCCGGCTCGGTCGTCGCCACCCTCCGCGAGGCCCGTGCCGTGCGCGGCGACTTCGTGTTCGGCCCCGCCTCGCTCCAGATCGACTGGGCGGACCGGGTCGCCATCACGGGCGCCAACGGTTCCGGGAAGTCGACCCTGCTGGCCGCGCTCCTGGGCCGCCTCCCGCTGGACTCGGGGCACGCGCACCTGGGCTCCGGCGTGGTCGTCGGCGAGGTGGACCAGGCGCGCAAGCTCTTCCACGGCTCGGAGACGCTCCTTGAGGCGTTCTGCGCGGCGGTCCCGGAGACGGAGCCCGCCGACGTGCGCACCCTGCTCGCCAAGTTCGGTCTGCGTGCCGACCACGTGATGCGCCCGGCGACCACCCTCTCACCGGGGGAGCGCACCCGGGCGGCGCTCGCCCTCCTCCAGGGCCGGGGCGTCAATCTCCTGGTGCTGGACGAGCCCACGAACCACCTGGACCTCCCCGCGATCGAACAGCTGGAGTCGGCGCTCGACTCGTACACCGGAACGCTGCTCCTGGTGACGCACGACCGCCGGATGCTGGAAGCGGTCCGCACGACGCGCCGGATCGAGGTGGCGGAGGGCCGCGTCACGGAGGTCTGACGAGACCTGGCATACCAAGCAGCGCATCAAGGTCGTTCGCGCCGGGGTATTCCTTAGGTACTCCCCATGATCGTGCCGCTTGGCATACCAGGTGTTACGGTCATCCGGTGACGACTCAAGCGAGCGACGGCTCCGGCGCCTCGCACGCCGACCGGGCCGAGCGGACGATCCGCGCGGGCATCCTCTCCGGCGGGCACCCGCCGGGCTCACGGCTGCGCGAGCGCGAGCTCTCCGAGAGCCTGGGCGTCTCGCGCATCCCGGTCCGCGAGGCGCTCACCCGGCTGACCGGTGAGGGCCTGGTCGTCATGTCCCCGCGCCGGGGCGCCTCGGTGCGCGACCTCTCGCTGCGGGATGTCGCCGAACTCTTCGACCTCCGCCTCAGCCTGGAGGTCTTCGCCGCCCGCCGGGCCGCCGAGGCGTGCGCGGCCGGGGGAGACGGGGAGCCGTTGCGGGCGGCGATGGAGGCGGCGGAGGCCGCCACCGCGCGGGGCGACGCGGCGGAGATCCCGGCGGCCAACACCGCCCTGCACGCGGAGATCGTCGCGATGACCGGCAACCGGCTGCTCCGGGACGCGCTGCAGCCCTCGCTCGGCCTGGTGCAGTGGCTGTTCAGCCTCACCGGCGGCCGCGACCCGCGCGTCCAGTGCGCGGAGCACCAGGACATCTGCGCGGCGATCCACGCGGGCAAGCCGGACCTGGCCGCGGCACTCGCGTACGCGCACATCGAGCGGGGGAGGGAGCCGTCCCTGACCGCCCTGACCGGGACGCTCCCGGCCGAGTGACCCCGTAGCACCCGCCCCCTCACACAGGAGAAGCGCCACATGCTGATCAGCGACGTCCGTCCGTGGGGCGGAGAGCCCAGCGACCTCACCGTGGAGGACGGGGTGATCACCGCGATCACCCCGCACGACCCGGCCCGCGCCGCCGCGGAGGACACGGTGGCCGGCCGGGGAAGGCTCGCCCTGCCGTCGTTCTCGGACGTCCACTGCCACCTGGACTCCACGCGCCTGGGCCTGCCCTTCCGCCCGCACATGGGCGCCCCCGGCGTCTGGGGCATGATGATGAACGACCGCGAGCACTGGCGCGAGGACGAGTGGGACGTCGCCCGCCGGGCCACGTACACTCTGGGCCGCATGATCGAGCGCGGCACCACCCGCGTGCGGAGTTACGCGCAGATCGACGCGGACTGCGGCCTTGAGCGGTTCGAGGGCGTCCTCGCGGCCAAGGAGGCGCACGCCGGGCGGTGCGAGGTCGAGATCATGGCGTTCCCGCAGGCCGGCCTCCTCCGCGAGAAGGGCGTGCCGGAACTGATGGACCGGGCCCTGTCCTCCGGCGCCGCCGTGGTCGGCGGCATCGACCCGTGCACCCTGGACCGCGACCCCGTACGCCACCTCGACATCGTCTTCGGCCTCGCCGAGCGCCACCACGCCCCGGTCGACATCCACCTCCACGAGCCGGGCGCCCTCGGGGTGTTCAGCGTCGACCTGATTCTGGAGCGCGTGCGCGCCCTGGACATGGCCGGCCGGGTGACGATCTCGCACGCCTACGACCTGGGGTCCGTCAGCGAGGCGACGACGCGCCGCCTGATCGAGGAGTTTGCCGAACTGGACATCGCGATGGCGACCGTGGCGCCCGCCCGGCACCACTCCCTGCCCCTGGCCGACCTGACCGCCGCGGGCGTCCGGGTGGGCCTGGGCGAGGACGGCCAGCGCGACTTCTGGTCCCCGTACGGCAACGGCGACATGCTGGACCGCACCTGGCAGCTGGCCTTCACGAACGGCTACCGCGCGGACGACCTGATCGAACACTGCGTGGCCGTGGCCACCATGGGCGGCGCCTCGATCCTCAGGAACGGCCCCGCCCGCCTGACCTCCACGACGGACCGCCCCGGCGTGACCGCGGGCGCGAGGGCGGACCTGCTCCTGCTGGACGGCGAGACGGTGACATCAGCGGTGATGGACCGCCCCGAGACCCGCACGGTGCTGCACGAGGGCCGAGTGGTGGCGGGCGGCTGACTCGCAGCCCCCCCGCAGGATTCCAGCATCACCGGCGCTTGAGGCGCGGGGTCCGGGGCGGAGCCCCGGTTACGGGAAGGGGCGGGGTGGGGAACAGGCCCGCCGCAGGCGAACCCCACCCGCACCTCACCCCACCCCCTACTCGCCCTTCAACAACCCCGCCCGCCGCAACGCATCAGCCATCGCCCCATCACCGCCCGAAGCGGCCGAAGGCCGCCCCGCACCACGCGACGAGGACCCGCCACCACGGCCGCCACCGCCCCCGCCCCCCTGCCGGGGCCGAGGCGGCCGCCCACCCCGCTCACCCCCGGACGACGCACCGCGGCCACCGGCCGCCTGCTCGTCGTCCAACCGCAGGGTCAACGAGATCCGCTTCCGCGGAATGTCGACCTCCATCACCTTCACCCGCACCACATCCCCCGGCTTCACCACATCCCGGGGATCCTTCACGAACGACCGCGACATCGCCGACACATGCACCAGCCCGTCCTGGTGCACCCCGATGTCCACGAACGCCCCGAACGCGGCGACGTTCGTCACGACGCCCTCCAGGACCATCCCGGACTCCAGGTCGCCGATCTTCTCGACGCCCTCCTTGAAGGTGGCGGTCTTGAAGGCGGGGCGCGGGTCGCGCCCCGGCTTCTCCAGCTCCTTCAGGATGTCCGTCACCGTCGGCAGCCCGAACTTCTCGGACACGAAGTCGTCGGCCCGCAACGACCGCAGGACACCCGTGTTGCCGATCAGCGCGGCCACGTCCCCGCCGGTCTTCTTCACCATCGCCCGCACCACCGGGTACGCCTCCGGGTGCACGCTCGACCCGTCGAGCGGGTCGTCGCCGCGAATGCGGAGGAAGCCCGCGCACTGCTCGTACGCCTTCGGACCCAGCCGGGCCACGTCCTTCAGGTTCTTGCGGGACCGGAACGGCCCATGCGCGTCGCGGTGCGCCACGATGTTCTCGGCGAGCCCCGAGCCGATGCCGGAGACCCGGGAGAGCAGCGGCGCGGACGCGGTGTTGACGTCGACGCCGACACCGTTCACGCAGTCCTCCACGACCGCGTCCAGCGACCGCGAGAGCTTCACCTCGGACAGGTCGTGCTGGTACTGCCCGACACCGATCGACTTCGGGTCGATCTTCACCAGCTCGGCCAGCGGGTCCTGGAGCCGGCGCGCGATCGAGACGGCACCGCGCAACGACACGTCCATGTCGGGGAGTTCCTGCGAGGCGAACGCCGAGGCCGAGTACACGGAGGCGCCCGCCTCCGAGACCATCACCTTGGTCAGCTTCAGCTCCGGATGCCTCGCGCACAGCTCACCGGCCAGCTTGTCCGTCTCCCGGGACGCCGTGCCGTTGCCGATGGCGATCAGCTCGACACGGTGCTCCCGGGCCAGCCGTTCCAGCGTGGCGAGCGACTGGTCCCACTTGTTGGCCGGGACGTGCGGGTGGATGACGTCGGTCGCGACGACCTTGCCGGTCGCGTCCACGACGGCGACCTTCACCCCGGTACGGAAACCGGGGTCGAGCCCCAGCGTGGCCCGCGTCCCGGCCGGCGCGGCGAGCAGCAGATCGCGCAGGTTCGACGCGAAGACGCGTACCGCCTCGTCCTCCGCCGCCGTACGCAACCGCAGCCGCAGGTCGATGCCGAGGTGCACCAGGATCCGGGTCCGCCAGGCCCACCGCACCGTGTCGGCCAGCCACTTGTCGCCGGGGCGCCCCCGGTCGTTGACGCCGAAGCGCCGGGCGACCATGTTCTCGTACGAGGACGGGCCGGGCGCGTCGGACGGCTCCTCCGGCTCCAGGACCAGATCGAGCACGTCCTCCTTCTCGCCCCGGAGCATCGCGAGGACCCGGTGCGAGGGCAGCGCGGTGAACGGCTCGGCGAAGTCGAAGTAGTCCGCGAACTTGGCGCCCGCCTCCTCCTTGCCGTCCCGCACCCGGGCCAACAGCCGCCCGCGCGTCCACATGCGCTCGCGCAGCTCGCCGATGAGGTCGGCGTCCTCCGAGAAGCGCTCGGTGAGGATGGCGCGGGCGCCCTCCAGGGCCGCCGCCGGGTCCGCGACGCCCTTGTCCGCGTCCACGAAGGCCGCCGCGGCGGCGAGCGGATCGACCGACGGGTCGTCGAGCAGGCCTGAGGCGAGCGGTTCGAGGCCGGCCTCCCGGGCGATCTGCGCCTTCGTCCGCCGCTTCGGCTTGAACGGGAGGTAGATGTCCTCCAGCCGCGCCTTGGTGTCGGCGGCCCGGATCCGCGCCTCCAGCGCCTCGTCCAGCTTGCCCTGCTCCCGTACGGACTCGAGGACCGCCGTCCGGCGCTCCTCCAGCTCCCGCAGATACCGCAGCCGTTCCTCGAGCGTGCGCAGCTGCGCGTCGTCGAGCATCTCGGTCGCTTCCTTGCGGTAGCGCGCGATGAACGGCACGGTGGACCCGCCGTCGAGCAGCTCGACGGCCGCCTTCACCTGCCGCTCGCGTACGCCGAGCTCCTCGGCGATCCTGCCTTCGATGGACGTCGTCACGGTTCTACCGACTCGCCTTCTCCTGCTGGCTGTGCTGGTCGGGCCCCGGGCCCGTCCATGGGGACGAGCCCGGAGTCACACGCCTGCATTGTGCCGGGTGGCCGGGCGCCGTGTCGCCCGGCCACCCCAGGGAGCGGTCCGCGGATTCGCGGGTCAGCCCGTCGCGCTCGCCGGGAAGGCGCCCGCCGCCGCTGCCGTGGCGAGGAAGCCGCGCCCCAGCTCGGTCAGCCGGGCCACACCCGGCCCGCCCAGGTGCTCGTACGGGCCCAGGTCCATCCGGTCCGTGGCCTCCTCCAGCTCCTTGCGCAGCGCGGCGCCCTCCTCGGTCAGCTCGCCCTCCGCCGTGAGCAGCCCGCGCCCGCGCAGCCGCTCCGACGCGTCCTCCCAGTCGGTGCGCCGCCAGCCCCGGCTGGACAGGATCCAGCGGATCGCCATGCCCTTGCCGGTCGCGGTGTGGCTGACCAGCGCTTCGAGCGGGTCCAGCTCAGCGGTGAGGAGCGCGGCGAGATGGGCGTCGCCCCGGTGCTCGCGGAGCAGCGCCGCCGCGTGCCAGTACGCCAGGTGCGGTTCGTCGGGCACCGGCAGACCGGCGTGCGCCGCGTACAGCGGCCGGGCGTGCCGGGTGCAGCCCTCCGCGGCGCGCAGGGCGAGCCGCGCGGCCTCGGCCATTTCGGGCGAGGCGATGATCTCCTCGCCGAGCAGCCGGCGCAGCGTCGCGTCGGCGGCGCGCAGCCGCGCGTCCAGGACCTTCGCGGGCGAGGCGATGTCCCAGATCGCGGGCACGTGCTGGGCCACGAGCGCGTGGTTGAAGTTGTAGAAGGTCGCGGTCACGGTGTCCGCACCGACCGCGCCCATCGCGGCGGCGCGGGTGGCGAAGTAGGCGGCCGCGGGGTCGTCTATCCCGATCCCGCCGAGCTCCTTGCCGAGGTCGGGGGAGAAGTAGAGCGAGGAGTGCAGCGGGTTCAGGGCGTTGTGGCAACGCCGCCCGGCACGGGGCGGGAGAGTACTCATGCCCGCACGTTACCGACTGGTTGGTACGGGCAGGAACCCCCTGGCCCACGTGAGCTGTGCCGCAGCCGGTGATGGCAGGAAAGGTGGGGAACCCGTCATTGCGGCCATCCCGGGGGCCGCCCAGGATGGCGGACATGAAGCAGCGATCCGTGCTCGTCGTCCTCTTCGACGGCATCCAGAGCCTCGACGTCACCGGCCCCATGGAGGTCTTCGCCGGGGCATCGCGCTTCCCGGACGTCTCGTACGAGCTGCGCACCGCCTCGCTGGACGGCGCCCCGGTCCGCACGTCCTGCGGCCTCACCCTGGTCCCCGACGGCAGCCTCGCCGACGCGCCGGAACCCCACACCCTCCTCGTCCCCGGCGGCGGGGGCACCCGGGACCCCGACCCCGCGCTCGTCCACTGGCTGCGCGCGCACGGGCCGCTGCCCGAGCGCCTGGTCTCCGTGTGCAGCGGGGCGCTGCTGCTCGCGGCGGCCGGACAGCTGGACGGGCACCGGGCGACGACGCACTGGAACGTCTGCGAGAAGCTGGCCCGCGAGCACCCGGCCGTCGAGGTCGACCCCGAGCCGATCTTCGTACGGGACGGCAGGATCGCCACCTCCGCCGGGGTCACCGCGGGCATCGACCTCGCGCTGGCCCTGGTCGAGGAGGACCACGGACGGGACGTCGCCCTGACGGTCGCCCGGCACCTGGTCGTCTTCCTGCGCAGGCCGGGCGGCCAGTCCCAGTTCAGCGCCCAGCTCAGCGCCCAGACGGCGCGCCGGGAACCGCTGCGCGAGGTGCAGCACTGGATCACCGAGCACCCCGGCGCCGACCTCTCCGTCGAGGCCCTGGCCGCCCGCGCCCGCCTCTCGCCCCGCCACTTCGCCCGCGCCTTCCAGGCGGAGACGGGGACCACGCCCGGCCGGTACGTCGACCGGGTCCGCCTCGAACACGCCCGCCGGCTGCTTGAGGACACCACCGACGGGGTCGCCGGGATCGCCCGCAGCTGCGGCTACGGCACGCCGGAGGCGATGCGCCGGGCCTTCGTCAAGGCGCTGGGCGCGGGCCCGGCCGAATACCGCCGCCGCTTCGGCACCCACACCCCCGCCCCCTCCTGACCCACCCGAGAGACAGGGAAACCATGCAGATCGCCATCGCCCTCTTCGACCGCTTCACCGCGCTGGACGCCGTCGGCACCTACGAGATCCTGTCCCGCACCCCGGGCGCAGAGACGGTCTTCGTCGCCGAACGGGCGGGGGCCGTACGCAACGACAACGGCAGCCTCGACCTGGTCGCGCACCGGACGTTCGACGAGGTCCCCGCCCCCGACCTGGTGATCGTCCCCGGCGGCCCGGGACAGCACCACCAGATGGAGAACGAGAACCTGCTCGGCTGGCTGCGCCGCGTGGACGAAACCACCACCTGGACGACCTCCGTGTGCAGCGGCTCGCTGCTCCTCGCGGCGGCGGGGCTCCTGAAGGGCCGCCGCGCCACCTCGCACTGGCTGGCGCTCGACCTGCTCAGGGACTACGGCGCCGAACCCACCGGCGAACGCGTCGTCTTCGACGGCAAGTACGTCACCGCCGCCGGCGTCTCGTCCGGCATCGACATGGGCCTCACCCTGCTCGGCCGCATCGCTGGAGACCGCACCGCCCAGGCCGTACAGCTCCTGACGGAGTACGACCCCCAGCCGCCCTACGACGCGGGGTCGCCGGACAAGGCGCCGGCCGACCTGGTCGAGGAGTGGCGGGGCCGGAGCCGCTTCATCCTCCAGTAGTCGCCCAGGTGAAGCGGGGCGCGCGGCGTTCCAGGAAGGCGGCGACCCCTTCCGCGGTGTCGCCGCTGCCCCGCGCCTGCGCGGCCCAGTGCGCGTCCCGGTCCTCGCGCCCGGCCGCGAATTCCTTGGCGGCCGCCTGGGTCAGCCGCGACCGGGACACCAGGGTGCGTACGTAGGCGGCGACCCGCTCGTCCAGCCCGTCGGCCGGCAGCACCTCGTCCACCAGGCCCGTCCGCAGCGCCCGCCCGGTGTCGATCAGCTCACCGGAGAACAGCAGGTGCTTGGCCGTCGCCGGACCCGTGAGGGCGACGAGGCGGCGGGTGGACGACGCGGGATAGACGATGCCCAGCTTGGCCGGGGTGACCCCGAACAGGGCGCCCTCCGCCGCGAAGCGCAGATCGCAGGCGGCGGCGAGCTGGCTGCCGCCGCCCACGCAGTAGCCGCGCACCGCCGCGAGCGTCGGCAGCGGGAACGCGGCCAGCGCCTCCTCGGCCGCCACGGCCAGGCTCTGCGGGTCGCGGCCGGGGTCCCGGAGCGAGGAGATGTCGGCGCCCGCGCAGAAGGTGTCACCCGCGCCCGTCAGGACCAGGGCGCCCACGGAAGGATCGGCGGCCAGCTTGTCGAGCAGCACCGGCAGGGCCTCCCACATGGCGGCCGTCATCGCGTTGCGCTTGGCGGGGTTGCTGATGACGACGGTGGCGACGCCGTCCGCGACGGTGTGCTCCAGCCGGGGTTCCGTACGGTCCATGGCCGGATGCTATCCGTGGTGTTCGAACCTACGATCAGGAAGGGGGCGCGAAGCAGGTACGCACCCGAGGAGCCCCACGTGGACGGTCCCGCACGCCAAGGCAGGAAGCTCAGCCGCAGCTTCGGCGGGCTGGCCCTGCTCGGCATCCTGCTCGTCGTCGCCGGCCTGGTGGGTCTCGTCTACACCGGTGTCGCGACGCTCACCTCGATGATCCTCTTCGGCTGGCTGCTCCTCGTCGGCGGTCTGGTCGGTCTGCTGCACGCCGTCCAGTCGCGCGGCACCAGCTACTTCTGGCTGGGCGTGGTGGTGGCCGCGCTCAACATCGCCGCCGGGCTCGTCGTCATCCGCCATCCGCACGGCACCGCCGAGGCGTTGACCATGTTCGCCGCGCTGCTCTTCCTGACCGGCGGGGTCTTCCGGCTCGTCGGCAGCGTGGTGGTGCGTGGACCGCAGTTCGGGTGGACGCTGCTCCAAGGCGCGTTCGGCCTGCTCCTCGGCCTGCTCGTCCTCTTCGACTGGCCGCACAGCAGCCTCTACGTGCTCGGCTGCTTCTTCTCGCTGGCCCTGCTCTTCGACGGGCTCGGGCTCATCGCCATCGGGATCGGCGGCCGGCGGATCGTCTCGATGGTCTCCGAGCAGATGACGCCAGGAGCGGACAAGGGAGAAGGAACGGACCCGCTCACCCATGACAGTCAGAAGCGGTCGGAAAGCTGACACTCTCGCGCGAATGAAGGCGAGTTCGGTCAACAGGAATCGACTTGTGTTCAATAGCACGGACCGGAGCAACCTCGGCCGCCACCCTGTACTCGACGTGAAGTCACTTCGAGTGGAGAGCGGGTACCGGACTATGGAGAGCCGCGGGAGTGTCCCCGCCCGGCCCGTGCCGTACGAAGGGGTCTGGCGGTTCACCGCCCCGGCCTCGGACGTCTCCGTACCCCGGGCCCGGCACGCCGTGCGTGATCTGCTGAAGCGCCAGAACGTGCCGATCGAGGACGACATCACCCAGGGCCTGCTGCTCATCGTCTCCGAGCTGGTCACCAACGCCGTCAAGCACGCGGCGCTGCTCTCGCCCGAGCTCGCCGTGGAGGTGGCCGTGGGCGCGGACTGGGTCAGGGTGTCCGTCGAGGACAACCACCCGTACCGCCCGACCGCGCTGGAGACCGACTACGCGCAGACCGGCGGCCGGGGCCTGCTGCTGGTCCGCGAGATCACCCGGGAAGCGGGCGGCACCTGCGACGTCGAGCACACCGCGGGCGGCGGCAAGGTCATCTGGGCTGCACTGCCGCTGCGCACCGCCCCCTGACCCGTCCGCCGCCGCACCGGACCTACCAGCCGGCGCCGTCCCCGGTCAGCTCGCGAATGGCGGGACGCGCGGCGTCCAGCACGGTCATGAACCACGCGGAGAACGGCTCACGGCCGTGCCGCTCGGCCAGCTCCGCCGCCGTCACGAAGGCCGTCCCGCCGACCTCCTCCGGATCGGGCCGCAGCCGCTCCTGCGCGAGCCCCACGAAGAGGTGGTTGAACTCCTGCTCCACCAGGCCCGACGCCGGGTCCGGGTGGTTGTAGCGGACGGTGCCCGCCTCGGCCAGCAGCGAGGGCGAGATCCCCAGCTCCTCGTACGTACGCCGGGCGGCGGCGGCGAAGGGCGCCTCACCCGGGTAGGGGTGGCCGCAGCACGTGTTGGACCAGACACCGGGGGAGTGGTACTTGCCCAGGGCGCGCTGCTGGAGCAGCAGCCGGCCCTGCTCGTCGAAGAGGAACACGGAGAACGCGCGGTGCAGCCGGCCGGGCGCCTGATGGGCGGCGAGCTTCTCCGCCGTGCCAATGGTGGTGCCGTTCTCGTCGACCAGTTCGAGCATGATCGCTTCCGCTGTGCCGTTCGACGAGGTGTTCGCCGCGGTGACTGGTGTGGTCGGCATACCCATCCTTCGCTGTGGTCCCGGCCCCGTGCAGCCGGTCCCGTCGAGTCTGCTCAAGTCTGCCGTACAAAAGCGGCTTGTCCGTACTTGAGGGCCTGGCATGTCCGCCCGCACACGTCCGCGAAACCCTACACCTCGGGCCGCATCGTCCCGGGTCTCAGCGGCAGAGCCTCGCCTCGTGCTGCGCGTGCCCGCTCGGCTCCAGCTGGAAGGTGCAGTGCTCCACGTCGAAGTGGTCACCGAGGCAGCCCTGGAGCTCGTGCAGCAGCTTCTCGTGGCCGATCGAGTCGAGCAGGTCCTGCTGCACCACGACATGGGCGGAGAGCACCGGCATCCCCGAGGTGATCGTCCAGGCGTGCAGATCGTGGACGTCCAGCACGCCGGGCAGGGCCGTGATGTGGTCGCGTACCTCGCCCATGTCGACGCCCGGGGGCGCCGCCTCCAGAAGCACGTTCAGCGTCTCGCGCAGCAGCCGCACCGTACGCGGGACGATCATGAGACCGATGACCAGCGAGGCGATGGGGTCCGCCGCCTGCCATCCGGTCGCCATGACGATGCCCGCCGACACCAGCACGGTCACCGAGCCCAGCGTGTCCGCCAGCACCTCCAGATAGGCGCCGCGCACATTGAGGCTGTCCTGCTGCCCGCGCGTCAGCAGCGAAAGCGACACCGCGTTCGCGACGAGACCCACCAGGGCGAACGCGATCGTGAGTCCGCCCCGGGTCTCCGCCGGGTCGATGAAGCGCCCCACGGCCTCGTAGAGCAGATAGCCGCCCACCCCGAGCAGCAGGCAGCAGTTGGCCAGGGCGGCCAGGATCTCCGCCCGGGCGTAGCCGAAGGTGCGGTTCGGGCCGGCCGGCCGGTTGGCGAAATGGATCGCCAGCAGCGCCAGCCCCAGCCCCAGGGCGTCGGTCGCCATGTGGGCCGCGTCGGCGATCAGCGCCAGGGAGCCGGACAGCACGCCGCCGACGATCTCCATGACCGTCACGGCCAGGGTGATGCAGAGCGCGATGCGCAGCCGCCCCCGGTGCGCGGCGGCCGCCGTGCCGGTGAGCGCCGGCCCGTGCGCGTGTCCGTGATCGTGCCCTGCCCCCATGGGGACGCCTCCCGGTCGTCTCGCGGACCCGGGCTTCCGGCCCGGGCCCTGCCAGTCAACTACGGGCGGGGGGTATCGGGCAACACGGCACTGAACACCGTTGTCAACGCCTCTGACCTGCGGGAACGAGTGCAGGTCAGAGCCTTGGTGCGGCGGGGTGCCACCCGGTTTTGTCAGGTGGGGTGGCCATCGACAATGATGATCGCGGGCGGAGCGCGTGGTCCGGCCCCGCCCGGAACGGGGCGCAAACGGGCAGTGAACTCGCGCTTCCGTTCATCCGATAGCCTCTGCCGACATGCCGCCGGCCGCTTCTGGCCGCACTGTCGCGTGCCGATCCGTGTCAGCACCCAAGGAGTGAGTTCGTCTGTCGACCGCCATTCTCACAGGTGCTCCGCTGCCCGGATCGTCACTGGAGGACGATCTGCGGTCGCTGGGCTTCGACGTCCGGACAGCCGTCGACGTCACCGAAGCGGCCACCCTGCTGGCCGCCGTCCCGGCGGCCCACCGCGTCGCCCTGGTCGACCCCCGCTTCGTCGGCCACCGCCACGCCCTGCGGCTCGCCCTGACCGACCCCCGCTTCCCCGCGGCGGCCGTGCCCGGCGCCCTCACCGCACAGGCCGAGGCGCGCCCCGCCCTGGTCGGCGCCCTGCGCGCCACCACCGACGCGGTCGGCGCCGGACTGCCGACGAGCGGTACCGCCACGGTCACCGACCGCACCGTGCCCGGAAGGCTCGCGGCGGCCATGGAGGCCGGGGGCACCCAGGTGCAGCGCCCGGAACTGGGCTCGCTCGTCGCCACCGTGCCCACCGACGAGACCTCCCGCGCCGCCGCCCGCTCGGACGTCGAGGCCGTGGACGACGAGGCGGTCCGCCTGCGCAGCGCGGTGAAGGCCCGCGACGGCTTCTTCACCACCCACTTCATCAGCCCGTACTCGCGCTACATCGCCCGCTGGTGCGCGCGCCGGGGGCTCACCCCGAACCAGGTCACCACCGCGTCCCTGCTCACCGCGCTGATAGCGGCCGGCTGCGCGGCCACCGGCACCCGGGGCGGCTACGTCGCGGCGGGCATCCTGCTGCTGCTCTCCTTCGTTCTGGACTGCACCGACGGGCAGCTCGCCCGCTACTCGCTCCAGTACTCCACGATGGGCGCCTGGCTGGACGCCACCTTCGACCGGGCCAAGGAGTACGCCTACTACGCGGGCCTCGCCCTCGGCGCGGCGCGCGGCGGTGACGACGTCTGGGCACTGGCGCTCGGTGCGATGGTCCTCCAGTCCTGCCGTCATGTCATCGACTTCTCGTTCAACGAGGCCAACCACGACGCGGTGGCGAACAGCAGCCCCACGGCCGCCCTCTCCGACAAGCTCGACAGCGTCGGCTGGACGGTCTGGCTGCGCCGCATGATCGTGCTCCCGATCGGCGAGCGCTGGGCGATGATCGCCGTCCTCACCGCCGTCACCACCCCGCGCATCGTCTTCTACGCGCTGCTCGTCGGCTGCGCCTTCGCCGCCTGCTACACCACCGCGGGCCGCCTCCTGCGCTCCCTGACCCGCAAGGCCCGGCGCACCGACCGCGCCGCCCAGGCCCTCGCCGACCTCGCGGACTCCGGCCCGGTCGCCCAGCTGATCGCCGCCCGGGGCCCGAAGATCGGCGGCGCCTGGACCGCCCCCGTGGTCGCCCTCGTCGGCACGGGCGCGCTGATCGCCGCCGCGCTCCAGCAGCCCTTCGGCAGCCGCCAGACGGTCATCGCCGCCGCCTTCTACGCGATCTGCTCCGGCATAGCCGTGGCCCGCCCCCTCAAGGGCGCCCTCGACTGGCTCGTGCCCCCGGTCTTCCGGGCCGCCGAGTACTGCACGATCCTGATCCTGGCCGCCCGCAGCGACATCGACGGGGCGCTCCCCGCGGCCTTCGGACTGGTCTCCGCCGTCGCCTACCATCACTACGACACGGTGTACCGCATCCGAGGCGGCACCGGTGCCCCGCCCCAGTGGCTGGTGCGCACGATCGGCGGACACGAGGGCCGGACCCTGGTCGTGGCCGTCCTCGCCGCCGCACTCACCGGAGCCTCCGGCTTCACGACGGCGCTCACCGTGCTCGCCGTGGCCGTGGCCGTGATCGTGCTGGTGGAGTCCATCCGTTTCTGGGTGTCCTCCGGGGCGCCCGCCGTTCACGACGAAGGAGAACCCGCATGATCGGCCTCGTACTGGCAGCCGGCGCAGGACGGCGCCTGCGCCCCTACACCGACACGCTGCCCAAGGCGCTCGTGCCGGTGGACGGCGACAAGACGATCCTCGACCTCACACTGGCCAACTTCGCCGGGATCGGGCTCACCGAGGTCGCGATCGTCGTCGGCTACCGCAAGGAGGCCGTCTACGCCCGCAAGGAGGAGCTGGAGGCGACGTACGGCCTGAAGCTGACCCTCGTGGACAACGACAAGGCCGAGGAGTGGAACAACGCCTACTCCCTGTGGTGCGCCCGTGACGTGCTGAAGCGCGGTGTGCTCCTCGCCAACGGCGACACCGTCCACCCGGTCTCCGTCGAGAAGACCCTGCTGGCCGCGCGCGGCGACGGCAAGAAGATCATCCTCGCCCTCGACACGGTGAAGTCCCTCGCCGACGAGGAGATGAAGGTCGTCGTGGAGGACGGCAAGGGCGTGCGCCGGATCACCAAGCTGATGGACCCGGCCGGGGCCACCGGCGAGTACATCGGCCTCACCTTCATCGAGGCCGAGGCCGCCGAGGAGCTGGCCGACGCGCTGAAGGCCACCTTCGAGCGCGACCCGGACCTCTACTACGAGGACGGCTACCAGGAGCTCGTCAACCGCGGGTTCACCGTGGACGTCGCCCCCATCGGTGACGTGAGCTGGGTCGAGATCGACAACCACGACGACCTCGCGAAGGGCCGGGAGATCGCGTGCCGGTACTGACCCGACTCATCCCGTCCCCGGTCTTCGTGGACATCAGCCGGGGCGCCATGCACGACCTGGCCGGTCTCCTCGCCGACCAGCGCATCTCCGCCTCCGGCAAGCTCGCCATCGCGATCAGCGGCGGCTCCGGGCTGGCCCTGCGCGAGAAGCTGGCCCCGGCCCTGCCGGGCGCCGACTGGTACTGCGTCGCCGGGGGCAACATCGACGCCGCGGTGCAGCTGGCCGACGACATCAAGGGCAAGCGCTACGACGCCGTGGTCGGCCTCGGCGGCGGCAAGATCATCGACGTGGCGAAGTACGCCGCGGCCCGGGTCGGCCTGCCGCTGGTCTCGGTCGCCACGAATCTCGCCCACGACGGCCTCTGCTCGCCCGTCGCCACCCTGGACAACGACAACGGCCGGGGCTCCTACGGCGTCCCCATGCCCATCGCCATGGTGATCGACCTGTCGGTGATCCGCACCGCCCCCGACCGCTTCGTACGCTCCGGCATCGGTGACGCGATCTCCAACATCTCCGCCATCGCCGACTGGGAGCTCTCGCACCAGGTCAACGGCGAACAGATCGACGGACTCGCCGCCGCCATGGCCCGTACCGCCGGCGAAGCCGTCCTGCGCCACCCCGGCACCGTCGCCGACGACGAGTTCCTCACCGTCCTCGCCGAGTCGCTGGTGCTCTCCGGCATCGCCATCTCGATCAGCGGCGACACCCGGCCCTCGTCCGGCGCCTGCCACGAGATCAGCCACGCGTTCGACCTGCTCTTCCCGAAGCGGGCCGCCAGCCACGGCGAGCAGGTCGGCCTCGGTGCCGCCTTCGCCATGCACCTGCGCGGCGCCGTGGACGAGTCCGGCCTCTTCTCCGACGTACTGCGCAGGCACGGCCTGCCGGTCACGCCCGAGGAGATCGGCTTCACCGCCGACGAATTCGTCCAGGCCGTCGAGTACGCGCCCCAGACCCGTCCGGGACGCTTCACGGTCCTGGAACACCTCAGCCTCTCCACCGACCAGATCAGGGACGCGTACGCCGACTATGCCAAGACCATCAGTAGCTGAACTCCGCCCGGTCGTTCACCCGCCGGGCGTCAAGGACCGGCGCAGCGGTGAACACTGGGCGGGCCGGATATACATGCGCGAGGTCTCCCTGCGCATCGACCGGTACCTGGTGAACACCAAGGTCACGCCCAACCAGCTGACCTACCTGATGACGCTGGCCGGTGTGCTGGCCGCCCCCGTGCTGCTCGTCCCGGGCATCTGGGGCGCGGTGCTCGGCGTGGTCATGGTCCAGCTGTACCTGCTGCTCGACTGCGTGGACGGCGAGATCGCGCGCTGGAAGAAGCAGTTCTCGCTCGGCGGCGTCTACCTGGACCGGGTCGGCGCCTACCTGTGCGACGCCGCCGTCCTCGTCGGCTTCGGCCTGCGCGCCGCCGACCTGTGGGGCACCGGCCGCATCGACTGGCTGTGGGCCTTCCTCGGCACGCTCGCCGCGCTCGGCGCGATCCTGATCAAGGCCGAGACGGACCTGGTCGGAGTCGCCCGCCACCAGGGCGGACTGCCGCCGGTCAAGGAGTCCGCCTCCGAGCCGCGCTCCTCCGGCATGGCGTTCGCCCGCCGGGCCGCCGGCGCGCTCAAGTTCCACCGGCTCATCCTGTGCGTCGAGGCGTCCCTGGTCATCCTGGTCGCGGCCGTCCTGGACGAGGTGCGGGACGACTTCTTCTTCAGCCGTCTCGCGGTCGCGGTCCTGGCGGGCATCGCCCTGCTCCAGACCCTGCTGCACCTCGTGTCGGTCATGGCATCGAGCAGGCTGAAGTGAGCACACCCATGAAACTCGGCGCGGTCATCATCACCATGGGCAACCGCCCGGCCGAGCTGCGCGCCCTGCTCGATTCGGTCGCCGCCCAGGGGGGCGACCGGATCGAGGTGGTCGTCGTCGGCAACGGCTCGCCCGTCCCCGACGTCCCCCCGGGCGTCCGCACCGTCGAGCTGCCCGAGAACCTCGGCATCCCCGGCGGCCGGAACGTCGGCATCGAGGCGTTCGGGCCCTCCGGCGCCGACGTGGACGCCCTGCTCTTCCTGGACGACGACGGGCTGCTGCCCCTCACCGACACCGCGGAGCTGTGCCGGAAGGCGTTCGCCGACGACCCCCGGCTCGGCATCATCAGCTTCCGCATCGCGGACCCGGAGACCGGGGTCACCCAGCGCCGGCACGTGCCGAGGCTGCGCGCCGCCGACCCGATGCGCTCGTCCCGCGTGACGACGTTCCTGGGCGGCGCCAATGCGGTGCGCACCCGGGTGCTGGCCGAGGTCGGCCCGCTGCCGGGCGACTTCTTCTACGCGCACGAGGAGACGGATCTCGCCTGGCGGGCGCTGGACGCCGGCTGGCTGATCGACTACCGCGCCGACATGGTGCTGCACCACCCCGCCACGGCCCCGTCCCGCCATGCCGTCTACCACCGCATGGTGGCCCGCAACCGGGTCTGGCTGGCCCGGCGCAACCTCCCCGCGCCCCTGGTGCCGGTGTACCTCGGGGTCTGGATGCTGCTGACCCTGCTGCGCAGGCCGTCCGGCGAGGCGCTGAAGGCGTGGTTCGGCGGCTTCCGGGAGGGCTGGCGGACGCCCTGCGGACCGCGCCGCCCGATGAAGTGGCGTACGGTGTGGCGACTGACCAGGCTGGGCCGCCCTCCGGTCATCTGAGAGGCTCCCCTCTGGGAGCATGAGGCGTATTTTTCTTGTCGGGACCTGTCCGCCCTGAGCCGCGCCCGCGACTGGCTGCGCATTTCGAATACGAGAGTTTCTTCTGGTGAGTGACACAACCCATGGTGGCGCGGTTGCGGTGAGCAGCCCGCCATCGGCCGACGACGGCCTGAGCGCGGCCGAGCTGGCCGCGAAGTACGGCCTCGCGGTCAGCGGTGCCCGGCCCGGACTCCTCGAGTACGTGCGCCAGCTCCAGGGGCGACGCCATTTCATCCTGGCGTTCTCCCGGGCCAAGCTGACCGCCCAGTACAGCCAGGCGAAGCTGGGCCAGCTGTGGCAGGTGGCGACCCCCCTCCTGAACGCTGCGGTCTACTTCCTCATCTTCGGGCTGATCCTCGGCACGAAGAAGGGGATACCGCAGGAGGTATTCATCCCGTTCCTGGTGACCGGGGTGTTCGTCTTCACCTTCACGCAGAGCTCCGTGATGGCCGGCGTACGCGCGATCTCCGGGAACCTCGGCCTGGTCAGGGCCCTGCACTTCCCGCGCGCCTCGCTGCCCATCTCCTTCTCGCTCCAGCAGCTCCAGCAGCTGCTGTACTCGATGATCGTGCTGATCGCGGTCACGGTCGGATTCGGCAGCTACCCCCGGCTCTCCTGGCTGCTGGTGATCCCCGCCCTGGTGATGCAGTTCTTCTTCAACACCGGACTGGCGCTCGCCATGGCCAGGATGGGCGCCAAGACCCCCGACCTGGCGCAGCTCATGCCGTTCGTCATGCGCACCTGGATGTACGCCTCCGGGGTCATGTTCTCCATCCCGGTGATGCTCGCGGACAAGCCGGCCTGGATCACCGACGTGCTCCAGTACAACCCGGCGGCCATCTACATGGACCTGGTCAGGTTCGCCCTGATCGACGGATACGGCTCCGAGAACCTGCCGGACCACGTCTGGGTGGTCGCCCTCGCCTGGTCGATCGTCGTGGGCATCGTGGGCTTCGTGTACTTCTGGAAGGCAGAGGAACGGTACGGCCGTGGCTGACGACAACACCGCGGGGCGCGTCCCCACCGTGATCGCCGACGACGTGCACATCGTGTACCGGGTCAACGGCGGCGGCGGTGGCAAGGGCAGCGCCACCGCCGCACTGAGCCGGATCATGCGCCGCGAGAAGGGCCAGGAGCGCGGGGTGCGCAAGGTGCACGCCGTGCGCGGGGTCACCTTCACCGCCTACCGGGGCGAGGCGATCGGGCTGATCGGGACGAACGGCTCCGGCAAGTCGACGCTGCTCCGCGCCATCGCGGGACTCCTGCCGACGGAGAGCGGCAGCGTCTACACGGACGGCCAGCCCTCGCTGCTCGGTGTCAACGCCGCGCTGATGAGCGACCTGACGGGCGAGCGCAACGTGGTGCTCGGCGGCCTCGCGATGGGCATGAGCCGCGAGGAGATCCGCGAGCGCTACGACGACATCGTGGAGTTCTCCGGCATCAACGACAAGGGTGACTTCATCACCCTGCCGATGCGCACGTACTCCTCCGGCATGGCCGCCCGCCTCCGCTTCTCCATCGCGGCCGCCAAGAACCACGACGTCCTCATGATCGACGAGGCGCTGGCGACCGGTGACCGCAAGTTCCAGATCCGCTCGGAGGCGCGGATCAGGGAGCTCCGCAAGGAGGCCGGGACGGTCTTCCTGGTCAGCCACAGCAACAAGTCGATCCGGGACACCTGCAACCGGGTGCTGTGGCTGGAGAAGGGTGAGCTCCTGATGGACGGCCCGACCGAGGAGGTCCTGCGGGCCTACGAACGGGAGACCGGCAAGTAGGACGCCCCGCGTCGCACGGCAACGGCCCCCGCAGGACCCTTCCGGCGGGGGCCGCGCCATGTCCGGACCGTGGACCGGAGTCCGGACATCCGCGCCTCGTCGTACGGCGGCCGTCGCGATCTCCTACCGCCGGATGACGTGAACGCGCTCCGGTGGGGGGAAAGTTGACGCGGGCCTCGGGTCCGGTGGACCGCGGCCCGTACCCCGGCGTTTGGATGAGCGTTGTACAACGTAAGCTGTACCGGTGCTGATTCGCCGCAAGTGGGGCGATACCGCCTGGGGGAACGGTCGGGAGCCGTCCTCGGCACTCGGATGGGCGGGCGGCGTGTCCGGAATGGGGTATTTTGGGTCAGCAGTGTAGAACGGGAGTTGTGACGGCTATGACGGAAGATCTCCCGCTCCGAGGTGCTCACGCCGTCCCCGCGCAGGGCGGTCCGCAGTGACCCGTACCCGGCAGACGCGGCTCGATACCGCCGCATCCGGAACCCTCGACAAAGCAGCCCACGAGAACTTTCCGGTCGCCCCCTTCTTCCTGCCGCGCGCCTGGCGCGACGACCTGATGGCCGTCTACGGCTTCGCCCGGCTCGTGGACGACATCGGCGACGGCGACCTGGCCCCCGGTGGCGCCGACGCCACGCACCTCGGCCTCGACCCGGCCCAGGGCGACGACAGGCTCGCGATGCTCGACGCGCTCGAGAGCGACCTGCGCCGCGTCTTCGCCACGACCGGCGAGACCCCGCACCACCCGTTGATGCGGGCGCTCCGCCCGACCGCCAGGCGCCGCGCGCTCACCCCCGAACCGTTCATCGGTCTCATCGAGGCCAACCGGCAGGACCAGAAGGTCCGCCGCTACGGCACGTACGAGGAACTCCTCGCCTACTGCGAGCTCTCCGCCAACCCCGTCGGCCGTCTCGTCCTCCAGCTCACCGGCACCGCGAGCCCCGAACGGCTGCGCCGCTCCGACGCCGTGTGCACCGCACTGCAGATCGTGGAGCACCTCCAGGACGTCGCCGAAGACCTCGGCCGCGACCGCGTCTACCTTCCGGCCGAGGACATGGCCCGGTTCCACGTCGCCGAGACCGACCTCGCGGCGCCCACCGCGAACGCGTCGGTCCGCTCCCTGATCGCGTACGAAGCGGAACGCGCCCGGGATCTGCTGAATGAAGGCACCCCACTGGTGGGTAGCGTCCACGGCAGGCTCAGGCTGCTTCTCGCCGGATTCGTGGGAGGAGGACGCGCCGCCCTCACCGCGATCGCGGCCGCCGGATTCGACGTATTGCCCGGACCACCCGGACCCACCAAGCCCAGCCTGCTGCGCGAAGTGGGAGTTGTCTTGCGAAATGCGCGGAGAGAGGGGTGAGCCGGACCGTGGAGGGACAGACGACGCACATGTCGGCACCGGTGCAGGCCGCTTACAGTTACTGCGAGGCGGTCACCGGACAGCAGGCGCGTAACTTCGCGTACGGCATCAGGCTGCTGCCGGCCGAGAAGCGGCAGGCCATGTCGGCCCTGTACGCCTTCTCCCGGCGCGTGGACGACATCGGTGACGGCGAACTGGAGCCGGAGACCAAGCGCGTCCGTCTGGAGAGCACCCGCACCCTGCTCGACCGCGTCAGGGCCGGCCAGGTCGAGGAGGACGACACCGACCCGGTCGCCGTCGCGCTCGCCGACTCCGCCCGCAGGTTCCCGCTGCCGCTCGACGGACTCGACGAGCTCATCGACGGCGTCCTGATGGACGTGGACGGCGCCGTCTACGAGACCTGGGACGACCTCAAGGTCTACTGCCGGTGCGTCGCGGGCGCCATCGGCCGCCTGAGCCTCGGCGTGTTCGGTACGGAGCCCGGCGCCCCCGGTGCCGAACGCGCCCCCGAGTACGCCGACACGCTCGGCCTCGCCCTCCAGCTGACGAACATCCTGCGCGACGTCCGCGAGGACGCGGGCAACGGCCGCACCTACCTGCCCGCCGACGACCTCGCCAAGTTCGGCTGCTCCGCGGGCTTCCAGCGGGCCACCCCGCCGCCCGGCTCCGACTTCGCGGGCCTCGTCCACTTCGAGGTCCGGCGCGCCCGCGCCCTGTTCGCCGAGGGCTACCGGCTGCTGCCGATGCTCGACCGGCGCAGCGGCGCCTGTGTGGCCGCCATGGCCGGCATCTACCGCAGGCTCCTCGACCGCATCGAGCGCGACCCCGAGGCGGTGCTGCGCGGCCGCGTCTCGCTCCCGGGCCACGAGAAGGCGTACGTCGCGGTGCGCGGCCTGTCCGGTCTCGACGCCCGGCACATCTCACGGCGCACGGCCCGAGGGCGTGTCTGAATGCGCCTCAGGTACATCTCGCGCACCATGTGCATCAAGGACGAACGCGGCGGACGGCGGGCAACCCCCGGCCGGGCGGCCGCGTCCCTGTCTGGGCAGGACCGATCCGAACAGGGCCGATGGGCAAGCAACCGGCGAGAGGGGGACGTGTGAACGACGACGCGCTGCGTCCGTCCCGCGCGGTGGTGATCGGCGGCGGACTCGCCGGTGTCACGGCGGCGCTCCGCCTCGCCGATGCCGGGCTTGACGTGACCCTGCTCGAAGGGCGGCCCCGGCTCGGCGGGCTCGCCTTCTCCTTCCGCCGGGGCGAGCTGACGGTCGACAACGGGCAGCACGTCTACCTGCGCTGCTGCACCGCCTACCGCTGGTTCCTCGACCGGGTCGACGGCGCCCGCCTCGCCCCGCTGCAAAACCGTTTGGACGTGCCCGTTCTGGACGTCGGGCGGCCCGCGGGCCCCCGGCTCGGACGGCTGCGCCGCAACGCGCTCCCGGTCCCGCTGCACCTCGCCGCCGGCCTCGCCGGGTACCCGCACCTGTCGCTCGCCGAACGCGCCGGCGTCGCCCGCGCCGCGCTCGCCCTCGGCCGGCTCGACCCGGACGACCCCGCCCTCGACGCCGTGGACTTCGGCAGCTGGCTCGCCCGCCACGGCCAGTCGCCGCGCACCATCGAGGCGCTGTGGGACCTCGTCGGCGTCGCCACCCTCAACGCCACCGCCCCCAACGCCTCGCTCGGGCTCGCCGCGAAGGTCTTCAAGACCGGGCTGCTCTCCGAACCGGGTGCCGCCGACATCGGCTGGGCCGCCGTGCCGCTCGGGGACATCCACGACACGATGAGCCGCAAGGCCCTGGACTCCGCCGGCGTCCGCACCGAACTGCGCACCAAGGCCCACGGCCTCGCCCGCACCGAGGACGGGCACTGGCTGGTGGACACCGGCGCCGAACGGATCGAGGCGGACTCGGTCGTCCTGGCCGTACCGCAGCGCGAGACCCACGCCCTGCTGCCCGAGGGCGCGCTCGACGCACCGGACAAGCTCCTGGAGATCGGTACGTCCCCGATCCTCAACGTGCACGTCGTCTACGACCGCAAGGTGCTGAAGCGGCCCTTCTTCGCCGCGCTCGGCTCCCCGGTCCAGTGGGTCTTCGACCGCACCGAGGCGTCCGGCCTCACCGGTCCGGGCCAGTACCTCGCGGTCTCCCAGTCCGCGGCCGGCGACGAGATCGACCTGCCCGTCGCCGAACTGCGCGCCCGCTACCTGCCCGAGCTGGAACGGCTGCTGCCCGCCGCCCGAGGCGCCGGCATCCGGGACTTCTTCGTCACCCGCGAGCGCACCGCGACCCTCGCGCCCGCGCCCGGCGTCGGCCTGCTGCGCCCCGGGACCCTCACCCGCGCCCCCGGACTCTTCCTGGCAGGTGCCTGGACCGCCACCGGCTGGCCCGCCACGATGGAGGGCGCGGTCCGCAGCGGCGCGGGTGCCGCGGACGCCGCACTCCTGGCGCTCGGCCGCCCCCACGAACATCCGCTGCAGGAGGCGGCATGAGCAGTACCACCGGAACAAGAGGAGAGTCAGTGACCCCGGCGAATCCGGCTTCCGACACCGTGGCGGACACCACGGACGTCACCGCGCTTCTGGAGCGCGGAAGGGCCCTTTCCGCGCCGGTGCTCCGGGCCGCCGTCGACCGGCTCGCACCGCCCATGGACACCGTGGCCGCCTATCACTTCGGCTGGATCGATGCCCAGGGCAGGCCCGCCGACGGCGACGGCGGCAAGGCCGTCCGCCCGGCGCTGGCCCTGCTGTCCGCCGAGGCGGCCGGCGCCTCGGCGGAGGCCGGTATCCCCGGCGCCGTCGCCGTCGAGCTCGTGCACAACTTCTCGCTGTTGCACGACGACCTGATGGACGGCGACGAGCAGCGGCGCCACCGCGACACCGTATGGAAGGTGCACGGCCCCGCCCAGGCCATCCTGGTCGGCGACGCCCTGTTCGCCCTGGCCTACGACATACTGCTGGAGCTCGGCACGGCCGAGGCGGGCCGCGCGGCCCGGCGCCTGACCACGGCGACCCGCAAGCTCATCGACGGGCAGGCCCAGGACATCTCCTACGAGCACCGTGAGCGCGTCACCGTCGAGGAGTGCCTGGAGATGGAGGGCAACAAGACCGGCGCCCTCCTCGCCTGCGCCTGCTCCATCGGCGCGGTGCTCGGCGGTGCCGACGACCGCACGGCCGACGTCCTGGAGGCGTACGGCCACCACCTCGGGCTCGCCTTCCAGGCGGTCGACGACCTCCTCGGCATCTGGGGCGACCCCGAGTCCACCGGCAAGCAGACATGGAGCGATCTGCGCCAGCGCAAGAAGTCCCTGCCGGTCGTCGCCGCGCTCGCCGCGGGTGGACCGGCCTCCGAGCGCCTCGGCGAGCTGCTCGCCGCCGACGCCAAGAGCAACGACTTCGACAGCTTCTCCGAAGAGGAGTTCGCCGCCCGTGCGGCGCTCATCGAGGAGGCGGGCGGTCGCGAGTGGACCGCCCAGGAGGCGCGTCGTCAGCATGCGGTCGCCATAGAGGTGCTGCACGGTGTCGACATGCCGGAACCCGTGCGGGCGCAGCTCACGGCGCTCGCGGACTTCGTCGTCGTACGAAAGAGATGATCACCATCTGGTCCATATGACTCGCAGTCGCCGGCCGGCGCCCCACGGGCGCCGGCCGACGGAGACCCCAGCACAGCAGAGGACCACCTGCACGAAGGGGAAGCCATGACAGCGACGACCGACGGAAGCACCGGGGCCGTTGACCCCCGCGCAGCCTCGGCCAGCCGAAAGACAACCGAATCAACGATCGCCGCGGACGCCGTACAGGCCGCCGCGCGGCGGGCCGCGGAACGCTCGGTGGAGCATCTCCTCGGCAGGCAGGACGAGCAGGGCTGGTGGAAGGGCGACCTCGCCACCAACGTCACGATGGACGCCGAGGACCTTCTGCTCCGTCAGTTCCTCGGCATCCAGGACCCCGCCACGGTACGGGCGGCCGCGGGTTTCATCCGCGGCGAACAGCTCGGCGACGGGACGTGGGCGACCTTCCACGGCGGCCCCGCGGACCTCTCCACCACCATCGAGGCCTACGTCGCGCTGCGGCTGGCGGGCGACCGGCCGGAGGACCCGCACATGGCCCGGGCCGCGGGCTGGGTCAGGGAGCAGGGCGGCATCGCCGCGAGCCGGGTCTTCACCCGGATCTGGCTGGCCCTCTTCGGCTGGTGGAAGTGGGACGACCTGCCGGAGCTCCCCCCGGAGCTGATGTTCTTCCCGAAGTGGGTCCCGCTCAACATCTACGACTTCGGATGCTGGGCCCGCCAGACCATCGTGCCGCTCACCATCGTGTCGGCGAAGCGGCCGGTGCGGCCGGCCCCCTTCGCCCTGGACGAGCTGCACACCGACCCCGAGAACCCGAATCCGCCCCAGCGCACCGCGTCGGCGCGGAGTTGGGACGGGCTCTTCCAGCGGCTCGACAAGGCGCTGCACGTCTACCACCGGTTCGCACCGCGCGGACTGCGCCGGGTCGCGATGAACGCCGCCGCCCGCTGGATCATCGAACGCCAGGAGAACGACGGCTGCTGGGGCGGCATCCAGCCGCCCGCCGTCTACTCGGTCATCGCCCTGCACCTCCTCGGCTACGACCTCGAACACCCGGTGATGCGGGCGGGCCTCGAATCGCTCGACCGCTTCGCCGTGTGGCGCGAGGACGGCACCCGCATGATCGAGGCGTGCCAGTCCCCGGTCTGGGACACCTGCCTGGCCACCATCGCGCTCGCCGACGCCGGGGTCGCCCCCGACCACCCGGCGCTCGTGAAGGCGGCGGACTGGATGCTCGCCGAGGAGATCGTCCGGCCGGGCGACTGGGCGGTGCGGCGGCCCGGACTGGAGCCCGGCGGCTGGGCGTTCGAGTTCCACAACGACAACTACCCCGACATCGACGACACCGCGGAGGTGGTCCTCGCCCTGCGCCGGGTCCGCCACCCCGACCAGGCCCGGGTGAACGCCGCGATCGAGCGCGGGGTGCGCTGGAACGTCGGCATGCAGTCCCGTAACGGGGCGTGGGGGGCGTTCGACGCGGACAACACCAGCCCCTTCCCCAACCGGCTGCCCTTCTGCGACTTCGGCGAGGTCATCGACCCGCCGTCCGCCGACGTCACCGGACACGTGGTGGAGATGCTGGCCGTCGAGGGCCGCGCCGCGGACCCCGTCACCCGGCGCGGCATCGAGTGGCTGCTGTCCGAACAGGACGCGAGCGGCGGCTGGTTCGGGCGCTGGGGTGTCAACTACGTCTACGGAACGGGGTCGGTGGTCCCCGCGCTGACCGCCGCCGGGCTGCCTCCGTCGCACCCGGCGATCCGGCGCGCGGTCGAGTGGCTGGAGTCCGTCCAGAACGACGACGGCGGCTGGGGCGAGGACCTGCGCTCCTACACCGAGGAGAAGTGGATCGGCCAGGGCGCCTCCACCGCCTCCCAGACCGCCTGGGCGCTCCTCGCGCTGCTCGCCGCGGGGCGCCGGGACACCGTCGCCGTGACCCGGGGCATCGCCTGGCTGACCGAGACCCAGCAGGCCGACGGCTCCTGGGACGAGCCCTACTTCACCGGCACCGGGTTCCCCTGGGACTTCTCCATCAACTACCACCTCTACCGGCAGGTCTTCCCGCTCACCGCACTCGGGCGGTACGTGCACGGCGACCCGTTCGCGGGCCGCACACCGACGCGCGAGGGGGCCTGATGGGAGAGGCGGGGCCGGCCGCCCCGCTGCTGATCGCCTGCGCGCTCGGCATCGAACAGCTCGCCCTGCGCACCGGCAGGGGGAGGGCGGTGGACGCCCCGGAGCGGGTCACCGTGCTCCGCACCGGCATGGGCCCCAGGGCGGCCGAGACCGCCGTGGCGCGCGCGCTGGGTCGGGACGGCGGGGCGCCGGACACCGCGGTCATCGCCTCGGGGTTCTGCGCCGGCCTCGCGCCCGGGATGCACCCGGGCGACCTGGTGGTGGCCGAGGAGACCCGGGCCGCCGGGGACCCCGTCCCGTGCACCGGTGCGGACCTGCTGGCCGACGCGCTGGCCAGGGCCGTACCGGGGCGCACCGTACACACCGGCCCGCTCACCGGGTCCGACCATGTCGTCCGGGGACATGAGCGGGCCGAACTGCGGGCCACCGGGGCGATCGCGGTGGACATGGAGTCCGCCGCGACCCTGCGTACCGCCCTGCGGTCCGGGCCACGCCCGGTTGCCGCCGTACGGGTGGTCGTGGACGCTCCGGAGCATGAGCTCGTCCGTATCGGCACGTTCCGCGGTGGAATATCGGCTTTCCGCGTTCTTCGTGCCGTCCTGCCGGCTTTCTATGAATGGCACCGATCTTTGCTGCTCCCCAGGAGGTGAGCCAGATGGCCATGCCGCTTCGTCAGTCCATCAAGGTTGCGACGTACCTCATTGAACAAAAGCTCCGCAAGCGGGACAAATTTCCGCTGATTGTCGAACTGGAGCCGTTGTACGCCTGCAACCTCGCCTGCGAGGGCTGCGGGAAGATCCAGCACCCGGCCGGAGTCCTCAAGCAGCGCATGCCCGTGGCCCAGGCCGTCGGCGCCGTGCTCGAATCGGGCGCTCCGATGGTCTCCATCGCCGGCGGCGAACCACTGATGCACCCTCAGATCGATGAGATCGTGCGCCAGCTGGTGGCGAAGAGGAAGTACGTCTTCCTCTGCACCAACGCGATGCTGCTGCGCAAGAAGATCGAGAAGTTCACACCCTCGCCCTACTTCGCGTTCGCCGTGCACATCGACGGGCTGCGGGAGCGGCACGACGAATCGGTCGCCAAGGAAGGGGTGTTCGACGAGGCGGTGGCGGCGATCAAGGAGGCCAAGCGGCGCGGCTTCCGGGTCACCACCAACTCCACCTTCTTCAACACCGACACCCCGCAGACCATCATCGAGGTGCTCAACTTCCTCAACGACGACCTCAAGGTGGACGAGATGATGATCTCGCCCGCCTACGCGTACGAGAAGGCGCCCGACCAGGAGCACTTCCTGGGCGTCGAGCAGACCCGCGAGCTGTTCAAGAAGTCCTTCGCCGGCGGCAACCGGAGCCGGTGGCGGCTCAACCACTCGCCGCTCTTCCTGGACTTCCTGGAGGGCAAGGCCGACTTCCCGTGCACCGCCTGGGCCATCCCCAACTACTCCCTGTTCGGCTGGCAGCGGCCCTGCTACCTCATGAGCGACGGCTACGTGCCGACGTACCGGCAGCTCATCGAGGAGACCGACTGGGACAAGTACGGCCGGGGCAAGGACCCGCGCTGCGCCAACTGCATGGCGCACTGCGGCTACGAACCCACCGCCGTCCTCGCCACCATGGGCTCCCTGAAGGAGTCCCTGCGCGCCATGCGCGAGACCGTCAGCGGCAACGGCTGAGCTGCGACACCCGGCCGGGCTCCCGCGCGGAGCCCGGCCATCACCGTGAGCAGGAACAGGACCACAGAGAGAGGGGGCCCGGGCATGACGCTGCTGCAGAGCATCCGGGGGCCGCACGATCTGAAGGCACTGAACGCGTCACAGCTCGGCGGACTCGCCGAGGAGATCCGCACCTTCCTGGTGCAGGCCGTGGCCAGGACCGGGGGGCATCTGGGCCCCAACCTCGGGGTGGTGGAGCTGACCATCGCCCTGCACCGGGTCTTCGACTCGCCCGTCGACCGCATCCTGTGGGACACCGGCCACCAGAGCTACGTGCACAAACTGCTCACCGGGCGCCAGGACTTCTCCAAGCTGCGCGGCAAGGGCGGGCTCTCCGGCTACGCGTCCCGCGAGGAGTCCGAGCACGACGTCATCGAGAACTCGCACGCCTCCACCGTCCTCGGCTGGGCCGACGGCCTCGCCAAGGCCAATGAGGTGCGCGGCCGTGACAGCCACGTCGTCGCCGTCATCGGGGACGGGGCCCTCACCGGCGGCATGGCCTGGGAGGCGCTGAACAACATCGCCGCCGCCAAGGACCGGCCGCTGATCGTCGTCGTCAACGACAACGAGCGCTCGTACGCGCCCACGATCGGCGGCCTCGCCCGCCACCTGGCCACGCTGCGCACCACCGACGGTTACGAGCGCTTCCTCTCCTGGGGCAAGGGCCTTCTGGAACGCACCCCCGTCATCGGGCAGCCGCTGTACGGGTCGCTGCACGGGGCCAAGAAGGGCTTCAAGGACTTCGTCGCCCCGCAGGGCATGTTCGAGGACCTGGGGCTCAAGTACATCGGCCCGGTCGACGGGCACGACACCGCCGCCGTCGAGGCCGCCCTGCACCGCGCCAAGGGCTACCGGGGCCCCGTCCTCGTCCACTGCATCACCGAGAAGGGGCGCGGTTACGCCCCCGCCCTGCGCGACGAGGCCGACCGCTTCCACACCGTCGGCGCGATGGACCCCCTGACCTGCGCCCCACTCGTGCCGGCCGCCGGTCCGTCCTGGACCTCCGTGTTCGCGGACGAGATCGCGGCGATCGGGGCGGAGCGCCCGGACGTCGTCGCGCTCACCGCCGCGATGCTGGACCCGGTCGGGCTGGCTGAGTTCGCCGAGGCGTTCCCGGACCGCGTCTGGGACGTGGGCATCGCGGAGCAGCACGCGGCGGTCAGTGCGGCGGGGCTCGCCACGGGTGGGCTGCACCCGGTCGTCGCCGTCTACGCCACCTTCCTCAACCGGGCGTTCGACCAGCTCCTGATGGACGTCGCCCTGCACCGGTGCGGGGTCACCTTCGTCCTGGACCGGGCCGGCGTCACCGGGCCCGACGGGGCCTCCCACAACGGCATGTGGGACATGTCCGTGCTCCAAGTCGTGCCGGGGCTGCGCATCGCGGCCCCGCGCGACGCGGACCGGCTGCGCGAGGAACTGCGCGAGGCGGTCGCCGTGGACGACGCGCCGACCCTGGTGCGGTACCCGAAGGAGTCGTTGGGGGAGGCGATCGAGGCGGTCGGCCGGATCGGCGGGATGGACGTGCTGCGGCGCGACGAGGACGCCGATGTGCTCCTCGTCGCCGTCGGCGTGATGGCCTCCGTCTGCCAGCGCACCGCCGAACTGCTGTCGGGCGCCGGCATCCGCTGCACCGTGGTGGACCCCCGCTGGGTCAAGCCCGTCGACGCGGCGCTGCCGCCGCTCGCCGCGGCGCACGGGCTCGTCGCGGTGGTCGAGGACAACAGCCGGGCCGGGGGCGTCGGTTCGGCGGTCGGGCAGGCGCTCCGGGACGCGGGCGTCGACGTACCGCTGCGCACCTTCGGCATCCCCGAGCAGTTCCTCGCGCACGGCAAGCGGTCCGAGGTGCTGGCCGACATCGGACTCACACCGGTCGAGATCGCCGGCCGGATCAGCGCCGTCACGGCCGCCCGGAAGGCGGCCGTCGGCACCGGGCACGACGTCCCGGGCAACGGGCACAAGGAGAGCGGGGCATGAAGGACGACGAGCCCAAGGGCTTCGATCTGGCGCGGCTCCTCGCCGAGCGCGGCGCCGAACGCTACGAACTGCACAGCAAGCACCTCAACCACCAGCTCCCGCGCATGCTGCACACCATCGGCTTCGACAAGGTCTACGAACGGGCCGAGGGCGCGCACTTCTGGGACGCTGACGGCAACGACTACCTGGACATGCTCGCCGGATTCGGTGTCATGGGTCTGGGCCGCCACCACCCCGTCGTACGCAAGGCGCTGCACGACGTCCTCGACGCCTCGCTCGCCGACCTGACCCGGTTCGACTGCCAGCCGCTGCCCGGGCTGCTCGCGGAGAAGCTGCTGAGTCACAGCCCGCACCTGGACCGGGTGTTCTTCGGCAACAGCGGCACCGAGGCCGTCGAGACGGCCCTCAAGTTCGCCCGCTACGCCACCGGCAGGCCGCGCGTCCTGTACTGCGACCACGCCTTCCACGGGCTCACCACCGGCTCCCTCTCGGTCAACGGCGAGGGCGGGTTCCGCGACGGCTTCGCCCCGCTGCTGCCCGACACCGCGATCCCGCTCGGCGACCTCGACGCACTGCGGCGGGAGCTGAAACGGGGCGATGTGGCCGCTCTGGTGGTGGAGCCGATCCAGGGCAAGGGGGTGCACGCGGCGCCGCCCGGCTACCTGCGCGAGGCCCAGGAGCTGCTGCACAGGCACAAGGCCCTCCTCATCGCCGACGAGGTGCAGACCGGCCTCGGCAGGACCGGTGACTTCTACGCGTACCAGCACGAGCAAGGGGTGGAACCGGACCTCGTCTGCGTCGCCAAGGCGCTCTCCGGCGGCTACGTCCCGGTCGGGGCGACGCTCGGCAAGGACTGGATCTTCAAGCGCGTCTACTCCTCGATGGACCGGGTCCTCGTCCACTCCGCGAGCTTCGGCTCCAACGCCCAGGCCATGGCGGCGGGGCTCGCGGTGCTGTCGGTGATGGAGGACGAGGAGACCGTCGCGCACGCGCGCCGCACCGGCGACCTGCTCCGCGAGCGGCTGTCCGCGCTCGTCGGGCGCTACGAACTGCTGCACGAGGTGCGGGGGCGCGGGCTGATGATCGGCATCGAGTTCGGCCGCCCCGCCTCGCTGAAGCTGCGGAGCCGGTGGACCATGCTCCAGGCGGCGCGCAAGGGCCTCTTCGCGCAGATGGTCGTCGTGCCCCTGCTCCAGAAGCACCGCATCCTCACCCAGGTCTCCGGCGACCACCTCGAAGTGATCAAGCTGATCCCGCCGCTGGTCATCGATGACGCGGACGTCGACCGCTTTGTGGAGGCGTTCACCGCCGTCATGGACGACGCGCACAGCGGTGGGGGACTGATGTGGGACTTCGGACGGACCCTGGTGAAGCAGGCCGTCGCCAACCGCTGAGGTGTTTTTGCCCCTGAGGCAAGAAATTTGCCTCAGGGGAAACAATTTGGCCCAATGGAGGCATGAACCCTCCGGACGACCTGGCGGCCGGCGAGCTGCCCGGTGTCGCGCCACGCCTGCGCGATCTGCGCCGAGGCCGTGGTCTCACCCTGGAGACCGCGGCCCAGCGGGCCGGGCTCTCGCCCGCCCACCTCTCCCGGCTCGAAACGGGCCGCCGCCAGCCCTCGCTGCCGATGCTGCTCCAGCTGGCCAGGATCTACGGTACGACGGTCTCCGAGCTCCTCGGCGAGATGCCCCCGGAACGTGACGCGATCGTGCGCGCCCGCCCGTTCGAGGGTGCGGCCGCCGACGGCTGGATGTACCAGCAGGCCGGCGGCTCCGGCCGGGCGATGCAGGCGCTGCGCGTCCGCGTCCCGTACGGAGCCCAGGGCGACCTGGTCCGCGTCCACCCCGGCGAGGAATGGCTGTACGTCCTGACCGGCCGCCTCCGGGTCACGCTCGGCGAGACGGTGCACGACCTCGGTCCCGGGGACGGCGCGCACTTCGACTCGCTCACCCCGCACCGGATCGCGGCTCCCGAACCCGAGGGCTCCGAGCTGCTCTTCGTGCACACCCTGCTGCAGAGCCCCGCCGCCGACCTGTGCCTCGGCGGCCCGGTCCACCGCAGCTGAGACGTTTCCGCCGCCGGACCCCCGGCAGCCCTCCCCGGCAGCCAGAGAGGCCAGTCATGTCCGATTCAGAGAATTACGACCCGCTCACCCCGGCCCCGCGCCCCGGCGCCGACACCCATGAGAAGAAGATGCCGCGGGGACTCGTCATCCGGCTCTTCGCCTACCTCGTGGCCGGGCACGTCATCGCCGCGTTCCTGTACCTGCTCTTCGCGGTCGGCATGCACAACCAGTAGGCCGAGCCGCCTCAGCTCTCGTCGAGGAGCCGGTCGCGCAACTGCTCACGGGTGGCGGGCGTGAGCTTCAGCCCGTCGGTGAGATAGCGGTCGGTGCCGCCCCAGGTCTCGTCGATGGCGGCGAAGGCCGCGGCGAGATAGTCGGGCTGGGCGCCGAAGAGCGGGTTCAGCAGCTCCAGCACCTCCGGGGACATCCCGGCCGCCGAGGTGTCGCTGCGCCGGATGCGGTAGCGGCGGTGCGCGTCGTTCGACTTCAGGTAGTCGGCCTCGATGGTCTCTCGCCCGACGCCCACCGCCAGCAGCGTCACCGCGATCGACAGCCCGGCCCGGTCCTTGCCGGCCGCGCAGTGCATCAGGGCGGGCACGCTGTCCTCGGCCAGGGCGTGCAGCACCCGGCTGTGCTCGGCGGTGCGCTCCAGGATGATCGAGCGGTACGAGGCGACCATCCGGCGGGTCCCCTTGCCGTCGGCCAGGATCGAGCGCAGCTGTGCCAGGTCGCCGTCGCGCACCATCCGCCAGAATTCCGCCCCGTCCGCCGGGTCGCTGAGCGGGATGCTCACATTCCGTACGCCCGGCAGCTCGATGTCCAGGCCGTCCAGCTTGTGGTCCGCCGCGTTGCGGAAGTCGAAGACCGTGTGCAGGCCGAGCCCGCCGAGGAACGCCGCGTCCTCGGCCGTGGCGTGCGCCAGGTGACCGCTGCGGTACAGACGGCCGTGCCGTATGCGGCGGCCGTCGGTGGTGGGCAGGCCGCCCACGTCCCGGAAGTTGCGGACACCGGTGAGAACGGGCTCCGTCGGCGGGGTCTGCGGCAGCTGCTGCGTCACGGTCACTCCTGGAGGCTCTGCCCCGGCGCGTATCGCCGACGGGCCCACGACCGCGACGATACGACATCGGTTCCTGGGGCAATCATTTCGGCCGCCCGCTCCGCGCCGATGCGGACGACAGGCGCGACATGTCCGTATTGCCGGTATATGCCGAACTTGCCCCGGTTGTGCGGGAGATGATCACCCGCTCGTGAGCGGGATCATATCCGTGACGGTGTGTGCTGGCGCCCCGGCTGGGTATTCCCCGTGCCGCGCGGAAAGCCAAGATCCGTAATCCACGGAGTGTGACCGGAATTCGGCACCGCAATTCCCCTGCGGAATCCGGTGCGGAAGCTGTGGCTTGTTTCCGCCGTCCCGGCTCGCTTACGTTCCATGTCCACCCGGACGGAACGCCCAATCCTGCCGCCGTCCGGGATTCGCACCCACTCACCGTGTGGCAGGAGCGGGGGAACCAGGTAAGCCGCCGACCGGGACGACCGGACGGCTAGGGGTGAAGTCGCGCCAGGCGCGGCCGGGCATCTCCAGCCCGAACCCGACAGCTCACCTCGCAGGCGCCGGAGAGGAAATTCTTCATGCCCAACTCGGGTAAGCACCGCCGTCCCAAGTCCAGCACCATAGCCCGCGGCGTCGTCGCCGCGAGCGCCGGCGGCGCCGTCATCGCGCTTCCGCTGCTCGGCGCCACCGGTGCCCACGCCGCGGAGCAGTCCGCCCCGGCCACGTCGCAGTCGGCCGCCGCGCACACCGCCCCGGCCAAGCCCGCGAAGAACACCGGCACCACCACCTACTCCGTGGTCTCCGGCGACTACCTGTCGAAGATCGCGGCCCAGCACCACCTCAAGGGCGGCTGGCACAAGCTGTACCAGGACAACCGCGAGGTCGTCGGCGAGAACCCGAGCCTGATCTTCCCGGGCATGAAGCTGACCCTCGGCGCCAAGGCGGCCCCCGCCGCCGCCACCCCGTCCAAGGCCCCCGCCGAGACGGCGGAGAAGACCGGGACGAAGGCCGCGCCCAAGGCCGAGACGAAGGTCGAGACCAAGACCGAGGCGCAGACGGAGGCCAAGACCGAGGCCCCGGCCGCCCAGGACAACGCCTCCGGCTACGTCCACCCGGTCCCGGGCAACCACACCACCGCCTACCGCGCCTCCGGTGCCAACTGGTCCAGCGGCAGCCACACCGGCATAGACTTCCCCGTCGCCACCGGCACCAGCGTGAAGGCCATCACCTCCGGCACCGTCGTCACCGCCGGCTGGGGCGGCGCCTACGGCAACCAGGTCGTCATCAAGCACGCCGACGGCCACTACTCCCAGTACGGCCACATGTCCTCGCTCTCCGTCTCGGCGGGCCAGACCGTGACCGCGGGCCAGCAGGTCGGCCTCTCCGGCTCCACCGGCAACGCCACCGGCCCGCACCTCCACTTCGAGGTCCGCACCGGCCCGGAGTACGGCTCGGACATCGACCCGATCGCCTACCTGGCGTCGCACGGGATCTACGTCTGATCCAGGCAGTACCGGCCCGGTGATCCGGGTCACTGAACGGCACAGAGGGACGACGCACGGCGGTGCGTCGTCCCTCTGCTTATTCCCCCTTTACCGAAAACTGACCGGGTGGTTTATCTCACCACCCGTCAACCCCTTATTACGGTCGCGTAGGTCACATTCCGGGGTGCAGGATATGCGGTTGTGGCAGACGATTCGAACAACCTTCAACAGGGCGTCATCGACCGACAGGGCGCCATCGGGTCGTACGCGGCGATTGGCGACAGCTTCACCGAGGGAGTCGGCGACCCCGGCCCGGACGGAACGTTCGTCGGCTGGGCCGACCGGCTCGCGGTACTCCTCGCGGACCGGCTCCCGGAGCCCGGCCCGGCGACCGGTGCCGGCTTCCGGTACGCCAATCTCGCCGTACGAGGACGCCTCCTCGACCAGATAGTCGAGGAGCAGGTGCCCCGCGCCAAGGAACTCGCCCCCGATCTGGTGAGCTTCTGCGCCGGCGGCAACGACATCATCCGGCCGGGCACCGACCCGGACGACGTGGCCGAACGCTTCGAGCGGGCGGTCGCCGACCTCACGCGGTCGGTCGGCACCGTCATGGTCACCACCGGCTTCGACACCCGTGGCATCCCCGTGCTGCGCCATCTGCGCGGCAAGATCGCCACCTACACCGCCCACGTCCGGGCCATCGCCGACCGCTACGACTGCCCGGTCCTCGACCTGTGGTCGCTGCGCTCGGTGCAGGACCGGCGCGCCTGGGACGGCGACCGGCTCCACCTGTCGCCCGAGGGACACACCCGGGTCGCGCTCCGCGCCGCCCAGGTCCTCGGCCTCGGCGTACCGGCCGACCCGGACCAGCCGTGGCCGCCGCAGCCCCCGCGCGGCACGCTGGAGATCCGCCGCGACGACATCCACTGGGCGCGCGAATACCTGGTCCCGTGGATCGGGCGGCGGCTGCGCGGCGAGTCCTCCGGGGACCACGTCGAGCCGAAGCGGCCGGACCTGCTCCCGCTCTGACCGGCCGCCTCCGCTGTCCTCAGCCGCCCCGCGACCGCGTCGCGGCGACCGGGGACAGCGGCAGCGTCGCCGGTATCCGCTCCAGGACCCCGCCCGCGAAGACGTCGTACAGCGGCAGCGTCTCCAGGTGCACATAGCCGATGTGGCAGTCGCAGACGGCGAGCGGGCAGGCTTTCGGCCCCAGCGCCCGGCGGTAACTGCCGTCGTACAGATTGCCCAGCTCCGCCCGGACGAAGTGGCAGCGGCGCACCGTGCCGTCCCCGTCCACCGAGATCACCGACTCACCGGTCCGGCAGGGCAGCCCCGCCGAGCGGTGCGGGTGGCGGCTGTACGGGAACAGCGGGTCGATCTCCGTCCACCGCTCCGCCTCCTCGTCCGTGTAGGTGTGCCCCTCGGCGGCGTTGACCCAGAGGTAGACCTCGTCGGCGAGCGCCGCGCGCAGCCGCCGTGCCTCGCCGAGATGGGCGTCGAACCCCACGACGCCCACGCTGTGCCGGACCCCGAGGTCCCTCAGCTCCGCGCACCGGCCGAGGAAACGCTCGTACGGCGTCTGCCCCGGGTGGTACGTGCACCAGAGCGCGATCCGCTCGCGGGCCGCCTCCGGCGCCTCGGCCAGCCAGCGCGTCCGGCCGCTCAGGTTCGTCTGGATCGCGACCCGGCGCACGTGCGGGAGGCCCGCCAGCTCGACGATCGCCCGGCGGTACCAGGAGCGCACCAGGCCCTCGCCCCACGGCGTGAACAGCACCGAGATCCGGTCACCGGTCTGCGCCGCCACCCACGCGGTGAACCGTTCGAGCGTCGCCCGGTCCGCCCGCAGCTGCTCCGGGGTGTCGCGCCGCTTGGCGAACGGGCAGTACGGGCAGTCGTAGTCGCAGGAGGCGAGCGGACCCCGGTAGAGAATCGTCAGGTCCACGGCCGGCTCACTTCAGCTCGTACGCGGCCATCGCGGCCCGCACGGCGGGGGAGAAGAGTTCAGGGCCCAGCGCGTCGGAGTACGCCAGCCCCTCCGGCGACAGCCGCAGCAGTCCCTCGGCCGGGGCCCCGCCGTCCAGCCAGCCCCGGGCCCCGAACCGGGCCAGCTCCTCCGGGAAGTCCTCGTACGGCGAGGTGCCGAACCGCTCGCGGTACTCGGCCACGGGCATGCCCCGCGCCTGGAGCACCGACTGGAGGAGATGGCGGCGGCGCGCCTCGTCCCCGTCGGTGTACCGCCCGACCTCGGCGCGGGAGAAGTCCTCGGTGGCCGTGTAGGCGTCGATGATGCCCCGGACCTCGTTCATCCGGACCGCGTAGTCGAAGGAGTAGTGCAGCCGCGAGGTGTAGGAGCGGGCGCCGCAGCCCAGGCCGATCATGCCGTCCGTCTGGCAGGCGTAGTCGTCGGGCCCCTCCGCGCGCGGGGCGCCGGCGCGGCGGAACATCCGCATCGACACCTGCTCGTATCCGTGGGCCAGGAGGTGGTCGCGGCCGGCCCGGTACAGGCGCAGGCGCTGCTCGTCCCAGGCGGCGTCGGCCTCGCCGGGGGAACGCCGGCCGAGGGCGGTCAGCGGGCGCACGTACAGCGGGTAGAGGTACAGCTCCTCCGGCCGCCAGCGCAGGGCCGCGTCCAGCGAGGTGTGCCAGCTCCGCTCGGTCTGGCCGTCTATGCCGTAGATCAGATCGATGTTGAGCACCGGTATCGAGGTGTCCCGGATGAGTCCGAGCGCCCGCTCCACGTCGGCCGCGTGCTGCGGGCGCACCGCCGCGCGGGCCTCCGCCGCCACGAAGCTCTGCACCCCGATGCTGATCCGGGTCGCGCCCCGCTCGGCGAGCACGGCCAGCCGGTCGGCGGTCGCGGTGGACGGGGACGTCTCCACGGACAGCGGCACGGACCGCAGACCGGCGCCCATCCGCTTCTCCGCGATGTCGCACAGCCGCTCCAGCTCGCCCGCCGTCAGAAAGGTGGGCGTGCCCCCGCCGAACGCCGCCGCCGCGAAGCGCACCGGCTCCGTGTCGCCCAGCGCGTCCCGTACCGCACTCGCCTGCCGGTCCAGCGCGTCCAGATAGCGCGAGGTCAGCTCGTCCGGGGCGCCGATCCGGGTGAAGAGGTTGCAGAAGCCGCAGCGGACCTCGCAGAACGGGATGTGCATATAGAGGGAGAGCGCGTCCTTGCGTTCCCCCGCCCACAGCTCGTCCAGCGCCGGCCGCCCGCCGGGCTGCTCGGCTAGCGGGCGGTACGCCGTCTTGTGCGGGTAGGCGTAGACATAGCTCTCGTACGGGCGGACGGTGTGCGTCAGGGTCATCGGGCGGTCCCCGGTTCCAGGAAGAAGTGGGCGTACGGGACGGTCCAGACGGACTCGTGGCCGAGCCGGTGACCGGCGTAGCCGTCGTCGCCGTAGGCCGTGCCGTGGTCGGAGCAGACGAGGGCGAAGGCACGGCGGCGGCTGCTCGCGGCGGCGAAGAGCCGGCCGATGTGGGCGTCCACGTATTCCAGGGCGGCGGCGTGCGTGGCACGGCTGTCACCGGCGTCGCGGGTCGCCCCGGGCCGGTGGAACCAGTTCGGCTGGTGGAGCGCGGAGACGTTGACGAAGAGGAAGAGCCGCTGCTCCGGCGGCAGGGCGGCGACCACCTCCTCGGCGCGGGTCACCTGCGCCTCGAACGAGGTGGGGGAGGCGACGCCGAACTCCGGCTCCCAGTGCGCCTCCTGGAACATCCCGGGGAGCACCGAGCCCAGCGGCCCCCGGAGGTTGAAGAAGCCGACTCCGCCGACGCACACCGTGCGGTACCCCTCCTTCGCGAGCCCCGACACCAGATCCGGGGTGTCGAACACGAAGGTGCGCTCCGCCGTGGTCTCGCTGCCGGCGAACCGCGCGGCGAACAGCCGGGGGTGTGGCCCGGGCGCGGCCGGGGTGGGCAGGAACCCCGCGAACATCGCCTGGTGGGAGGCGTAGGTGAAACTCCCCGGGGCGTGCCGCTTCTCCCAGACACCGCCCGGCAGATGGCGGGCCAGGTTCGGGATGCGCCCGGCGGCGGCCAACTCGGCCGCGACGTCGTACCGCAAGGTGTCCAGGGTGACGAACAGCAGGTCGTGACTGCCCACGACCTCGCTCATATCGGGGTCGGAGCAGTGCTCGGAGACGTGCTCGGCGCTGTACTCAGGGGGCGGTGCTGACACGGTCGTTCCTTGCTCGTTCCAGTACGGCGGCGATCTGCGCCGCGTAGGTGTCCAGGCCCTCGGCGCCGCTGCCGGGCAGACCGGTGAGGTTCGGCAGCAGGTCCCCGAAGGCGTTGACCTCGCCGACGGCGAAGCGCCGCCAGCCGGTCAGGGGCAGCAGGTCGACCCCGACGCACAGGGTGTCCGGGAAGGCGGCGGCGGCCCGCTCGCAGATGGCCAGGGCCTCGCCCCAACTGCCGCCCGCCGCCTCGACGGCCGCCCGCACCCCGGCCAGGTCGCCGCGCGCCCCGCCCAGGTGCAGATTGGTCATCGGTGAGGTGCTGGTGCGCACCACGGCGTGGGTGGCCCGGCCGGCGACCACGACGACGCGCAGGTCGGCGGCCCGGCCGCGCTGGGTGGCCTTGGGCACCCAGCGCTCGATGTGCAGCCCGTCGGGCGCCAGCGCGTCGATCACCGCCGCGACCTCGCGCTCCGTCGTGCACCGGCGGACCCGCAGCGAGTTGTAGAGCCGGCCGGCCGGGTCCCGCTCCACGGAGGTGGCCGCCCGGATCCGGCCCGCGCCGGCCGTCTCCACGGCCAGCACCCCGGAGGCCGAGGAGCCGTGCGCGGGCTTCACGAACACCCGGGGCATGCGGTGGGCGGCCATCAGGTCCCTTACGTCGTCCCAGCCGCGCACGGGCGCCCCGGCCGGTCCCGAGGTCGGCGAGGCGGGGACGGGCACCCCGGCCGCGTCCAGCACCCCGTGGCACAGCCGCTTGTCGAAGAGCGCCGCGATGTCGGCAGGAGCGTCCAGCAGTTGCGCGCCGGCCTCCCCGGCGGCGACCGCCACCTCGCGTACGGCGGCGGTGAACCGCGCGTACCAGAGGGCCGAACCCTCCACCCGGGCCGCGTCGTCGGCTCCACGCAGCAGCCGGTCCACCTCCGCGTCCTCGCCCGGGGACTCGATGCGCACGATCTCCCCGGGCAGGAAGCGCGCCCCGCCCCGCAGCACGCGGAGCCAGGAGACCGTACGCGCCTCGGGCAGGCCGGCGGCGGCCACCGCGTCTTGGAAGAGGGAGACGCGGCGGCTGCCCGGGTTGCCGACGACCGCGAGGCGCGGCGGACCGCTACTCGCTGACCGCGACATAGCGGGGCTCGTCCTCGTCGTCGGGGTCCCAGTCGTCCGCTTCGGAGAGGTCGACGTGGACGTCGTGGCGCTCGGACAGTTCCTTGAAGCGGTCCATCACCTCGTCGCTGAGGTAGTGGTGGTGCAGGTCCAGGCCCTCCAGATGGGTGAGCGGCTGTCCTTCGAGGAGGGCCAGGCCCCCCGCGTCGCTGAGGGTGCCCATCGAGAGCGCCAGGGACTCCAGCTGCGCGACGACCGGCGCGGAGGCGACCGCCACGGCGATCTCGTCCTGGATCTCGCTGTTCTGAAGTCCGAGATGACGCAGCCGGGGAAGGCTGCCCCCGGACAGCAGTGGGGTCATGTCCGCCACCGTGGCGTCGCCCGAGTACCACTGGGAGCCGAGCCACAGCTCCAGCCGCTCCAGCGCGGGCAGTTCACAGGCTCCGACCGCGCGCACGACATGACCGGGCAGACCGCCGGACTCGAAGCGCAGGGCCTTCAGGGCCTCGTGCCGCACCGGGTGCAGCTCCAGCGTCTCCTTGTCCAGCCCGCTGCCACCGCCCCGTACCACCAGCTCCTCCAGGCGCGGGAACGCCTGGAGCACCGGCGTGATGTCGCACATCTGGAGCCACGACACCTCGCACTCCTCGCCCACGACGTCGGCGAGGAACAGAGCGCGCAGCGCGGGGAAACGGGCCGCGTCCGAGGTGATCAGCTCCACCACGGGAGCCAGGGAGCTGTAGTCGCCGTCCCACCAGTGACCGATCACCAGGGCACGGACCTGCGCCGGGTCGACCTTTGCCAGGAAGTGCCTCCAGACAACGGCGAATTCATTCCCTTCCCAGCCACAGTCCAGCCGCCAGGCCATGGCGTCCGGCGTGGGCAGCGTCGCGGGCCACGGGCTGTCGTCACCCGGTTCCGGCAGGGTGAACACGGGCATGCCGTGGAAGGAGCAGGGGTGATTGATGCCGATCATCGCGCCGTCACTCCGACACCGTGACGTACCGGCCCGCCGGGCCCCGGTTGTCCCACGGCTCGCAGCGCTCCGAGAGGTCCACCCGCACCCCGTGCGGCGCCAGCGCCTCGGTGACGCGCCGCTCCATCGGCTCGGTGAGGAAGTGGTGGTGCAGGTCCAGCACATCGAGATGGGTCAGCGGCTGGCCCTCGAGCAGAGCGGCCGCCCCCTCGTCGCCGAGCGTGCCGCAGGACAGGTCCAGGGTGCGCAGCCGGGCGACCAGCGGGGCCGAGGCCATCGCGGTCGCGATCTCGTTCTGGATCTCGCTGTTGCGCAGGCCGAGGTGGTGCAGGGCGGGGAAACGCGTCCCGGCGAGCAGCGGGGCCAGATCCGACACGTCCGCGTCGCCGCCGTAGGCCGAGACACCGAGCCACAGGTCCAGCCGCTCCAGCGCGGGCAGTTCGCTCTCCAGGACACCGCGCACCACCTCGCGCGGCAGCCCGCCCGTCTCGATGGTCAGCGCCCGCAGCCGCTCGTGCTTCGCGGCCGGGAACACCAGCTCGGAGCCGCCGCGCACGCCCAGCTCCACCAGCGCGGGGAAGGCGTCGAGCAGCGCGGTGACATCGCTCTGCTCGATCCAGGAGATCTCCGCCTCCTCCATCGTCAGATCCCCGACGAACACCGCCTCCAGCGACGTCAGCCGGTCGGCGGCCGCGATGACGAGACCGATCGGATACGAGGACTTCTCCTCGTACGACTCGCCCCACTGCCCGATGATCAGGGCCCGGACGCCCGCCGGATCGACCTCCGCGAGGAAAGCGTCGAACTCCTCCTCCCAGGTCCCCTCGTCCTCGTAGGCGTCGATCGACACCCGCCAGGCGGCGGCATCGGCGGCGGGCCGGGGTCCGCCGTCCGTGCCGGACTGGAAATCGACGGCCGGAAGGCCGAGCAACTCGTGCAGGTGGTCCACGGACATGGCCCTGAGCTCCTGATGACGGCGACGGGTTGATGTCCGCAAGGTCTATCAAGGCCCACTGACAAAAGCGCGGCCGCCCCCGCCCGGGGCGGCTCGACGGCCGATTGTCAGACCCCCGCCGTAGCGTTTTCGATGTGGCCGGCACACCGGGTGCCGCCGCGGAGGGGAGAGGTCTGTGTACCGGCAGGGCGATGTACTGATCGTGCCACTGGAGGAGTCGGCGGTGCCCGCGCACCTCCTGGAGGCGGCGGGCGAACTGCGCGACGCGCGGGGCCGGCTGGTGCTCGCGCTCGGCGAGGTGACCGGCCACGCGCACGCCGTGCCGGGGCCCGGACGGCTGATCCGGGAAGGCGGGGTCTTCGGCCCGATGCTGCTCCACCTCCCCGAGGGCGGGCGCGTGGTCCACGAGGAGCACGCGACGATCCCGCTGCCCCAGGGCTGGTTCCGCGTGGTGCGCCAGCGGGAGTACGCGCCGGGGGCGGTCCGCATCGTCGCCGACTGAGCGACGGCGGGACGGGCACGGCGGCGGGACCGCACGGTGCGGGATCAGGGAATCAGAGCGGAACAGCGGAAGCAGGGGACGGGGAAACCGATGCAGTACGTGGACTCTTGGCGGGCCGTGGCGGCGGCGACGGGCGCGGCGGACCGGGCGGCCGCCGAGGACGGGGTGCGGCTCGCCTACCGCAGCGCGGGACTCGCCGAGCCGGAGGAGTTCGTCTGGGCCGGCTCGCCGAGGGAGGCCGTGGAGGCCGTCGGGAAGCTGACCGGCCCGGGGCGTTCCGTCCGCGACGAGGTGCGCACCCGCCCCTGGGCGGAGGAGCGGCGCCGGGTGTACGACGCGTTGGGCCCGGCCGGCTGGTCCGCCCTCTGGTCGGCCACCGGCGCCCAACTCTGGGAGACCACGGCGGGCCTCGCCGAGCGGATACGGGCCGGGGTGGTCGCCGACCTCGCCGGTGAGGACACGGACGCCGAGTCCCGGGTGCGCCTGATCCTGCTCGACGCGGTCCTCGGACAGCACGACGCGGCGTGGCTCGCCGCGTTCGACGGCCGGGGCGACCGGCTCGACGGACTGGCGGCGGTGGCGCGGAACGCGGGCTGGTGGTGGCCCTACGAGCGGGTCGTGGTGATCTGCGAGCGTCCGGAGGCCCTCCACCGCGACGAGGCGGGCCGCCTCGACCGGGGCGACGGACCGGCGCTCGCCTACCCGGACGGCTTCGCCCTGTACGCCTGGCGCGGCATGCCCGTGCCCGCGGAGTTCCTGGACGAGCTGGCCGCGCTGACCCCGAAGCGCATCCGCTCCGAGGAGAACGCGGAGCTGCGCCGCGTGATGCTGGAGTACTACGGCTACGACCGCTACCTCACCGAGTCGGCCGCCGAACCGGTCCACCGCGACGAGACGGGCATCCTCTGGCGCATCGCGCTCGCCGGTGACGAGGACGTCGTCATGGTCGAGGTGGTCAACTCGACGCCCGAGCCGGACGGCACCCACCGCACGTACTGGCTCCGGGTCCCGCCCAGGACCAGGACGGCCAGGGAGGGCGTCGCCTGGACCTTCGGCCTCGACAGCGATGTCTACGAGCCGCTTCGGCAGACGTGACCGGGGGAGGGGCCGGCGGAGCGAGGTGGAGCGCGGTCAGGCCGTCAGGGCCTCGTGGTCGATACCCAGTTCACGGGCGAGTGCCTGCTCGGTCCACTCCAGCATGGTCGCCCGGGACAGCGGACCGTTGTACGAGGTCATCTGCACGGCCAGTCCGTCCAGCAGGGCGGTCAGCCGCCAGGCCACGGACATCGGGTCGTCGCAGTGGAACTCACCCGCCGCCGCGCCCTCCTCGATGACCTCGGCCAGCTCGGCCTTCCACTGCTGGTCGAGATCGCCGGCCACATTGCGCAGCGCCGGGTCGCGGAGGGAGGCCGCCCAGCCCTCGATCCACAGCCGCCAGCCCTTGGCCTGGCCCGTCGGCGCGTACCAGCGGACGGCCGCGCGCAACCGGCGCACGGCGGTCGTGCGACGGCTCAACAGCGCGCGCAGATGGGCGAGATCGCTCTCGGCGGCGTGCGCGAAGGCGGCCGCCACCAGCTTCTCCTTGGTGGAGAAGTGATAGAGCACGAGCGCGTTGCTCACGCCGAGCACGGACGCCACATCGGCGATGCGCACGGCCGCGACACCGCGCACCTCGATCTGTTCGACGGCGGCACGCAGCAACTCCTCGCGCCGCTCCGCCACTCCCAACCGCACTCTCGCCACGCGGTCACCCTAACCAATGCCGGCCCGGGGGAGGTCGGGCGGACCGGGTACGGACGGACGGGCCCGGTCAGCGGTACCAGCCGAAGCGCTCGGCCATCACCGGCAGCCGGTCGGCGGCCACCGCGTGCGCCGCCGCCCGCGGTGTGCAGCCGTCCGCCTCCGCGCGGGCCAGCACGAGGCCGATCAGCTCGCGCATCGCACGCCGGGTGTGCGCGAACGCCTCGTCCGCGTCGGCCCCGATGTCACCGAACAGGGTCCACCACCACCAGGCGTTGGTCCCGGAGTTGACCACCACATCGGGCAGCACGGTGATCCCACGCGCCGCGAGCCTCGCCTCCGCCTCCGGCAGCACCGGCATGTTGGCGGCCTCCACGACCCAGCGGGCCCTGATCCCGGCCTGGTTCACCGCGTCCACGGCGTAGGACACGGCGGCCGGGACGAGCACCTCGGCGTCCTGGACGAGCCAGGCGTCGGCCGGCAGCTCCCGGTCGCCGGCGCACAGCGCGCCCCGGTCCACGGTGCCGTGCGCGTCCCGCGCGGCGAGCAGCGCCTCGACGTCGAGCCCGGCCGGGTTCGCGATCGTGCCCTTCACATCGGCTACGGCGACCACCCGCAGCCCCGCCCGGGACAGGAAGCGGGCGGTCGCCCCGCCCATGGTTCCGAACCCCTGGAGCGCCACCCGCGCGCCGTCGTACGCGACCCCGTCCCGGTCCAGCGCGGCGAGCGCCGCCTCGGCGACCCCGCAGCCGCCGACCAGCTCGTCCAGGCCGATGCCGTCCACCTCCAGGGCGAAGGCGTCGGCCAGCCGGCGCCGGGCCGCGGTCTCGTCCTCCAGCAGCGGGTAGACGGCCTGCACGGTGGAGACCAGCCCCGCTTCGGCCGCCGCGCGGTCCACCACGTGCTGGGAGAGGCCCAGGTCCTCACCGGTCGTCCAGACGTTCTCGATGTACGGGCGCATCGCCCGCAGATAGCGGACCAGGACGCCGTACGCCGCCGGGTCGCGCGGGTCGCAGTCGATGCCGCCCTTGGCGCCGCCCAGCGGTATGTAGCGGGACCCGGGCCGGTCCGCGTCGAAGTGCAGGGCCTCCTTCATCGTCATGCCCCGAGCCAGACCCGCCACCTCCTCCAGCGTGCAGCCCGGGCGCATCCGCAGGCCGCCGCTGGACACCCCGCGCACCAGCCGGTCCACCACGAGGTGGCCCCGGCAGCCGGTGGCGTGGTCGGTCCAGGTCAGCGAGATGAGCGGGGCGGGCGGGGACACCGGAGGCGTCGTCATCGGGAGTGCTCCTCGGTCGCTGTCGGCGGTCCTGGGCGGGCGGGTCCGGCGGGCCTGCGCCGGCGGCCGTATTACTGAATCGCCGGTCAGTATCGGGAGCCGGGGAGGGCCCTGTCAACGCGGCCTCCGCCGCCGCGCGGCCCCGGTGGCCGGAAGGCGCCGGTGCGCCGACGGCGTGAGGTGCGGTTCCGGTTCCCGCCGGGAACGGGGCGGCTTCCCACGTGCTCATGGCGAGCGCGCGTACGGACGGCGACGTGGGAAAGGCGGTCGGTGCGGAACGCCACCCACCCGGCTGTTCCGCTCTCGCACTGTCGTACCCCTTCGCCATAATGGGACGACCCCGACTCCTCAGGAGACCTCGTGACCGGCGCTGACCACAGCCTTCCGCTCCGCACCCGGCTGCGTGCGCTGCGCCCCGCTGCCTTCGGGGCCGACCCGGACGGCGCACGCATGGAGCGCATCCGCCGCTCGCCCAACTTCGCCGACGGCGTCTTCCAGAACCCGGTGGGCGCGCGGATCAGACCCTCCGGTTCCACCCTGGAATTCGCCCGGGTCTACTTCCGCAAGGAGGAGCGGGCGCTCCGGGCCCCCGCCGCCCCGGTGCCCGTGCACGCCACGACCGTCGCCGACCTCGCCCGGCCGCCCGCCTCCGGGCTCCGGATCACCTGGATGGGGCATTCCAGCGTCCTCGCCGAGATCGACGGCCGGCGCGTGCTGTTCGACCCGGTCTGGGGCGAGCGCTGCTCCCCCTTCGCGTTCGCGGGCCCCCGGCGCCTGCATCCGGCCCCCGTGCCGCTCGGCGCCCTGGGGCCGGTCGACGTGGTGGTGATCTCGCACGACCACTACGACCACCTCGACCTCCCGACGATCCGGGCGCTGGCCCGTACGGACACGGTCTTCGTGGTTCCGCTCGGCGTCGGCGCGCATCTGGAGCGCTGGGGCGTCGCGCCCGACCGGCTGCGCGAGCTCGACTGGAACGAGACCACGACGGTCGCCGGCATCGGCCTCACCGCCACCCCCGCCCGCCACTTCTGCGGACGCGGCCTGCGCAACCAGCAGCACACGCTCTGGGCCTCCTGGGCCGTCGCCGGACCCGAGCACCGGATCTACCACAGCGGCGACACCGGATACTTCCCCGGCTTCCGGGCCATCGGCGCCGAACACGGCCCGTTCGACGCGACCATGATCCAGATCGGGGCGTACAGCCAGTACTGGTCCAAGGACCGTACCGACGACATGCCGGAGCCGGGCGCCTGGCCGGACATCCACATGAGCCCCGACGAGGGCGTGCGCGCCCACCTCGACCTCCAGGGCGACGATCCCGGGGCGGGCGTCATGCTGCCGATCCACTGGGGGACGTTCAACCTCGCGTTGCACCCGTGGGCCGAGCCCGCCGAATGGTCGATGCGCGCCGCCGGGTCCGTGGGCGTCACCATGGTCTCCCCGCGCCCCGGCCAGCCGTTGGAGCCCGCCGATCCGCCGCCCGTCGAGCCGTGGTGGCGAGCCGTCGCCACCGAACCGGCCCCCGGCTGGGGCAACTGGCCCCCCGTGCACGTACAGCTCCACGAACCGGCGGGCAGCTCCGCCCCGGAGACCGGCAGGGACCGCGACCGGGCGCCCCAGCCCTGAGACCCGGCGGCATACGTTCCGGTCAGGCCCCCTCGGCCCACGTCGAGGGGGCCTTCGCGTGTCCGCGTCCCTGAAACGGGCCCGTCCGAATCGGTCGCCCGTGCGAGCGCTCATACCAGAGCGGGACGGATGGCGGGCAAGTTCCACAACTGCCCATCGCGGCCGCACTTCCGGCGACTACCGTGTGTGCCCGGTGATCAACGGTGGGCTCATATTCTCCGGGCCTGCCCGGCCGATGACCCGAGAATGCCCGACCACCGTAGGTGCCACCACATGAACGCAGATGCCTGGGGCCCCACGTACCGAGGACGCTGATGTCTCAACTTCGCGCACCCGACGCGCGACCGGATCGACGAGAGGGCGGGCGGCACGGCCGACCGGGCGCCCGTTCCCACTCGGCCGCGGCCAGACCACGCGCCGCCCGCCCCACCCCCGAGGCACGCATACGCCCTCAACTCCTGCGCACCGCCGTGCTGCCGGCCCTCGCGGTCGCCCTCGCCGGCGCCGCGGCCGTCATCTTCACCGCCCGCGCGGGCCACGCACGGCCGTCCACGGAACTCTGGATCGCCCTCGGCTCGGCGGCCGCCCTCGCGCTCGCCGCGGTGCTCGCCGCCTTCCTGGCCGCCAACCGGGCGGCCACCACGGTCTTCGGCCGCTGCCTCGCGCTGCGCCGGACCAGCGCCCAGGGCCAGGCCGAACTGCAACGCGTGGTGGAACAGCTGCGCAACGGCGAGCCCGTGTCCGTCCGGAGCGCCCCGCAGAGCCCGCCGTCCGGCGGGGACCCCTTCGAGCTGCTGGCCCAGGAGCTGGGCCGCCAGCAGGAGTCCGCCGTGGCCGCCGTCGTCCAGGCTTCCCGGCTCTCCGAGTCCAGCGGCGAGGACCAGAAGGTCGAGGTCTTCGTCAACCTCGCCCGTCGCCTCCAGTCGCTCGTGCACCGCGAGATCCAGCTGCTGGACGAGCTGGAGCACGAGGTCGAGGACCCGGACCTGCTCAAGGGCCTCTTCCACGTCGACCACCTCGCCACCCGCATCCGCCGACACGCCGAGAACCTCGCGGTGCTCGGCGGCGCCGTCTCCCGCCGCCAGTGGAGCAACCCGGTCACCATGACCGAGGTGCTGCGCTCGGCGATCGCCGAGGTCGAGCAGTACCCCCGGGTCAAGCTGGTCCCCCCGATCGACGGCACCCTGCGCGGGCACGCCGTGGCCGACGTCATCCACCTCCTCGCCGAACTCGTGGAGAACGCCACGGTGTTCTCCGCCCCGCACACCCAGGTCCTGCTGCGCGCCCAGCGCGTCACCGCCGGGCTCGCCCTGGAGGTCGAGGACCGCGGGCTCGGCATGCCGGGCGACGAGCAGAAGCGGATGAACGCCCTGCTCACCGACCCCGACCAGGTCAATGTCGCCCGCCTCCTCCAGGACGGCCGCATCGGCCTGTTCGTGGTCGCCTCGCTGGCCCGGCGGCACGGCATCGCCGTACGGCTGCAGAGCAACATCTACGGAGGCACCCAGGCCGTCCTGGTCCTCCCGCAGACCCTGCTCGGCGCCGACGAGGACGGCCCCGGCGAGACCGCGGACGCACCGCTCCCGCCCACCGGACCCGTGCACCGCCCACCGCCCCTGGAGGACCGCCCGGCACCGCGCGAGCCGGCGCCCGCCCCCGAGCCGGAACGCCGGCCCTACGTCCCCAGCCAGCAGCCCAGCCCGCACCGGACCCCCTCCCAGCCGGCCCCGGGCCGCCAGGGCGAGGCCCCGCCCCTGCCGCTGCGCGCCGAGCGCACGGACCGGCCGGCGGACGACGCACCACCCACGGCCGCGCCCGCCTCCGACGACGGGACCGCGCCGAAGACCGCGGCCGACCGGCCCCTGCTGCCCAGGCGCACCAACCAGGAGCACCTGGTCCCGCAGCTCAGGGAGGCCCCCGCGCCCAGGTCCGGGGACGAGCCCGTCCTGCACGACCCCGGGCTCGTCGCCGCCTTCCGGCGCGGCATCGACCTCGCCGAGGCCCGGGCCGAGGCCGAGCAGGAGCCCGCGCCCGATCCACCGGCCGGTGCCACGCACATGACGACGGCCGCCCAGCTGGGCGCACCGGCCCGGCCGCTCCCCGTCCGGGGCGCCGCCGCACCCGCGCGACTGCGCGGAGCCGGTGCCCACCCCGGCGACCACGACCCACTCGCAGCGAACCCCATCAAGGAGTAGATGCCCCATGGCGACCGATACGCCGTCCGGTCAGGTCTCGGACCTCGACTGGCTGCTGAGCGGCCTGGTCCAGCGCGTGCCGTACACCCGCAGCGCTGTCCTGCTCTCCGCCGACGGGCTGGTGAAGTCCCTCCACGGCATGGACGCCGACAGCGCCGACCACATGGCGGCGCTGGCGGCCGGCCTCTACTCGCTCGGCCGCAGCGCCGGGGCGAGGTTCGGGGACAACGGCGAGGTCCGGCAGGTGGTCGTGGAGCTCGACTCGACGCTCCTCTTCGTCGCGACCGCCGGCTCCGGCACCTGTCTGGCCGTCCTCGCCGGCCGCAACGCCGACGCCGCCGTCCTCGGCTACGAGATGACCATGCTGGTGAAGAGTGTGCGGCCCTATCTGATGACCCCGGTGAGACAGGCGGCCGGGACGCCGGGCACCGTGGGGCTGTGACCATGGCGGTCACCCAGGACGGGCCGCTGCTCGACGACGCGGCGGGCCGCCTCATCCGCCCCTACACGGTGAGCAACGGCCGTACCCGTCCCACGGCCGTGCTCGACCTGCTGTCCCTGGTGATGGCCACCGGGTCCGTTCCGCAGACCCACCTCGGCCCCGAGCACTCGGTGGCCCTGGGCCTGTGCGAGGGCCCCACCTCGGTGGCCGAGATCGCCGCACATCTGAGGCTGCCCGCCGTCGTGACCAAGGTCCTCCTCTCCGACCTGGTCGACTGCGGCGCCGTCACCGCGCACGCGCCCGCCTTCCATGACACGCCCACCGACCGACATCTGCTGGAGGCAGTGCTCGATGGCTTACGACGACAGCTCTGACGGCTACGGCTACCCGGACGGCTCCGGCTATGGCTACGGCTACGCGGACCACGGCTCCGGCGGCGGGTACGGGCAGGACACCGCCACCGCCGAGTACGCCGCGCCGCCGGCCGCGCCCGAGGGCTTCCCCGTCGCGTTGAAGGTGCTGGTCGCCGGCGGATTCGGCGTCGGCAAGACGACGTTCGTCGGCGCCGTCAGCGAGATCGCGCCGCTGAGCACGGAAGAGCTGCTGACCCAGGCGAGCGCCGCGACCGACAGCCTGGAGGGTGTCGAGTCGAAGACGTCCACCACCGTGGCGATGGACTTCGGCCGCATCACACTGGACGACCAGCACGTGCTGTACCTGTTCGGCACACCGGGCCAGGAGCGCTTCTGGTTCATGTGGGACGAGCTCTCGCAGGGCGCGCTGGGAGCGGTCGTGATCGCGGACACCCGCAGGCTGGAGGAGTGCTTCGCGGCCGTCGACTTCTTCGAGCGGCGCGGCATCGGATTCGTCGTCGCCGTCAACGAGTTCGACGGTGCCTACCGCTACGGCCCCGAGGAGGTCCGCGCCGCGCTCGACCTGTCGCCGGAGGTGCCGGTCGTCCTGTGCGACGCCCGCATCGCCAGCTCCGGCACCGGCACGCTGGTGACGCTGGTCCAGCACCTCATCAACGCCACCGACGACGCCGTGCCGCTCCCCGGACACGCCGGATTCGGGGCCCGGTCGTGATCCCGCGCGCCGCCGGGCGGCTGCTGCTGACCCCCGTCGACAGCGAGGCGCCCGCCCGCACCCGTCGGCTGCGCAGCCTCGGCCTGGGTGAGCGGGAGGACGCCTCGTTCGACAACTTCGACGCCTTCGCCGACCGGGTGGCCGAAGTGACGGACGTGCCGTTCTCGATGGTCAACTTCATCGACGGGAACCGCCAGTTCTACGCCGGACTGCACACCCCCGCCGGGACCCGCAAGGGCTCGGACCTGGGGGCCACCGCGGCGGGCAGCGGCCGCAGCGGCCGGTACGTGGCCCTCGACCACGGCTACTGCCCGCACGTGGTCGTCCGGCGCAAGGCGCTCGTTCTGGAGGACGTCTGCGACTACCCGCGCTTCGCGGGGAACCCGGTCGTGGACGACATAGGCATCCGCTCCTACCTGGGGGCACCGCTCATCGACCGCACCGGGATCGCCCTGGGCGCCGTCTGCGCCGTGGACACCGTGCCCCGCCCCTGGGGAAGGGCGGGGCTCGACACCATCAAGTCCCTGGCGCAGGAGCTCGTAGGCCATCTCGACCGCAGGGAGGACCACGCCCCCCGCTTCTGATCAGACCTCGACCGTGCGGCCGTCCAGGAAGCCCAGCGTCACCGCGTCCCCGGCCACCCGCACCCGTACGGCCGAGCGCAGGGCCTCCGGGTGGACACTGTCCCGGGACAGCACCACGAGCGTGACATGGACGGTGACGCCGCCCGGGTGGGGAGCGCTGCGCAGATACGGGACGGCCGAGTGCGGTCCGTACGCGTTGGCCTCGACGTCCCGCGCCACCTCGGCGTCCTCCGGCCCGCCGTCCCAGCCGTACAGCCCGACCACGGCGCTGGACAGGCCGTCGGCGGTACGGGCGAGCGCCCAGCCGGGCCCCGAGGTGGCGAACGGGCTCGTCGGGTGCGCGACGGCGTGGCCGCCCTCCCGGACCACGGCGCCCTCGGGCGCCTCGACCCGGTGCACCCGGATCTCCCACGGCCCGTGCAGCACGCTCGTCGTGGAGATCCGGTACGCGCGTTCGTCGCCCGGGAGCCGGGCCGCCGACCAGGACGCGGCGACGCGGTCCTCGCAGCGCACCGGGTGAATGCGGCGGCGCCGGGACGGGGTGCCGTCCGGGGCGAGGAGCGCCAGGTGATTGTCGATGTTCCGGGCGAAGGCGTGCGGCGCGGACTCCGGAGCGGTCGCCGTCGAGTACGCCAGCTTCGCGTAGTGCGGATCGTCCTCGCCCGCCCCCGCGTCCGGGTCGGTGCCGCCCGCTTCCGGGAGCGGGTTGTGGTCGCTGCCGTGGTTGACGAGCCGGACGATCCCGTCGTGCCGGGTACCGTGCAACAGCCAGCCGGGCGCCGGCAGCGCGGTGTACGTGTCGGACTCCTCGACGGGCAGCGGCAGTTCGCGCGCCGTCCACACCGCGTGGTCGGCCGGGAGCAGCAGCCCGAGGAAGCCCTTGCTCGCCCAGTACGGTGACGCCGGACCGGAGTACGGCTGTGTGGTGGGCAGGAACGTGTCGTACCAGCCCAGCGTCAGCAGCCCCCGTTCGTCGGGCACCCCGCGTTCCGCGAAGTGGCGCAGCGCCCCGGAGGCGAGGCGGCGGGTGAGCCCGGGCGCGAGCGGGGTGCAGTCCGCGAGGGCGCCCATCCACACCGGGGCCAGCGCCGCGAAGCGGTAGCACAGCGACCGGCCCTGGTGGACCGGGGCGCCGTCGGCGCCGAAGAAGTGGGGATAGTCCTCCAGGAAGCGGCCGAGGCGTTCCCGGTAGACGGCGGCCCGGCCTCCGTCGCCGTCCGGGCCGGCGATCCGCGCCCACAGCAGCGGGTACAGATGCATGGCCCAGCCGATGTAGTAGTCGAAGTTGCGCCCGCTGCCGTCGGTGTACCAGCCGTCACCGACGTACCAGTCCTCGATCCTGTCGAGGCCGCCCTCGATGTCGGACCTGCTGTACGGGGCGCCGACCGACGCCAGGAACTGCTCCGAAACCACCTGGAACAGACGCCAGTTGTTGTCCCAGGTGCGCCCGCCGACGAAGCCGGAGAACCAGTCGGCGACCCGCTCCTGCACCCGGGCGTCGAGCCGGTCCCAGATCCACGGCCGGGTCTCGTGCAGCGCGATCGCGACCGACGCCGCCTCCACCAGCTGCTGCGAGCAGTCCGTCAGGCGCGGCCACGCCTCCCCGCTCGACGGGTCGGTGCCCGCGGCGAGCCCCGCCGCGTACCGCTCGGTCAGCGCGGGGTCGACCGCTCCGCCCGCGCCCGCGATCCGGAACGCGGCCAGCAGGAACGACCGGGCGAAACCCTCCAGTCCGTCCGACACGACACCGGACCAGCTGTTCCGGCCGGGCAGCCGGTACTGGGCGAAGCCCGGTGTCGCGTACGGCGTCAGCGCGTCCAGCATCCGGTCGGCGGTCGCCTCCCAGTGGGCCCGGGTCCAGCCGGTGCGGGAGGACAGGATCCGGTCGGTGGGCGGCAGGTGCAGATGCGGGGCGACGGACATGGCGGTGGTGCTCCTGGTGTGTGCGGGTTACTGGACGAGTTCGGCGCGGTGGGTGCGGCCCCGGGAACCACCGACGGCGATGGTGAGCAACGGCCTGCGTCCCGGGGTGAGTTCGACGGTGTCGTCGGCCTCGGCCGCCCTGCGGACGGTGAACGGAAGGCCGACCGTGACGGAGGTCCCCGTCCGGCCCGGGTCGGCGACCGCCACGGACACCCGCGCACCCCGCCGCCGCACCAGGACCGTCGCGGGACCGGACGCGGTGATGCCCGCGGCCGTACCGGCGGCCCAGAAGTGCACGGCGGTCAGGCCGGTCCTGCGGTCCTCCACCGCCTGCGCGGTGGCGTCGTTGGCGAGGACGCGCACCGGCCGGGACGCCGACCAGACGGCGGTCGCCGCCGCGGAGGCACCGGGCAGCAGCACATAGGCGTACCCGGCGCCGTCGGGCGAGGGGCCGTGGTCGAGCCAGAGGGTGAGATAGCGGCGGGTGACGGGGTCGGTGCTGCCGCCGGTGTCCGCGCCCGTGTCGATGGCCCGCCAGGTGCCGGTGCGCTCCTCGCGCAGGGTGTGCAGGGCGGCCCCGCCGGGCAGCACATAGCCGCCGACCCCCTCGATGTGCGCCCAACGGGCCTGGCCGGGGGCGCCGTTGCGGCCCTGGCCCCCCGGGCGCGGGATTCCGTCCACGAGCAGCCGGTTGCGGCCGTCCGCGCCCAGGTTGCGGTTCTCGATGACCGTCTCGACCGGGCGGCCGTCGTCCGAGGTGATGCCCGCGCCGAGTGCCACGACGGTGTTGTCCAGCAGGAACCACGCCTTCCTGGCACGCAGGCTGCTGCCCGGGGCGCCGATCAGCTCCATCGCGGCGGCGCCGTAGCGGCCGTCCAGCGCGGCGCCGCCCGCCACCGCGTTCGGCGGCCGGTAGGTGGAGGTTCCGGCGCCGGTGCCGAGGTCGTCGCGCGGGCGGGTGTCGACCGTGGTGCCCGGCAGGCGGTACGGATCGACGGTCGGCCAGAAGCCGTCGTTGTACTGCCCGAGGTCGTCGCCGTCGTAGAGGTACGTCATGCCGTCGCCGGTGTACCAGCCGTGCAGGTTCTCGCCGTTGCCCGCCTCGTACGCGGAAATGCGCTTCGAGGACAGCGAGAGGGTGCAGGCCCAGCCGGGGCGGCGGTGGACGACGCGGTCCATGTCGGCGAAGACGAAGCTGCCCGTGGTGCGCGGGGCGGCGGGCACCTCCCGGTCGGCCAGCACCGCCTTGGCCAGGGCGAGCTGGGGCAGGGTGGCCAGCGAGGTGAACGGGGTGGTGCGGTTGCGGGTGAGCCAGCCCTTGACCAGCGAGCGCCAGCGGTCCGCCAGGCCGGCCGGGGCGCCGGTCGCCAGGAGCAGGATCGCGGCGACGGCCGCCACCCCGTCCCGGTGGTCGCCCGCCCGCTCCCGGGACACGGCGCGGCCGCGCACCGCGTCCATCATCAGCCCGTCGAAGATCACCGGGACGAAGCTCCGCTCCACGGCCTCGTACATCACCGACACCTTCGGGTCGGCCACCGCCCAGGCGGAGCCGGCCAGGAGCGAGAGCAGCCAGGCGGCGCCGCCGAGCAGCACGGTGCCGTAGGAGCCGGTGTACGCCACCACCGAGTGCTGGACGAACGAGCCGTCCTCGTAGAACCCGTCGCCCGAAGTCGTGTAGCGGAAAAGGCTGTTGCGGCCCGAGTCGCGTACGTCGGAGAGCGCGTCTCGGGCCGACGCCACCTTGTCCGCGTCCTTGCCGAGCAGCCCGCGCAGCGCCACGATCACCGCCTTGTCGGTGCGGTTGGCGCCGGTCTCCGGCAGTGTGGGGGAGTTGGTGCGGCGGTCCGCGTCGGGGCAGAACCGGTCGACGACCGCGAGGTAGTCCGCGAGATCGGCGGCCGGCAGCCGCTCGCGCAGCAGGACGCAGCAGTCCATCAGCGCGCGCGGCGCCCCGATCTCCCAGAACCACCAGTTGCCGGTCTCGCGCGCCGCGGGGTGGTAGGCCGAGTCGTACGCGAACCGCAGCGCCCCGAGCAGCGCCTCGGCCGTCTCCGCGCTTCCGGAGAGCGCCGTGCCGGGTGTGGCCCACGCGACGGCGAGCGTGCGCAGCCGCGTGTAGCTCTGGCCGAAGTTGCCCGGGTCGGTGAGCGGCGCGAGATCGGGCCACAGCGCGGTCCGCCCAGCGGTCCGGTCCAAGGTGTCCCACAGGGCGCCCGCCGTGCTGTCCAGGGCGGCGACGCCGGCGGCGAAATCGGGGTCCGAGGGGTCGAACGCGCCGCCGGTGAGCAGGGTCTGCGCTCGGTCCAGGAGGACGTCGAAGTCGTTCACGGACTCCTCCTCGCGTGCTGCCGCCCGGGCGGCCCCTGCCGTCAGGACCACCGACGCCGTGGCGCCGCTCACGGCGAGAAGGGTCCTTCTGCTCAGTTGCATGATGACTCCCTTTCCTCGTCGTCGTGGTCTCAGTCGGAGAGCGTGCCCGGGTCGACGGGCGGCTGGGGGAGACGCAGCGCGGCGAGTTCGGCGCGGCCCGTCGCGTCGATGGGGAAGGCCCAGGTGTGCACGAAGAAGTCCGTCAGGTCGTAGCCCGCGATCCGGCTGGAGTAGGTGGCCAGGGCCCGGTAGCGCTTGGCGTCCTCGGTGTAGTCGGACTGCGGGTTCTCCTCGCGCACCAGCTTGTGCAGGCGCGGCCAGAAGTCCTCCCCGAAGGCCAGTTCCAGCTGGCGCAGCGGAACCAGCTTCTCGTACGCCCCGAACGACTTCTCGTACGACAGTCCGGCCGTCCCGAACTTCGCCCGGGAGCTCTGGAACACGGTGAGCCCGGTCGCCGGGTCGACGGTGAGCAGGTTCGACGGCTGCTCCAGGGTGCGCTGCGCGGCCAGCGAGTAGATGTTCACGGTGACCTCGGTGAGGCCGCCCGGCTTGTACGCCATCTGCTGGTGGAGGTGACCGAGCTCGTGGTACAGACCCCAGCCCCGGGTGCGCAGGCCCTCGACGGTGGTGGCCCGGTCCAGGTAGGCGCGCGGGAAGCCGTTGTAGCCGTGCGTGGCGTAGGCGCCGACGCCGGCGGGGACCTTGCTGACCTCGGTGAAGTGGTACGGCCCCGCCTTGCGCCGGTGCACCGCCCTGGAGCCGTCGAGCCCGCTGATCCGGGCGTGCGAGTCGATGATGGTCTCGACCAGCCGGAGCAGCGCCGCGTGGTCCTCGTCGCGGTACAGCAGGGCGCCCTCGCGGGTCAGCGTCATGATCGTGTGCGGGGCGTGCAGCTCCACCCAGGGCGACTCGGTCAGCGTGTCCAGCTGGTGCTGGTAGTCCGCCTCGCCGGTCCGGCCCAGCGTGAAGACGGGCATGCGGACGGCACCGGACCGGAAGAGCACGCCCGCCCGTTCGCCGCTCCCGGTGAGCGTCAGGTAGACCGGGCCGCCGTGCGGGTCGGTCACCGTGTTGGCCCCGGCGGTCAGCGGGTAGCTGCGGGGTTCGGTGACCACGCCGTAGTAGTCCCAGGCGCCGATCCAGAGCGTGGGGACCAGGTCGTCGTACGGCTGGACGGTCAGCGCGAGCGGGGTGCCGGCGGGCACGTACAGGCCGGTCGGCTGGAACTCCGAGCCGCGCAACGCCTGGGCGAGCCGCAGCCGTTCGGCCTCGGCGGCGGGGCGTCCGGTGACGGTCACGGAGACGGGGCGGGCGGTCGCGGGCCCGGCGTGGGCGGCGGTGGCGGTGAGGCCGAGGGCCGCCGCGGCTCCCGCGCCCGCCGCTGCGCCGAGGACGGCGCGGCGGCTCGGAGAGGAGGCGGTCCGGGGGGCGGGGGAGGCGGCCGGGGCGACGGACGGGGTGTGCTTACGCATGCGGAACTCTCCCTGCAGTCATGAACGAGGGGCGAAGGCGTGCGGAACGGTGGGGGGTGCCCCGTCAGCATGTAAGCGGTTGCTGTGGAGCCGCAAGAGGAGTCGGGAAGTTACTGTGATTTTCTATGGCCAACTGCGGACAGGCGGGAAGTAACCGGTCACTTGCGGAGCGGTCTGCCGGACCGCGGCGCCACGGAATCGCGTACCACGATGTGCGTGCCGAGCCGCAGCGCCCCGGTGGTCGGCTCCCGCCAGTCGTCCTCGTCCCCGCCGGACACGGCGAGCCGCACCGCCTGGCGGCCCATCTCCTCCAGCGGCACATGGACGGTGGTCAGCCGGGGGCGCAGCTCCTGGGCGACCGGGATGTCGTCGTACCCCACCAGCGAGACGTTTTTGGGCACCCGCACGCCCGCCTCCTCCAGGGCTTGCGCGGCACCGGCCGCCACCATGTCGTTGGCCGCGAACACGGCGGTGAACTCCGGCCCGTCCCGAAGGAGTTCGGCCATCCTGCGGTACCCGAAGCCACGGCTGAAGGCGCCCGGCTGGGCCAGCTCGGGATCGACGGGGACACCCCGCAGCTCCAGGGCGCGGCGGTGCCCGGCGAGCCGGTCGCGGGTGGTCGAGAGCCTGGGCGGACCGCCCAGGTAGAGGATGCGCTCGTGGCCCTGCATCAGCAGGTGGTCGGTGATCGCGAAGGCGCCGCCCTCGTTGTCGTACTCCACGGCGGCGGTCGGCGCGGACTCGCCGATCGGGGGCCGGCCGCACAGGACCAGCTTCGAGCCGCCCGCGTCCAGCTCGCGCGCCCGGCGGGCCAGCTCCGAGGTGTAGCCGCGGTCCGCGATGGAGCCGCCCACTACCACGACCGCGTCCGCCCGGCGCTCGTGCATCAGGTCGATGAAGGCCAGTTCGCGCTGCGGGTCGCCCTGGGTGCAGCAGACCAGGCAGAGGCGTCCGCCGAGCGCCGCCTCCCGTTCGACCCCGCGAGCGATGTACGCGTAGAAGGGGTCGATGACCTCGTTGACGATGATGCCCACGGTGCGGTTGGAGACCCCGGCCAGGGCGCGGGCGTGCGCGTTGACCACGTAGCCGAGCTCGCGCATGGCGGACTCGACGCGCTCCCGGGTCGCGTCCGCGACGGGGTAGTTGCGGTTCAGGACGCGTGAGACGGTGGCCGTCGAGACGCCCGCGCGCCGGGCGACGTCGGTGACCGTCGCCCGCCGCTGTCCGTCCCCGGCCGTGCTCTGCCGGCGCATCCGGCTCACCCCCTGAAGGCTGTTGTGTGACGACGAGCCTAGTGCCGTGGCGGGCGCGGCCGGCCGCGAAGCCGGAGCCCGTGGGGGAAGGGCGGTCACGCGATCCTCCCCAGGTCGGCCCGGTGCACGGGGTGCCCGAACGGCTCGCCCCGGGCGTACCGTGCCAGCTCGTCCACGGCGAGGGCGCCGAGCCGCCCCACCTCGTTGCCCTGGGCGCCCGCCAGGTGCGGGGTCAGGAACACGTTGGGCAGGTCCCACAGGGGGTGGCCGGGCGGCAGCGGCTCGGGCGAGGTCACGTCGAGGACCGCGTCGAGCCGGCCGCTGACCAGGTGCCCGGTGAGCGCCTCGGTGTCCACGAGCGGGCCGCGCGCGGTGTTGACGAGCAGCGTCCCGGGGCGCATCAGGCCGATCCGGCGGGCGTCGATCATGTTCCGGGTCTCCGGCGTGTCCGGCGCGTGCAGGGTCACCACGTCGCTCGTCGCCACGAGGGTGTCCAGGTCTACGGGGGTGACGCCGAGGAGGGCCGCCCCGGCCGCGCTCACGTACGGGTCGTGGAGGAGGACCTCCGCGTCCAGCGCCGTCCGCAGCAACTCGATCACGCGGAGCCCGATGCGGGAGGCGCCGACCACCCCGACGGTCAGGCCGTGGGTGCCGAGCCAGTGGTGGCGGTCCAGATCGGCGGCGGTGCGGTGGGTGCGGCGGGTCCGGTAGAGGCCCGCGAGCGGGAAGACACGCTTGGCGCCCATGATGATCGCCGCGAGGGTGTACTCGGCCACCGGTACGGCGTTGGCCGCGGCGGCCGACGAGACGACGATCCCGCGGTCGAAGGCGGCCGGGGACAGAAACGTCTTCACGGTGCCGGCCGCGTGGACGACGGCCCGCAGCTCGGGCGCCCGGTCCAGCAGCGCCGGGTCCACGGGCGGACAGCCCCAGCCGGTCAGCAGCACCTCCGCCCGGGACAGCGCCCGGGCGGCGGCCGGGGAGTCGAACTCGCTGATCACCGACGGATCGAGCAGTTCCGCGGTCTCCTCGAGACGCGACCGGACGGCGGGCGGGAAGACGTCGTCCAGCAGCCCCGTGCTCATGACCAGGACCGTGCGCGGCCGCCTCCCGGGCGGATCCGCTGCCTCGGTACCGGAACGGGCCGGTGCCTCTTCGGTGGTTCGCACCCTGCCTCCGGATAGTAATCGTGTTCTATCGAGTGACCGGCACGCTAGGGAGGTCGACGGCCGACCGTCAAGCGCACGACCTGCCCCAATGGGCTGTTAATACCGCTTTGTTAGCCTTCGCCGCCTCTGAATTCGCCCCGGAGGCCGACGGTCGGTGAAGACGTTCGCCCGGATCCCTTGACGCTTGGGTTAACCGCTTACTAACTTGCCGCCGCAGAAGGCACACCACGCGCCACCCAGCCGAACAGGACCCACCATGGCTGACACAGCACCCCCGCTGCCGCGCGAAAAGCGGCGAACGCGGCGAAAGCGGGCCGAGGAGCCCGCACCGCCGCCCGGCCCGGCCCTCGCCGCCCCGCACCGGCTCACACTCGGACAGCGCCTCAAACGCGACCGGGTGATGCTGCTGCTCACCCTGCCCGGCCTGCTCTACTTCATCGTCTTCCACTACGTGCCGCTGCTCGGCTACGTGGTGGCGTTCCAGGACTACCAGCCGTACCTCGGATACATGCACAGCGTCTGGGTGGGCTTCGCCAATTTCTCCGCGGCGTTCAGCGAACCGGCCTTCTGGAGCGCGACGTTCAACACGCTGGAGATCGCCCTCGTCCAGCTGGTGTTCTTCTTCCCGGTGCCCATCGCCCTGGCCCTGCTGCTCAACAGCATCGCCAGCGACCGCATCCGGCGCTTCGTGCAGAGCGTCGTCTATCTGCCGCACTTCATCGGCTGGGTCATCATCGTCTCGATCTTCCAGCAGATCCTGGGCGGCGCCGGCGTCCTGCCCGACGTCCTGGGCGGCATGGGCCTGCCCCGCTACGACATGATGAGCGACCCGGACGCCTTCCCCTGGCTGCTCACCCTCCAGGTGGCCTGGAAGGACGCCGGCTGGGGCACGATCATCATCCTCGCCGCCCTCCTCAACATCGACCGGCAGCAGTACGAGGCCGCCGCGATCGACGGAGCCGGCCCACGGCGCCGCCTGTGGCACGTGACGTTGCCGGGCATCGCACCCGTGCTCATCCTGCTGCTCATCCTCAACCTCGGGCAGATCCTCTCCGTCGGCTTCGAGCAGATCCTGCTCCAGCGCGACGCGGTCGGCCCGGACGCCGGTGAGGTGCTCGACACCTACGTCTACTACCACGGCATCAGGGACAACGACTGGGGCGTCGCCGCCGCCGTCGGACTCGTCAAGGCGGTCATCGGCACCGCACTCGTGCTCGGCGCCAACAAGTTCGCCCACCGACTCGGCCACGAAGGGGTGTACCGCGGTGCTGACCGCTGAGAAGAAGCGCGCCACGGCCCGGACCACCGCGCCGCAGGCCCCGCCCGCCCCCGTACGCAAGTCCGACGGCCGCCCGCCCTGGATGGAGCGCCCGACCCGCATCGGGCAGACCGCGAAGGCCGTCGCCGTCGTCGTGGTCGTCCTGGCCGTCGCGTACCCGCTCGTCGGCGTCATCGGGACGAGCTTCGCCTCGCAGACCGACATCATCAAGAGCTCCGGCCTCGTCCTGTGGCCGGACCACCCCACCCTCGACGCCTACCGCACGATCTTCACGGGCGGTGTCGTCAGCCGGGCCCTGATCGTGTCCGTGGGCATCACCGTCTTCGGCACCCTCGCCAGTCTGCTCGTCACCGTCGGCATGGCGTACGGGCTCTCCCGCCGCGAGGTCACCGGCTCCCGCTTCATCCTGATGACGGCCCTGTTCACCATGCTGTTCAACGCCGGCATCATCCCGAACTTCCTGCTGGTCAAGGGGCTCGGCCTCTACGACACGTACGCGGCGCTCGTCATGCCCACCTTGGTCAGCGCCTTCAACCTGGTCGTCCTGCGGTCCTTCTTCATGAACCTGCCGGAGGAGCTGTACGACGCGGCGAAGGTGGACGGCGCCGGGGACTTCCGCATCCTGGTCCGCATCGTCCTGCCGCTGTCCAAGGCCGTCCTCGCCGTCATCAGCCTCTTCTACGCGGTGACGTACTGGAACGCCTTCTTCAACTCGCTCCTGTACCTCAACGACTCCGACAAGTGGCCGCTGCCCATGGTGCTGCGGACCTACGTCCTCCAGGGTCAGAGCCTCGACGCCGCGTCGGCCGGCGAGGTGCTCGCCCCGCAGCAGGCCGTGCAGATGGCGGTCCTGGTGATCGCGGTCGTCCCGATCCTCTGCGTCTACCCGTTCCTCCAGCGCTACTTCACCAAGGGCGTGCTCACCGGAGCCGTCAAGGGCTGAGCGCAGCTGCCGCCCCCCGCTCCTTCCCTTCCCTCTTCCAAGGAGATCCAGGTGTCGAGCTCCACCCCCATCAACCGCAGAGCACTCCTCCGACTGGGCGCAGGCGTCGGCCTCGGGCTGGCCGCGGCCCCGCTGCTCACCGCCTGCGGCGACGGCGGCACGACCGCGAAGGCCGAGGCGAAGAGCGCGTCCCTGCTCCCGCACAGCGCCGTCCGCAACATCGGGCTCAAGCCCGACCTGGAGGGCACCGCGGCCGGTGTCCCGCAGGGCTTCTTCAGCTATCCGGCCAAGCCGCTGCGGGCCACGAAGGGCACTCCGCTGAAGGGCGCGAAGGCGATCAGCGCCACGATGGAGACGTTCTCGCCGCCGCCGCCCTCGCGCGGCAAGAACGTGGCCTGGCAGGAGATCGAGAAGCTGCTCGGCGCCCGGGTGGACATCACCGGTGTGCCCTCCGACGACTACAGCACCAAGTTCTCCACGATGGTCGCGAGCGACAGCCTGCCCGACCTCTTCATGTACCCGGAGAGCGGCGGCGTCGACAACAAGGCCGCCTTCCTCCGGGCCAAGTGCGCCGACCTCACCCCGCACCTCGCCGGGGACGCGATCAAGGACTACCCCAACCTCGCCGCCATCCCGGAGGCCGCCTGGCAGGGCGCGATCTTCGGCGGCAAGCTCTACGGCATCCCGATCGCCCGCTCCGGGACCGGCGGTGCCGGCTTCTACCGCCACGACCTGTTCGAAGAGGTCGGCGTCACCAGCCTGGATCAGATCACCGACCTGGACCGTTTCGTGGAGGTCTGCAAGGAGCTGACCCGGCCCGAGAAGGACCAGTACGCGATCATCGCCGGGGCCACCGGCGTCATCGCCATGTCCGCCGGGGCCCCCGCGTCCTGGCGGCTGGACGAGAAGACCGGCACATTCACCCTCGACCTGGAGACCCCGGAGTACCGCAAGGCGGTCGAGACGGCCCGGCTGCTGTACAAGGCCGGCTGCTACTACCCGGGCACCCTCCAGATGTCCGGGGCCCAGAAGGCCCAGTACACGGACATGTTCAAGAACGGCAAGGGCGCGTACGTCTACGACGGCATGCCCAGCTACCTGGCACCCGGTGTCGGCTACGTCGCCACGATGAAGGCGATCAACAAGAAGTTCGACCCGCGCCCGTTCGTGCCCGTCGGCAAGGACGCCGTGACCTGGATGGACAACGTCGCACTCCAGAACACGCACATCAGCAAGGCGTCCGGCGACCGGGTCAAGGAGATCCTGCGGTTCGCCGACTTCGCGGCCTCGCCGTTCGGCAGCCTGGAGTACACCCTGATCAACTACGGGGTCGAGGGCAAGGACTTCACCCGCGACGCCAAGGGCAACCCGGCGCTCACCAAGCGGGGCACCCAGGACGTCACCGTGCCCTGGAAGTTCACCGCCTCCGCGGTCCCGGCGGTCTTCAGCGCCGACTCCGAGCAGGGCGTGCGCCATGTCCACGACGCCTTCACCAAGATGATCCCGATGATGGTGCCGGACGCGACGCTCCGCTACTCCTCGCCCACCTGGGACTCCAAGGGCTACGGCAGCCTCAGCACGCTCAAGGGCGATGTCATCAAAGACATCGTCGCCGGCCGCAAGCCGATGTCGGCCTACGACCAGCTGGTCAAGGACTACCTGGCCAAGGGCGGCGAGAAGGCCCGCGGCGAGTTCGAGGAAGCCTTCCAGAAGGGGAAGAAGTGACCACCCGACGCTCGGTCCTCGCGCTCGGCGGCGCCGCGGTCGCGGCAGCCGTCGCCGTCCCCGCCCTGGGCACCCCCGCCGCCGCCCGGCCGCACGGCTTCCACCCGGAGCCCGGCTCGGACGGAGTCGGCGACCCGCTCTTCCCGACCCTCGGCAACGGCGGTTACCAGGTCACCCACTACGACCTGACCTTCGACTTCACCCCGGTGACGTACGACTTCACCGCCACGGTGAAGATCAGCGCCGAGGCCACCCAGGACCTGTTCGCCTTCAACCTGGACACCGACGGCCACACCATCGACGCCGTCACCGTCGCCGGCCGCCCCGCCACCTGGCGGCTCGCCGCCGGCCGGAGCGGCCAGGAGCTGACCGTCACCCCGGCCCGCCCCCTCCGCGACCACCAGGCGTTCACCGTCGAGATCCGCTACCGGGGCAACGGCAAGGCACCCCGGCTCGGCCTCACCGGCTGGCGCTTCGGGAGCGACGGGGGCTTCGCCTCGGCCGCCCAGTCCTCCCGCGCCGACACCTTCCTGCCCTGCAACGACACCCCCTCCGACAAGGCGACCTGGACCTTCCACATCAGCGCCCCCGAGGGCTTCGTCGCCACCGCGAACGGCGAGCTGACGCACCGTACACCGCGCGCCGACGGCTCCACCGTCTGGCACTTCGCCCTCCGCGAGCGCATGGCCACCGAGCTCATCGGCATCGCCGTGGTCAAGGGCACCTACCTGTACGGCAGCAGCCACCGCGGCCTGCCCCTGCGCCACATCGTGCCCCTGGGCCAGGAGGACACGTACGCCCCGGTCGTGGCCCGCACCGCCGACCATCTCGCCTGGCTGGAGGCGAAGTTCGGCCGCTACCCGTTCTCCGTCTACGGGGTGCACATCTACGACGGCTACACCGACGCGCTGGAGAACCAGACGCTGTCCCTCTTCGGAACCAACTGGTTCAAGCCCAACGCCCAGGGGCAGCCCGGCTACGAGACCACCATGGTCCACGAGCTCGTCCACCAGTGGTTCGGCGACTCCGTCACCCCGCACGACTGGGAGCAGGCCTGGCTCAACGAGGGCCCCGCCGTGTACTACGCCGGTCTGTACGGCGAGGAGCGCGGCTGGTCCGTCCTCGCGGACAAGATGAAGGCCACCTACGAGAAGCTCGACGCCGTCCGCGCCGCCGACGGCCCGCCCGGACTGCCCAAGGCGCTCGGCGGCACCAACATCTACGACGGCGGCGCCCTCGTCCTCTACGCCCTGAACCAGCGCATCGGCCGGCGCTCCTTCGACACGGTGATGCGTGAGTGGGTGAGGCGCTTCAAGGACTCCACGTACACCTCGGAGCAGTTCATCCGGCACACCGTCGAGGTCACCCGCGACCGCTCCCTGGACCCGTTCCTCCGCGACTGGCTCTTCGGAGCCGTCAACCCGCCCATGCCCGGCCACCCCGACTGGAAGGCCACCGCGTGAACCGCCCCCTGAACGTCGTACGAGCCACCGCCGCATCCGCCACCGCGGCCCTGCTGACCGCCCTGCTCGCAGCCCCGTCCGCCGGGGCCGCGCCCGCGACCCGCACCCTGTACGCAGCCCCGGACGGCCGCGGCTCCGCCTGCACCACCGCCCGCCCCTGCACCCCGGAGGGCGCCCGCGACCTGGCCCGCACCGAGCACCGCCGCGAGGTCCGGGTCCTCCTCAAGGACGGCACGTACCGGCTCGACGCGCCCCTGGAGCTCGGCGCCGCCGACTCCGGCACCACCTGGGCCGCCGCCCCCGGCGCCCACCCGGTCCTCTCCGGCGGCCGGGACCTCACCGGCTGGCGGAAGAACCCCGACGGCACCTGGACCGCCGCCGTCCCCGCCGGTGTCACCCCGCGCCAGCTCTTCGTGGACGGCCGCCGCGCCACCCGCGCCCGGGGCGAAGCGTGCCCCGCCGCCACCTGCGACGCCACCACCACCGGCATGACCGGCGCCACCGCCACCGGCATCGACCACTGGGCGCACCCCACGGACGCCGAGGCCGTCATCCGCGTCCGCTGGCGCAACTACCACTGCCGGATCGCGGGCGTCAGCGGCGACACCCTCACCTTCGCCCAGCCCTGCTGGACCAACTCCGCGAGCGGCACGCAGCGCACGGGCCCCTCCTGGGACACCACCACGGTCGACTCGGGCCGCTACAGCGGTGTCGCGTTCTTCGAGAACGCCGCCGAACTTCTCGACGAGCCCGGCGAGTTCGTGTGGAACTCCGCCGGCCGCACCGTCACCTACCTCCCGCGCAAGGGCGAGAACATGCGCCACGCGCGGGCCGTCACCCCGCACACCGAACAGCTGCTCACCGTGGACGGCGCCCATGACCTCACGGTCAGCGGCATCGGCTTCGCGTACGCGGCCTACCGGCAGCCCGGCACCGACGAGGGCTACGCGGGGATGCAGGCCGGTCTCACCCTGACCGGAGCCACCGGCCCCGTCGACCACGCGGGCCGCTACTACACCAAACCGGCCGCCGCCCTCACCGTGCGCGGCGGCCGGCGGGTCACCGTCGACTCCGCGGACTTCACCCACCTCGGCGGCGCCGGAGCGATCCTGGAGGCCGGTACCAAGGACAGCGCGCTCACCCGCTCCACGTTCACCGACCTCTCCTCGGGCGCGGTCTACGTCGGCGACACCGAGCCCCTGCCCGAACCCGCACTCGCCGGGGAGCGCAACACCGTCGCGTACAACACGATCAGCCGCACCGGTGTCGAGTACACCGACGCGGTCGGCATCTGGGCCGGCTACGAGGCTGAGCTCACCGTCGACCACAACAGCCTGGACCACCTCCCGTACTCGGCGATCTCCGTCGGCTGGGGCTGGAACCAGCCCGAGGCGCGGAAGTCCGTGCTCCGCGACAACAAGGTGACGGACAACCGCATCACCGACGTCATGGAGGTCGCCCGGCAGCAGCACGACGGCGGCGCCATCTACACCCAGGGCGCCCAGCCCGGCACCGTCGTCAGCGGCAACTACATCAACCGCTCCGCGTACGGCAACACCGAGCGCGACGGCAACGGCATCTACCTGGACGAGCAGTCCTCGTACATCACCGTCGAGAACAACGTCATCACGCGCATCGGCTACAAGTGGGTGTCCAACTGGGCGGACTACGGCATGCAGAACACCGCGCGCGGCAACTGGACCGACACCGCCGCCCCCGCCCTCGGCGGCACCGGCTCCGTCATGACCGGCAACCACACCGGCCTGGACCGCCTCCCGGCCGACGCACTCGCCGTCGCCGCCCGCGCCGGCGCCCACGGCGGCCCGGTCGAGCAGCTGCGCACCGACCTCGCGCGCACCGGCACGGCCACCCAGTCCTCGACGGACGCCACCGCCACCGCCGCGCGCGCCCTGGACGCCGACACCAACACCGACACCCGCACCCTCGCCGAGCCCGGCGCCTGGTGGCACGTGGACCTCGGAGCCACCCGCCACATCCGCCAGGTCGAGGTCTGGAACGACGCCTCCACGACGACGTCCGACTTCGACATCGTCACCGACGACACCACGGTCCACGTCAGCGGCAAGGCCTTGCGCCCCACCGTCGTGAACCTGGACAGCCGCACCCGTACAGTCCGCATCGTGAAGACCGGCACGGGCCGGGTCGGCCTCTCCCAGGTATTGATCCACTGACCGTGACCGTGGGGACACGGTGCGCGGCGAACGGGAAAGCGGTTCGTGACCACCCGATGAAGTGCGGTATTGTTCTCATGCACGTTCGGCCAGGGGGAAACCCCAGGTCAGGCGGGCATCGGGACGTGGCGCAGCTTGGTAGCGCACTTGACTGGGGGTCAAGGGGTCGCAGGTTCAAATCCTGTCGTCCCGACTGGAGACAGTCGTAGATCAGGGCCGGTGCTGGAGGAATCCAGCACCGGCCCTGATGCGTTTCCGGCCGGGCGCCGCGACCGGGACCGGCGGTCAGGCGGTCCGGACCCCCTGGGCGCGGTCAGCGGCCGGCGTGCCCGAGCTGTCGCGCCCGTAGGAAAAGACGAACTCCCCCTGGGCCACCGAGCATCCGACGCTCCGGTTCGGGAGAGTGAGCACGGCCCCGGAGCTAGGCTGCCGCCCATGACGAAACCGCGGGCCTTTCTCTTCGATCTCGGCGGCGTCGTGTGCCGCTTCCACCCTGAGCGGCGGCTCGAACTCCTCGGGGCGGCGTGTGGGCTTCCCGCGCGGCGCGTCGAGTCGGAGCTGTACGGCTCAGGGCTGATCCCGGCCTGGGACCGTGGGCAGGGGAGCGCCGACGACGTCGAGCGGGAGATCCGGCGGCGCCTCGGCTTCGCCGGTACGGCGGAGGAGTTGCGTCGCATCTGGTGCGGGGCATTCGAGCCCGACCCCGAGGTCCTCGCCGCGGCCGACCTGGTACGGGATCGTCCGACGGCCCTGTTCACCGACAACGACGCGTTGCTGCGCGCAGGGCTGCCCGAGTGGCTGCCCGAGGTGAACGACCGCTTCGACGTGCTCGCCTTCTCGTGCGCGCTCGGCGCGACCAAGCCCGCCGACGAAGCCTTCGAGGGCGCGCTCGGGCTGCTCGGGGTCGCCCCCGGCGAGGCGTTCTTCGTGGACGACCGGGAGGCCAATGTCCGGGCGGCCCGTGAGCTCGGGCTGACCGCAGTGGTCTTCGAGGGCGGTGCGGCGCTCCGGCGGACGCTGGAACGGCTGCTGGCTGGGTGAGCCGGGAGGCGCGGGCGGGCCTCGCCGCTGGACGTTGGCCCCGCCGTACGGGAGCCCTGCGAGACGCCCAGGAACTGCCCGGAGTACAAAAGCTTGACCGAGGCGCGATCGGCGACGATACAAGGACGAAGATCAGGAGCGTCGGCCAGCCGGCCCCATCCGCCCCGGAGGCACCCGCGCATGCGCATCGGACTCATCGGAACGGGCCGCATCGGCACCTTCCACGCCGCCACCCTCGCCACCCTGCCCGCCGTCGACCGCCTCGTCCTGCATGACGCCGTGGAGCGGCAGGCCCGCGAGCTGGCCGGAAAGCTGGGCGCCGACTGGGCGGGCGACCTGGACGCGCTGCTCGGCTCCGGGCTGGACGGCGTAGTGATCGCCGCCCCCACCGCCGTCCACGACACGCTCATCCGTGCGGCGGCAGCCGCCGGGGTGCCCGTCTTCTGCGAGAAGCCGGTCGCCGCCGGCCTCGACGCCACCCGCGCCCTGCTGGCCGGAACCGCCGGCTCCGGGGTGCCGCTCCAGGTCGGCTTCCAGCGCCGCTTCGATGCCGGGTACGCCGCCCTGCGCGACGCGGTCGCGGCCGGGGAGCTGGGCTGGCTGCACACCGTACGGGCGTGCACCGCCGATCCGGCGCCCCCGCCGGCCGGATACCTGCCGCTGTCCGGCGGCATCTTCCAGGACTGCGCCGTGCACGACTTCGACAGCGTCCGCTGGGTCACCGGCCGCGAGGTCGTGGAGGTCAGCGCCGTCGGGGCCAACCGGGGCGACGACTCCTTCGCGGCGGCCGGTGACGTCGACACCGCGGTCGCCGTCCTCACGCTCGACGACGGCACACTCGTCAGCTGCACGGCCACCCGCTACAACGGCGCCGGATACGACGCGCGCATGGAGCTCGCCGGCTCGCGGTCCACGCTGGCAACCGGCTACGGCGACCGCGCGCCCCTGCGGACCACCGCCGACGGACCGCCGTCCGGCGCCGCTCCGTACGACGGGTTCCTGAGCCGCTTCCACGACGCGTACGTCGCCGAGATGGCGGCCTTCACCGAGGTCGCGGCCGGGCTCCGGCCCAGCCCCTGCACCGGGGCCGACGCCCTGGCCGCGCTGCTGATCGCGGAGGCCGCCGACCGTTCGCGGCGCACGGGGCGGCCGGTGCGGGTGGGGGAGTGAGGGCGGGGGCCGGACCGGGGTGAGGTATCGAATGAACGTCTGGTTACCATATGAGCGCCGCCTAGCTCGAAAGATAAACCTGTGACTGTCAATGACGACGCGTTCACCAACTGGAAGAACCGCGAGGAGATCGCGGAATCGATGATTCCGATCATCGGCAAGCTGCACCGCGAGCGGGATGTCACCGTGCTCCTGCACAGCCGCTCGCTGGTGAACAAATCGGTGGTGAGCATCCTCAAGACCCACCGATTCGCCCGGCAGATCGACGGCGCGGAGCTCTCGGTCACCGAGACCCTGCCCTTCCTCCAGGCCCTCACCACCCTCGACCTGGGCCCCTCCCAGATCGACATCGGCATGCTCGCCGCCACCTACAAGGCCGACGACCGGGGCCTCAGCGCGGCGGAGTTCACCGCGGAGGCCGTCGCCGGCGCCACCGGGGACAACAAGATCGAGCGCCGCGAGGCGCGCGACGTCGTCCTCTACGGCTTCGGCCGCATCGGGCGTCTGCTCGCCCGGCTGCTCATCGAGAAGGCGGGCTCCGGCAACGGCCTGCGGCTGCGCGCGATCGTGGTCCGCAAGGGAGCGGGCCAGGACATCGTCAAGCGCGCCTCACTGCTGCGCCGCGACTCCATCCACGGCCAGTTCCAGGGCACGATCACCGTGGACGAGGCCAACAACCGGATCGTCGCCAACGGCAACGAGATCCAGGTCATCTACTCGGACGACCCGACCTCCGTCGACTACACCGCCTACGGCATCGACGACGCCATCCTCATCGACAACACCGGCAGGTGGCGCGACCGCGAGGGCCTGTCCAAGCACCTGCGGCCGGGCATCGCCAAGGTCGTGCTGACCGCCCCCGGCAAGGGCGACGTCCTCAACGTCGTGCACGGCGTCAACCACGACATGATCAAGCCGGACGAGCAGATCATCTCCTGCGCCTCCTGCACCACCAACGCGATCGTGCCGCCGCTGAAGGCGATGGCCGACGAGTACGGCGTCCTGCGCGGCCACGTGGAGACCATCCACTCGTTCACCAACGACCAGAACCTGCTGGACAACTACCACGGCTCCGACCGCCGCGGCCGTTCCGCGCCGCTCAACATGGTCATCACCGAGACGGGCGCCGCCTCCGCCGTCGCGAAGGCGCTGCCCGACCTGGAGGCGACGATCACGGGCAGTTCGATCCGCGTCCCGGTGCCGGACGTCTCGATCGCCATCCTCAGCCTGAAGCTGGGCCGCGAAACCACCCGCACCGAGGTCCTCGACCACCTCCGCGAGGTCTCGCTGACCTCCCCGCTCAAGCGGCAGATCGACTTCACGACCGCCCCCGACGCGGTGTCGAGCGACTTCATCGGCTCGCGCCACGCCTCCATCGTCGACGCCGGCCCCACCCAGGTCGACGGCGACAACGCGATCCTCTACCTCTGGTACGACAACGAGTTCGGCTACTCGTGCCAGGTCATCCGGGTCGTGCAGTACGTCTCCGGCGTCGAGTACCCGACGTTTCCGGTGCCGGTCGCCTGACGCACGGCAGGTCCCGCCCGCCGTTGTGGCGGGCGGGACCCGTTCCGTCAGCCGGTCCCGGGGACCGTGGCGGCGGGCGCGGGCGCGTACCCGGTGGCCCGGGTGGTGAACGTGCCCCGGCCCTGCGTACGGCTGCGCAGCCGCGTCGCGTAACCGAACAGCTCGGCCAGCGGCACGGTCGCCGTCGCCACCGCCGCACCGCCGCGCGTGGTGGACCCGGAGACCCGGCCGCGCCGGGCGGCCAGGTCGCCGAGCACCCCGCCGACCGCGTCACCGGGCACGGTGACCGTCACCTCGACCACCGGCTCCAGCAGCACCATCGCGCTCGCCCGCAGGGCCTCCCGCAGTGCGAACCGCCCCGCCGTGCGGAACGCCATCTCCGAGGAGTCCTTGGGATGCGTCGCGCCATCGGTCAGCGTCACCCGCACCCCGGTCACCGGATGCCCGCCGAGCGGCCCCTCGGCCAGCGCGTCCCGGCAGCCGGCCTCGACCGCCCGCACATACTCCTGCGGCACCCGGCCGCCCACGACGGCCGAACCGAACGCGAACTCGGCCGCCTCCTCGCCGTCCCCGGCCGCCAGCGGTTCGACGTCGATGACGACGTGCGCGAACTGCCCGGCCCCGCCGTCCTGTTTGACGTGCCGGTAGACCAGCCCGGACACCCCGCGCACCAGCGTCTCCCGGTGCGCTACCTGCGGCCGGCCGACCCGGACGTCCAGACCGTGATCGCGGCGGATCTTCTCCGCGGCCACCTCCAGATGGAGTTCGCCCATGCCCGAGAGAACCGTCTGACCGGTCTCGGGGTCCGTGCGCACGACGAGCGACGGGTCCTCCTCGGCCAGCCGGACCAGGGCGGCCATCAGCCGCTCGGTGTCCGTGCTCCGCCGCGCCTCCACCGCCACGGACACGACCGGGTCGGCCACCGTGGGCGGTTCCAGGACCAGTGGGGCACCGGGCGCGCACAGCGTCGCACCCGGGCGGACGGCCTTCGGGCCGATGACCGCGACGATGTCACCGGCCACTGCCGCGTCCACGTCCACATGCCGGTCCGCCCGGACCCGCAGGATGCGCCCGACACGCTCGGTGCGCCGGGTGGTCGCGTCCAGCACCGTCTCCCCCTTCCGGATCGTTCCCGCGTACACGCGCAGATACGTCAGCCGGCCCGTCGCGGTCGCGTTCACCTTGAACGCCAGCGCGGCGAACGGCCCCTGGGGATCGGCGGCCCGCTCCTGCTCCGCCCCGTCGAGCACGCCCCGTACCGGCGGCACATCGAGCGGGGAGGGCAGATACGCGACGACCGCCGCCAGCAACGGCTCGACACCCCGGTTGCGGTACGCCGAACCGCACAGCACCACGACCCCCTCACCGGTCCGTGTCAGGTCCCGCAGCGCCCCGGTCAGCGTCTCCGCCGACAGCTCGGAGCGTTCGCAGAACTCCTCCAGGGCCGCCGGATGCAGCTCCGCCACCGCCTCCTCCAGGAAGCGCCGGCGTCGGGCGGCCTCCTCGCGCAGCCCGGCGGGCACCTCGCCCTCCTCGTACGCGTCGGCGCCGTCCGCCCACACCAGGGCGCGCATGCGCACCAGGTCGACCACCCCGCGGAAGGCGTCCTCCGCCCCGATGGGCAACTGCACCACGAGCGGGACCGTGTGCAGCCGGTCCCGGATCGAGGCGACCGCGGTGTCCAGGTCCGCGCCGGCCCGGTCCAGCTTGTTGACGAAGGCGATGCGCGGGACGGAGTGCCGGTCCGCCTGGTGCCACACCGACTCGCTCTGCGGCTCCACCCCGGCGACCGCGTCGAACACCGCGATCGCGCCGTCGAGCACCCGCAGCGAACGCTCGACCTCGTCGGCGAAGTCGACGTGCCCCGGGGTGTCGATGAGGTTGATCCGGTGACCGTCCCAGGTGCAGCTGACTGCCGCGGCGAAGATGGTGATGCCGCGGTCCCGTTCCTGGGAGTCGAAGTCCGTGATGGTCGTGCCGTCGTGGACCTCGCCGCGCTTGTGGGTGGTGCCGGTGGTGTAGAGGATGCGCTCCGTCACCGTGGTCTTGCCGGCGTCGACATGGGCGAGGATGCCCAGGTTGCGGACGGTGGTGAGCGCGGTGGCGGAAGAACGGTGCTGGTGGGTACGCACGGCCGGTGGCCTTTCGGGATGATCCGGAAGAAAGCGGCGCGATACCCCCGGACGAAGCGGCCCGGACGCGGGCCGACGGGCCCGCCCAAGTGACTGAGCGTCAGAAGTAAAGCGGGGACCGGGTGTTCGTCACGGGGTCCGGGGCCGGCCGCGCAGCCGGCGCCCGGTGGCGCGAGACACCAGGATCACCTCGAACCGCGACGGGGGGACGACGGCGGCGGTGCGATGACGCACGGCGGTCTCCCCTCAACGGTCACGGCGGACGCGCCGACGGAGGGCCGGCGCGCGGTGTGCGGCGAGTCTAGGGAATCCGGGGTGCGCGGGGGAACCGGTTTTTCGGCCGGGTCAGTACGGGACCCAGGGGCCGCCAGGCGGTACGGCACCGGCGCAGGGCACTCCGGCCGCAGCCGCGCCACTCGGCGGGCGAAGGCCCCACGCCCCGGCCGCCCCGGGTGATCAGGGCGTTCACCGGGGTGTGCGGGTCCAGCGCCATTGTGCGCGCGAACAGCACACCGATCACGAGCGGGGTGAGCGAGAGGGCCAGGGTGGTGCCGGCACTGGTGACGTGCCGGATGCGGAGGCGCTGGGCGTCGGGAGCCATGACACCATTTCAGCGGCGGCGCCCCGGGCCGGGATCGGGGAACGTACTCAGACCGCACGGCCCGGATACTCACCCGGGCCGTGCGGTGCGCCCCGCCGGACGCTCAGGCGTTGGTGCCTGAGCCCCCGCCGGACGCCGCCTTGATGCCCTTGGTGATCTTGTCCAGGACGGACAGCGAAGGCGCCTTGCTGTTGATGTCGAAACCGGAGCGGATCACCACCAGCATGTCCTTGGCCAGCGGGGACGGGAAGGCCAGCGACTCGACGTAGCCGTCGTCGCCGTTCTTCGTCACCACCTTCCAGCGCACCCGGTAGCCCTGCTGCCCGGCCACCGTCACCGCCTCGGACTTCAGCTCCTCGTGCGAGGTGATGCCGCCGTAGATCTTCTCGCCGTAGGACTCGTCGGCGTTGGACTCGATGTCCTTCTCGGCGGTGGCCTTCGCCGTCTTGGTGGTGAGCTTCAGCGCCTCGGCCGGGGCGGAGAATATCCCGCCGCGCACGCACGTCTGCTTGGTGTCACCGGGGCAGGCGTAGGACCCGGTGGTCACCCCGGCACCCATGCCCGACTCGCCCTTCCAGCCGTCGGGGACCGGGATGCTGATGCCGCTCGCCAGGTCCGTCGCGTACCCCTCCTCGATCTGCGGCTGCCCCTGCTCCGGGGACTCACTGCCACCACCGTTGCCGCCGTCGCCGCGCTCGTCGCCTTCACCCCCGCCGCCGCGCTGCCGGTCGGGTCCGGGGGAGGGGGAGCCGGACGGGGCGGTGGCGGCGGTGTCGCCCTTGCCGTCCGAGTCGTCCGTCAGCAGATAGACACCGCCTCCGATGGCGGCGAGCACCACCACGGCGGCGGTGATGCCGGCCCCCACCCGTATGCGCCTGCTGCGGACGGCCGCCGGCGGTACGCGCAGATGGTCGGTCCACTGGGTGCCGTCCCACCAGCGCTCGTGGCGGGGGCCAAATCCTGAATACCCGGGGTCTGGATGCCAGCCGGGCGGGCTCGTCTGGGTCACGCCCGACACGGTAACCGGACTGCCTGAGAATCCTATGAACTGGGTGGGTGATCCCCGCAGGCCGGCGGCCGGGCAGCCAGCCGCCTTCCTTGGTCTAGACAAGTGGAGGGGGTGTCGCTAGCATCCGCCGACGAGGTGCGGCGGACCCGCCTGACCGCGCCCGGAAGTGAGGGCCCCATGGAAGCGACCGCCCCCGACCGTCGTTTCGCCGAGGACTACCGCCTCGCCCGGGAGATACCGCGCGACGGGCTGACCGCGTGGCGCGCCGCCGTCGCCGCCGAGGTGGAACTCGCACCGGGCGACACCGTCCTGGACGTGGGCGCGGGCACCGGTTCCTTCGCCTCCGCCTTCGCCGACTGGTTCGGTGTCCGGGTCCTCGCCGTGGAACCGGCCGCCGCCATGAGGGCACTGATCCCCCGGAACGCACTGATCGAGGCGCTGGACGGGCGGGCCGAGGCGCTGCCGGTGGCGGACGGCTGCGCGGACGCGGCCTGGCTGGGGTCGGTCGTCCACCACATCGGCGATCTGCCCGCCGCCGCACGGGAGTTGCGCAGGGCCCTGAAGCCCGGCGCCCCCGTACTCATCCGCAACTCGTTCCCGGGCCGGTGCGCAAGGGACCTCCGGGTGCGCTTCTTTCCCGGCGCCGAACGCATCGTGGACGGCTACCCGACGGTGGAGCAGACGTGCGCCGCGTTCGCCGGGGCCGGCTTCTCCCGCGTCGCCCTGCACGCGGTGCCGCAGCAGAGCGCGCCGAACCTCGCCGCGTTCGCCGACCGGATCAGGCGGGACACCGACGCGAAGCTGCGGGACCTCGGCGACGACGAGTTCGAGCGCGGGATGCGCCGGCTGCGTACGGCGGCGGAACAGGAGCCGGACCGGCCCGCCGTGAGCTGGATGGACCTGCTGGTCCTGGTCTGACGGCCCGCGCCGCCGACGTAGAGTCGGGCGGCATGAAGCTGAGCGACGAGGAGGGGCGGGCCGTGCGGGCCGCCATGGCGGGCGAACTGCGGCTGCTCGACCCGGTGGTGCGGGCATCGCCCGAGGCGGTGACGGAACTGCTCGACCCGGAGTTCACCGAATTCGGCGCGTCCGGACGCCGCTACGACCGCGCCTCCATCCTCGCCGTCACCTCCGCCGTCGAGGACGACGACCCCGGCCCGGACGTCCACGACCTGTCCGGCAGCCTGCTCGCCCCCGACCTGGTCCACCTGACGTACGTCACCGAACGGAACGGCCTGCTGTTCAGGCGCAGTTCGCTGTGGCGCAGGGCTGGTGAGCAGTGGCGGATGTACTTCCACCAGGGCACCCCGGCCGGCCCGGCGCGGGGCACCGCCGAAAATGCTGCGGACACCCCCGGCGGCGCTGCGTAGGCTCACCCGATGACACGTTCCCGCTACCCGTCCAAGCCCCGGCCGGGAGACCGCGTCGCCGTGCTCTCGCCCTCGTCCGGACTGCCCGGCATCCTCCCGCTGCCGTACGAACTCGGCCTGCGCAGGCTCCGCGAGGACTTCGGCCTGGAGCCGGTGGAGTACCCCTGCACCCGGAAGATGGGCTCCACCCCGCAGGAGCGCGCCGCCGACCTGCACGCCGCGTTCGCCGACCCGGACATCAAGGCCGTCATAGCCAGCATCGGCGGCGACGACCAGATCACCGTGCTGCCGTACCTGGACCGCGAACTGCTGCGCGCCAACCCCAAGCCGTTCTTCGGCTACAGCGACAACACCAATCTGCTGGTGTTCCTCGACAACCTCGGCATTGTCGGCTATCACGGCGGCTCGGTCATGGTCGAGTTCGGCCGCCCCGGCGCACCGCACCCGCAGACGGCCGAGTCCCTGCGGGCCGCGCTCCTCACCCACGGCGCGTACGAGCTGACGCCGGCGAAGGAGAGCGGCAGCGTCAACCGGCCCTGGGAGGACCCCCGCACCTTCGACCACGAGCCGGACCTGCTCCCCGCCGACGGCTGGACGTGGCACAACGCGGACCGGGTGGTCGAGGGGGCGAGCTGGGGCGGCAACCTGGAGATCCTGGCCTGGATGCTCATGGCCGACCGGGAGATCCAGCCGCCCGAAGCGTACGAGGGCCGGGTGCTGTTCCTGGAGACCTCCGAGGAGATTCCCGGCGCCGACGAGGTGTACCGCATCCTGCGCAACATGGGGGAGCGGGGCCTGCTGCGGCGCTTCCCCGCCCTGCTGATGGCGCGCGCCAAGAACTGGTCCTTCGACCAGCCGCTCGACGCGGAAGCCGGTGCGCTGTACTGCCGGGAACAGCGGGAGGCGGTGCTGCGCGCCCTCGCGGAGTACGCCCCGGACACCATGGCCGTCTTCGACGTCGACTGCGGCCACACCGACCCGCAGATGATCATCCCGTACGGCGGCACCATCCGGGTGGACGGCGTGGCCCGGCGCATCGTCGTGACGTACTGACGGGGCGGCCTCCGGTTTGTGGTCCGACCACACACCATGTGTGACATAGTTGGATGTTCCGACCGGAACAGAGGATGGCCCATGCCCGTCGACTGGGAGCCCGTACGGCAGTCGCGCACACACGAGCTGGTGCTCCAGAGCATCGAGCAGCGGGTGTTCGCCGGTGACCTCAAGGCCGGTGACCGCCTGCCGCCCGAGCGGGAACTCGCCCCTGTCCTCGGCGTCAGCCGGTCGGCGCTCCGCGAGGCGCTGCGGGTGCTGGAGACCATCGGTGTGCTGGTCGCCCAGCCCGGCCGGGGGCCGGACGCGGGTGCCCGCATCGTCCGCAACCCCGACGACGCGCTGGGCCGGCTGCTCCGGCTCCACTTCGCCCTCGGCAGCTACAGCCTCGGGGACATGCTGGAGGCCCGCGTGGTGCTGGAGCGGTCCAGCGTCGAGGCGGCCGCCCGCCACGCCGCACCTGCTGCTCTGGACGAGGCCGAGGAACTGGTCGTACGCATGGGGGCGCCGGGTATCGGGGTGCCCGAGTTCAACGACCTGGACACCCGGTTCCACGTCCGGATCGCCCGGAGCTCCGGCAACGCGCTGACCTCGACGCTCACCTCCGCCGTCCGCGAGTCCGTCCGGCCGCTGATCCTGCGCGCCCTTGAGGCGGAGCCCGACTGGCCGGCCACCGCCGCCGCGCTCAACGCGGCCCACGCCGAGCTGCTGCGACTGGTCCGCGCGGGCGACGGGGCGCGGGCGGCCGACCTGGTCGAGGCCCACATCAGAGGGCTGCACGGCACCCTGGTGGACGATCCGGGCGCCGAAGCCTGATCCGTACGCGAAGAGCCGCCGCACCGGCACCCGATTCCGGGAGTTCGTCGCGGCGGCTCTTTCGTATGCGCGCGACCTACGACGCCTTGAGGAGCGAGCGTAGTATGGTCGGACCATAAGTCGGACGCACGGCGCCCGCCCACCCAGAGGCATGATCGGGAGACCCATGCGCATCGGACTCTTCGCCACCTGTCTGGGAGACACGCTCTTCCCCGAGGCGGTGAAGTCCACCGCGGTGCTGCTGGCCCGGCTCGGTCACGACGTGGTGTTCCCGCCCGGCCAGACCTGCTGCGGCCAGATGCACGTCAACACCGGCTACCAGCGCGAGCCCGTCCCGCTGGTCCGCAATTTCGCCGCCCAGTTCGGCGACTCCTCCATCGAGGCCGTCGTCATGCCGTCGGGCTCCTGCGCCGGATCGGTCCGCCACCAGCACGAGATCGTCGCCGAGCGCTACGGCGACGCGGCGCTGCGCGCGGGCGTCGCCACGGTCAAGGCGAAGACGTACGAGCTGTCCGAACTCCTGGTGGACGTGCTGGGGGTGACCGATGTCGGGGCGTACTTCCCGCACCGGGTGACGTACCACCCCACCTGCCACTCGCTGCGCATGCTCAGGGTCGGCGACAAACCGCTGCGGCTGCTGCGGGCCGTCGACGCGATCGACCTGGTCGAGATGGAGGAAGCGGATGCCTGCTGCGGCTTCGGCGGCACCTTCGCCGTGAAGAACGCCGACACCTCGACGGCGATGCTCCAGGACAAGATGCGCAACGTCACCGCCACCGGAGCCGCCGTGTGCACCGCCGGCGACTCTTCCTGCCTGATGCACATCGGCGGCGGGCTCTCCCGTATCAAGGCCGGAACGCGGACCCTGCACCTCGCCCAGATCCTCTCCTCCACCCGCACCTCGCCGCACGTCCTGACGGAGGCCGCCCGATGAGCGCAACCTTTCTCGGCATGCCCGCGACGCCGCCCCGCTCCCCATACGGCACGGGGAACCTGCGCGGCGACCGGAAGTTCCCCGCCGCCGCCCACGACGAGCTGCGCAACGAGCAGCTGCGCCGCAACCTCGGCCGCGCCACCCACACCATCCGCGCCAAACGCCTGAACGTCACCGGCGAACTGCCCGACTGGGAGGAGCTGCGCGACGCCGGATCGGCCATCAAGACCGACACCATGAACCGGCTCCCCGAACTCCTGGAGGAACTGGAACGCAACGTCACCGCACGCGGCGGCACCGTCCACTGGGCGCGCGACGGCGTCGAGGCCAACGAGATCGTCGCCCGGCTGGTCCAGGAGACGGGCAGCGACGAGGTGATCAAGGTCAAGTCGATGGCCACCCAGGAGATCGGCCTCAACGAACACCTCGAATCCCTCGGCATCACCGCGCACGAGACCGACCTCGCCGAACTCATCGTCCAACTCGCCCACGACAAGCCCTCGCACATCCTCGTCCCCGCCATCCACCGCAACCGGGACGAGATCCGGCAGATCTTCCTCAAGGAGATCCCGGGCGTCGACCCGGCCCTGGACAACGTCCCCGCCCACTTGGCCGCCGCCGCCCGCGCCTACCTGCGCGAGAAGTTCATGACCACCAGGGTGGCCGTCTCCGGAGCCAACTTCGGGATCGCCGAGACCGGCACCCTCTCCGTCGTGGAGTCCGAGGGCAACGGCCGCATGTGCCTGACCCTCCCCGACACGCTGATCACCGTCATGGGCATCGAGAAGGTCCTCCCGCGCTACCAGGACCTGGAGGTCTTCCTCCAGCTCCTGCCGCGCTCCTCCACGGGCGAGCGGATGAACCCGTACACCTCGATGTGGACCGGTGTCACCCCCGGCGACGGTCCGCGGACCTTCCACCTGGTCCTCCTCGACAACGGCCGCACCGCAGCCCTCGCGGACCGGATCGGCCGCGAGGCGCTGAACTGCATCCGCTGCTCGGCCTGCCTCAACGTCTGCCCGGTGTACGAACGGGCCGGCGGGCACGCCTACGGATCGACCTACCCCGGGCCGATCGGCGCGGTCCTGACCCCGCAGCTCGCCGGCATGGACGCCGCCAAGGACGACCCGAACAGCTCGCTGCCGTACGCCTCCAGTCTCTGCGGGGCCTGCTTCGACGCCTGCCCCGTCAAGATCGACATCCCCTCGCTCCTGGTCGAGCTGCGCCACCAGCACACCGAGCGGTCCGGCACCACCGCCGAGAAGCTGGCCATGAAGGCGGCGGGCGCCGTGATGGGCCGGCCCAAGGTGTACACCGCCGCGCAGAAGGCGTCCCGGCTCGGCCGCGTCCTGGCCCGGGACGGGAAGCTCCCGGCACTGCCGCCCCCGCTCAGCGGCTGGAGCGACAGCCGCGACACCCCCGCCCCGCCGAAGCAGACCTTCCGCGCCTGGCTGGCCTCGGCCGAGGGTACGGCCGCCATGCGCGAGGCGTCCGCCGAGCACACCCGCAACCAGCAGCAGGAGGAGGGCGAATGACGACCGCCCGTGACATCGTGCTCGGCCGCGTCCGGGACGCGCTGGCCCTCGCGCCCGCCGGGGAGACACCCGTCCCGCGCGCCTACCGCACCGGACGCACCCTCCCCGACGAGGAACGCCTCGCCCTCTTCACCGACCGGCTGGTCGACTACAAGGCGGAGGTCCACCCGTGTACCGCCGACCGGACCGCCGAGGTCGTCGCCGAGGTGCTGCGGGACCGGGGAGCCGAGCGGATCGGTGTGCCCCCGGGGCTCGACACCGGGTGGCTGGCCGCGTACGACGGCGAGGTCCAGCAGGACTCCGCGGACATCCCGGCGCCGCGCCTGGACGCCCTCGACGGTGTCGTCACCGCGTCCGCCGTCAGCTGCGCCGAGACCGGCACCATCTTCCTGGACGGCTCGCCCGACCAGGGGCGACGGGCGCTGTCCCTCGTGCCCGACCTCCATGTGTGCGTGGTCGACCTGTCGGCCGTCGAGGTGGGCGTGCCGGAGGCGGTGGCCCGGCTGGTGCCGGAGCGCCCGACGACGCTGATCAGCGGGCCCTCGGCGACCTCCGACATCGAGCTGGAGCGGGTCGAGGGCGTCCACGGCCCGCGCACGCTTGCGGTCGTGATTCGCACAGACGTTTAGGTGATCATGCCGGGCGGGATTACGCTCTCTGCCTGGCATGGACACACTTACCCTCTGGCAACTGGCGGCGCTGGCCGCGGCGTCCGCACTCGTCGGCTTCTCCAAGACGGCCGTCAGCGGCGCCAACACGATCAGCCTCGCGGTCTTCGCGGCGGTCCTCCCCGCCCGCGAGTCCACCGGGGTGCTGCTCCCGATCCTGATCGCCGGCCACGTGCTCGCCGTCCTAGTCTACCGGCGGCACGCGCACTGGCCGACCCTGCTGCGGCTCTTCCCCGCCGTCGCGGTGGGCGTGGTGGCGGGGACCCTGTTCATGATGTGGGCCGACGACGCCACCGTGCGGACCTCGATCGGCGCGATCCTGGTCTTCATGGCCGGGGTCACCGTCTGGCGCCGCCGCCGGGCGGAGACCGTCGCGGAGCCCGGCGCGGAGGACGGGCCGCCGAGCGCCGGTGAACGGCTCAAGGCACGTTCGTACGGGGTGCTCGGCGGTTTCACGACCATGGTCGCCAACGCGGGCGGCCCGGTGATGTCGCTCTACCTCCTCTCGGCCGGATTCCGGAAACTGGGCTTCCTGGGCACCTCGGCGTGGTTCTTCCTGATCGTCAACACCTCGAAGGTGCCGTTCAGCGTGGGCCTCGGGCTGATCGACGGGCACTCCCTGCTCCTGGACGCCTGCCTGCTGCTCTTCGTGCTCCCGGGCGCCTGGGTCGGCCGCCGGTGCGTGGACCGCATCGACCAGCGGCTCTTCGAGCGCATCGTCCTGGCCGCCACCGTCGTCGGCGGGCTCCAACTCCTCCTGACCTGACGGCGTTACGCGGACGGCCCCCGCGGACACGCGTCCGCGGGGGCCGACGGCCGGACGCAGGCCGGTCAGATGATGCCCTCCTCGATCTCCGCCTGCTCGCGCGCGTTCCCGTACGCCGACGGCGTGCCGTACGAGCGACGCGCGACGAACCACCACACCGTGGCCAGGACCAGCACGGCGACCAGGGCGATCGACGCGTAGTTCATCGAGTCGATGGTCACCGGGGACGACTGCGGCAGCAGGAACAGCACGGTCACGATCGCCACCCACACCACGGCGATCCAGCCGACCGGCTTCGACCAGCGGCCCAGGTGCCACGGCCCGCGCTGGAAGCGGCCCCCGGCGCGCAGCTTCAGGAAGATCGGGATCGCGTAGGCGGGCGTGATCCCGATGACGTTGATCGCGGTCACCGCGCCGTACGCGGTCTTCGAGTAGAGCGACGGCAGGGTCAGCACCCCGGCGACGGTCACCGACAGCCACACCGCCGGCACCGGCGTCTGCGTCCGGGCGCTCACCTTCCGCCAGAGCGAGGAGCCGGGCAGCGCGTTGTCCCGGCTGAAGGCGAACACCATCCGGCTGGCGGCGGCGACCTCCGCGTTGCCGCAGAACAGCTGCGCCGCGATCACGATCAACAGCATCACCGTGGCGCCCGAGGTGCCCAGCGCGTCGATCAGGATCTGCGCGGGCGGCACACCGGTGGCGCTGTCCTGCGTACCGGCGTAGTCCTGGATGGCGAAGGTGAGCCCGGCCAGCAGCACGAAACCGGCCACCCACGACACCCAGATCGCCCGGACGATGCCGCGCGCCGCCGAGACCGAGGCGTTCGAGGTCTCCTCCGACAGATGGGCCGAGGCGTCGTAGCCGCAGAACGTGTACTGGGCGAGCAGCAGCCCGATCGCCGCCACGTACAACGGGTTGTGCCAGCCGGTGTCGTTGACGAACTCGGTGAAGACGAATGAAGGCGACTGGTGGTGCGCGGGCACGATCGCCAGGACGGAGACGATCACCGCCACACCCGCCAGGTGCCACCACACGCTGATCGAGTTCAGGATGCTCACCAGCCGCACCCCGAACAGGTTGAGCACCGCGTGCAGCAGAAGGATGCAGACGAAGATGATCATCGTCTTGCCCGGGGTGGGCGTGAAGCCCCACTGGAGGTTCATCAGCGCGCCCGTGAACAGCGCGGCGCCGTAGTCGATGCCCGCGATGGCACCGAGCAGCCCGAGCAGATTCAGCCAGCCGGTGTACCAGCCCCACTTGCGGCCGCCCAGCCGGTCCGCCATGTAGTACAGCGCCCCCGAGGTCGGATACGCGCTCGTCACCTCGGCCAGCGCCATCCCGACGCACAGCACGAACAGGCCGACCCCGGCCCAGCCCCACAGCATCACCGACGGGCCGCCGGTCGACATGCCGAAGCCGTACAGGGTCATGCACCCCGACAGGATCGAGATGACGGAGAAGCTGATGGCGAAGTTGCCGAACCCGCCCATGCGGCGGGCCAGGACCGGTTGGTAGCCGAGCTCACGGAGCCGCTGCTCCTCGTCCTTCGGTGCGCTGGTCCCGGCACCCTTGCGGGGCGAGGTGGACACGGACATGGGGACCTCCTGGGGTGGGTGGGCAACTCGGAAACGGCGGGGGAGGGTGCTCAGCCGGGGTCCGCCGCCAGCGCACGGGCGCGGGCACGCACGAAGACCTCCTCGGCACCGCCGGGGCCGTCGGGCGTACGGGAGCGGCAGGCCCAGGGCAGCGAGGTGAAGTACGGGCCCAGCTCCCGGAACACCTCGGCCGCTTCGGCGAACCGGAGCGCCCCCCACAGGGCGTGCGCCAGGTGGTTGAGGTCGGGCAGGGCGCGGGTGGCGGCGGGGGCGCGCCGGTACCAGACCTCCAGAGCGCGCAGGGCCTCGCGTTCGGCGTCCTCGGTGACCCAGTGCAGGTCGAGGGCCTTGTCGTGGTCGTGCTCGCGGCGGTAGCGCTCGACCCGGACGTAGAGCGGGAGCACATGAAGGGCGGAGCCCTCGGGCGCCGTGGACGACGCCCACTGCACGAAGTTCACCGCCTCGACGAGTGTGCCGCCGGCCCTGCGCGCGTACACGAACTGGAGCATCCGGTGGTACGCCTCGCGGTTGTACGGGTCGCGCCGGTCGGACTCGGCCAGCAGCCCCCACGGGCCGGGGAACAGCATGGGCCCGGGCGGCGGGAGCCGGTGCTCGGCGAGGCGCTGGTCGTCGTCCAGCTGGGACAGGGCGAGGAGGCACACCCAGGGCACCGGGTCGGCCGGTGCGGCGTGCGCCGCCGAACGGCACGCCTCCCACGCCTCCTGCCAGAGCTCCCGGCCGCTGGGGTGGCCGGAGCGGTTGGCCCGGACGGCCCGCTCGACGGCGACCCGGGCGCGCATCACGGCCGCGGCGGTGCTCTCCGGCTCCTCGGTCAGCCAGGTCCGTATCGCGTCCGTCCCCGCCGCGACCGCGCCGAGGACCTGAGTGCGCTGGGTCCACAGGGCCCAGTCCGGGGTACGCGCCAGCAGGTCGCGCATGGCGATCCACCGCCCGGTGCGTAAGTCCTGTAACGCCGCGCGGAGTTCATTGTCATGGCCGGCCGGATGGTAAACCGGCCGGAATTCACCGTTGGCCATGGACGCGCTCGGGACTGGGTGCGGAATTCATCGATCCTCAGGGATTATTGCGGCGTAGAAACAGTTGAAGTACGAACCGCTTTTGGGCTTTCGGTTGCTGTTCGGCGGTGAGTGTAGAGCCCTTTGCGCGGAACTCTCGAACGAATCATTGATTCCACCCAAGTCGCTTGCCGGTTACTCGTGTTGGCGCGGCAGCGATCCCTTCCCGCCGCCTTCGAACGGTTCCGGACATACGGTCTGCGAGCGCTTGACGCCACCGCTGGGCTGCATCACTGTGGGTGGTCGCGACCGAAGATCACCATTCCGTTCGAGCGCCAGGCTCGCGTACCGCTGGAGAACCGATGGCAGGCCCGGTGCTGGCAATCGACCAGGGCACATCGGGAACGAAAGCGCTGGTGATCTGTCCCGAGCGAGGCGTCATCGGTTCCGGTTCCGCCCCCGTGCGGCCCCGGTACGGTCCCGGCGGAGCCGTCGAGACGGACCCGGCCGAATTACTCGCATCGGTGGTCGCGGCCGGCCGGCGGGCCCTGGCCGAATCGGGCGGCCCCGTCGATGCCGTCGGGCTCGCCAACCAGGGCGAGACGGTCCTCGCCTGGGACCCGGACACCGGGCGCCCGCTCACCGAGGCGATCGTCTGGCAGGACCGCCGCGCCGCGGACGTCTGCGCGGAACTCGCACCCCGCGGCGAGGAGCTGCACCACCTCACCGGACTCCCTCTCGACCCCTACTTCGCCGCCCCGAAGATGGCCTGGATCCGCCGCGAACGGACCCGCGAGGGAGTCGTCACCACCAGCGACGCCTGGCTCGTCCACCAGCTCACCGGAGCCTTCGTCACGGACGCCGCCACCGCCGGACGCACCCAGCTCCTCGACCTGGACCGCGTCGCCTGGTCACCGCAGGCGCTGGACGCCTACGGCCTCGGCGACGAGCGGCTGCCGGCCGTGACCGACGCCGCCGGGACCTTCGGTACGACGCGGGTGTTCGGCGGCGACATCCCGCTCACCGGACTCCTGGTCGACCAGCAGGCCGCCCTGCTCGCCCAGAGCGCCCTGGACCCGTCGGTCGCCAAGTGCACCTACGGGACCGGCGCGTTCCTCCTCGCCGGGACCGGCGCTGCCCCGCGCCGCAGCACCGGCGGGCTGGTCAGCTGCGTGGCCTGGCGGCTCGGCGGGCGCACCAGCTACTGCCTGGACGGCCAGGTCTACACGGCCGCCTCCGCGGTGCGCTGGCTCACGGACCTCGGGGTGATCGCCGGCGCCGCCGACCTCGACCCGGTCGGCGCCACCGTCCCGGACGCCGGCGGCGTCACCTTCGTCCCCGCGCTCGCCGGGCTCGCCGCCCCCTGGTGGCGGAGCGACCTGCGCGGCTCGGTCACCGGGCTCGGCCTGGACACCTCGGCCGGGCACCTGGTGCGCGCCCTGTGCGAGGGGATCGCCGCCCAGGTGGCCGAGCTGGCCGCCGCGGTCACCGCCGACCGGGGCACACCGCTGTCCGTCCTGCGCGTCGACGGCGGCCTCACCCGCTCCGCCCTCCTCATGCAGACCCAGGCCGACCTGCTGCAACGCCCCGTCGAGGTGTCCGCGCTCCCCGACGTCACCGCGCTCGGCGTCGGAGCAGTGGCCCGCATGGGCGCCGACCCCACGCTCCCGCTCGCCCGGGCCGTCCCCGGCTGGACACCGGCCGCCGTCTACGAACCACGCATCGGCCCGGACGAGGCGGCCGAACGCCTCGACGTGTTCCGGACCGCCGTGCGCCGACTGCTGGAGCGAGCGTGAGAGGCCCGGTACCGGCCGCTTCCCCGTGCGTGAGCACCACGTGGTAGCCCCGGCCGCACCCACCGTCACCCGCGCCGGGCACCCGCTCCCCGACGCCCCGCCGTACGACGTCACGGTCATCGGCGCCGGAGTCGTCGGCACCGCCATCGCCCGCGAACTGGCCCGCCGCCCCCTGCACACCGCCCTGGTCGAGGCCACGGACGACATCGCCAACGGCACCTCCAAGGCCAACACCGCGATCCTGCACACGGGGTTCGACGCCGCCCCCGGCACCCTGGAAGCCCGCCTCGTGCGCGAGGGGCGGCACCTGCTCTCCGCGTACGCCGCCCGCACGGGCATCCCCGTCGAACGCGTCGGCGCCCTCCTCGTCGCCTGGGACCGGGAACAACTCGACGCCCTGCCCGGCCTGCTGGCCAAGGCCGAGCGCAACGGCTACCCCGCGGCCCGGCTGCTGGACGCCGAGGAGACCGCCGCGCGCGAACCCCACCTCGGGCCCGGCGCGCTCGGCGCACTGGAGATCCCCGACGAATCCGTCATCTGCCCCTGGACCACCCCGCTCGCCTACGCCACCGAGGCGGTCCGGGCCGGGGTCCACCTCCACCTGGACTGCCCCGTCCAGGACATCGCGTACGCCGACGGGCCGCACGGCGGGGGCCTGCACACCCTCACCACCGGCCGGGGCACCCTGCGCACCCGCCTGCTGATCAACGCCGCCGGGCTGCACGCCGACGCGATCGACCGGCTGCTGGGCCTCGACACCTTCACCGTGCGCCCGCGCCGGGGCCAGCTCATCGTCTTCGACAAGCTCGCCCGCGACCTGGTCCGCCACATCCTGCTGCCCGTCCCCACTGCCGCCGGCAAGGGCGTCCTGGTGGCGCCGACCGTCTTCGGCAACGTCCTGCTCGGCCCCACCGCCGAGGACCTGGACGACAAGGAGGCCACCGAGTCCACCGCCGAAGGGCTCGCCCTGCTGCGCGAGAAGGGGCGTCGCGTCCTGCCCCGGCTGCTCGACGAAGAGGTCACCGCCGTCTACGCGGGACTGCGGGCCGCCACCGGTCAGGAGGACTACCGGATCACGGCGCACCCGGACCGTGCCCTCGTCACCGTCGGCGGTATCCGCTCCACCGGACTCACCGCATCCCTGGCCATCGCCGAGTACGTGGTCTCCCTCCTCCCCGACGCCGGACTCGACCCGGGAGAGCCCGCCGAACCGGCCCCGCTCACCATGCCCGGTCTCGGTGAAGGGGCCGCCCGCCCCTACCTGGACGCCGAGTTGATCGCGCGCGATCCCTCGTACGGCACGGTCGTCTGCCACTGCGAACGCGTCACCGAGGGCGAGATCCGCGACGCCCTCGCCTCGGTCCTCCCGCCGCGCTCGGCCGAAGGGCTCGCCCGCAGGACCCGGGCCGGCAACGGACGCTGCCAGGGCTTCCACTGCGGGGCCGCGCTCCGCGCCCGCATCGAGGGGGCCCGCCCATGACCCGCCGCGAACGCCGCGTCGATGTACTGATCGTCGGCGCCGGACCGGCCGGCCTCGCGGCGGCGGCCGGTCTCGCCGCCGCCGGGGTGCGGCGCGTGGAGGTCCTGGAGCGCGACCAGGCGTTGGGCGGCATCCCCAGGCACTGCGCCCACGGCGGATTCGGTACGCGCGCGAGCGGCGATCTCACGGGTCCCGCGTACGCCCTGCGCTGCGCGGCCGAGGCACGCGCGGCCGGCGCCACGCTCCGTGCCGGCATCACCGTCACCGGCTGGGCCGGGCCCCGTACGCTCGACGCCACCGGCCCCGGCGGCCTGGAACGCGTCACCGCACGGGCCGTCGTCCTCGCCACCGGCGCCCGCGAACGCCCCCGCGCCGCCCGGCTCGTCCCCGGCACCCGCCCGACCGGCGTCTACACCACCGGCGAACTCCAGCAGACCGTCCACCTCCACCACCAGCGTGTCGGCACCCGCGCCGTGGTCGTCGGCGACGAGCCGGTCAGCCTCGCGGCGGCCGACACCCTGCGCACCGCCGGGGTCCACCTCGTCGCCCGCGTCACCGAGCACCCGCCCCGGCCCTTCGCCGCCGTACGGCCGGCCGGCGGGGCACCCCTGCTCACCCGCACCACCGTGACCGCCCTGACCGGCCGCCCCCGCCTCACCGGAGTCCGCGTGCGCCACGCGGACGGGCGGACCGCCACCCTGGCCTGCGACACCGTGGTCTTCACGGCCGACTGGATCCCGGACCACGAACTCGCCCGGCGCGGCGGCCTCCCGCTGGACCCCGGTACGAGGGGACCCGCGCACGACCCCGCCCACCGCACCGGACAGCCGGGGGTCTTCGCCGTCGGGAACCTCCTGCACGGCGGGGAGAGCGCGGCCACCGCCGCCCGCGAGGGCCGGGCCGTCACCGGGCCCGTGCTGGCCCACCTCGCCGCCGGGACCTGGCCGGCGAGCGGGCCGCCCCTCGCCGTCGCCGCACCGCTGGAATGGGTCGCCCCCAACCTCACCGGGCCCGGCGGGCGGCGGCTCCGGCTGCGGACCGGCGGGCGGCTGACCGTACCGCTGCTCGTCGTCAGCCAGGACGGGGCACCGCTGCACCGGGAACGCCTGGCGCGCTCCGTCGCGCCGGGCCGCTCCTTCTCCCTCACCGCCGACTGGCTGGGGCGCGTCGACCCGCGGGGCGGCACGGTGCGCATCCGGATCGCGTGACCCCCGTACCGCTCAGGGAATCAGCAGCCAGTCCGACCCGATCGCGGCGACCAGCCCGGCGGCCAGCAGCCAACTTCCCAGCCGGGTACGCCCGTTCCGGCTCAGCTCGATCACGATCCCGCAGAGGATCAGCGCCAGCCCGTACACGCCGACCACCAGGACGGAGGCGCGGCTGGCGAGCCGCAGCCCGAGCACCACCGCCATCGCCACCATGCCGACCGAGGAGAGCACGACGCGCAGCCGTCTCGCCTGCCGCGGGGTCAGCCGGCGCTCACCGGCGTCCTCACTCTCCGCGAGACCGTCCGCGAGGTCGTCGTCCCCGGCGTCCTCGGCCGGGTCCCCGGCGGGGGTTTCGGCGGTGTCCCCGGCTATCGGGGCGTCCACGGCTCGGTCCTGGTCAGAAGTGCTCATGACGCGCGATCGTAATGGTTCCGCCCCGGCCCGTTCGCCGTTGTCAACCAACACCGTCGAAAGCAGGCCGAGTTGTGCCTCACGGTTGCCCCGCCCGCAGCCTCGGTGCCTCCGCCGCCGCGTCCACCGGCCCCGCGCCCGTACGCTCCACCCGCGCCGCGAGCTCCCGCGCCCAGCCGGTCAGCTCCCCGAGCCCCATTCCGTGCGTCTCACCTCCTCCGTACGCCTCCAGCGCCGCCGCGCCGCGCCGCAGCAGCCGCGCCCCGCCCGTCGCGTTGCCCCGGGCGGCATGGGTCAGGCCCACGGCCAGCTGGGCGAGCCCGCGCCACAACTCCCGTTCCCCGTCCGGGCCCGCCTTCCAGGCGTCCTCGAAGACCTCGTGCGCGTGGAACGGCATCCCCGCGTCCAGCAGCCGCTGCGCCTCCTGGACGGTCTCACCGGCGGTGCGTGCGACACCCTCCGGCTGGCGTTCCACCCCCGGCGTCCCGTACGGCAGCGGGCGCCCCAGCCCGTCACGGGGGCGCGCGTTGTGCGCCCGTCCCTCGGAGTCCCGGTCCCTGCTTGTCTCGTTCACGCCCCCGATTGTGCCCCGCACCTGCGGCGAACTGTCCGAACCACTGTCCGTGGGACCCCGCGCGCGACTAGGCTCGACCACCATGGTCACCACTTTGGGGGAGGGTAGGCATGAAGCCGTCCCGGCCGCTTTATGAGCGCGAACCGGAACTCGCCACTGCCGCACAAGCCATCGACGCGCTCTGCGGGGCGCAGGCCACCGGCGGGCTGCTGATTTACAGCGGCGAGGCAGGCATCGGCAAGACCGCGCTCCTGGACGAGATCCGGGCCATGGCGGCGGACCGGTGCACCATCTGGTCGGCACGCGGCGGTGAGACGGTCACCTCGGTGCCGTTCCACGTCGTACGGCAGCTGCTCCAGCCGGCCCTGGGCCAGTTCCCGCCCGACGACGTACGGGCCCTGTTCGGCCCCTGGTTCGACAGCGCCGCCCCGGCCCTGGGACTGGCCGAGCCCTCCGGGCCGCAGCCCGATCCGCAGGGTGTGCGCGACGGCCTCGACTACGTCGTCAAGCGGCTCGCCTCCCGGCTCAGCCACCGCCCGCTGCTCCTCATCATCGACGACGCCCACTGGGCGGACGGCGAATCCCTCGCCTGGCTCTCCTCGTTCACCGCCCGCCTCGGCGACCTGCGCGTCCTGGTCGTCCAGGCCCACCGCCCCGAGGAGCTGGCCGCCCGCGAGGCCGCGCGCAACGCGGCCGACGGCCATCCCGCGCAGATCCGCGTCGCCCTGCGCGCCCTCACCCCGGACGCCACCGCGGAACTGGTCCGCGCCACCCTCGGCGAGCACGCCGACGACCCGTTCTGCCGCGAGGTCTGGGCCGTCACCGGCGGCAACCCGTACGAGGCGGTCGAGCTCGTCGCCAAGGTCCAGGACAAGGAGCTGGCCCCGCTGGAGGAGTCCGCCGGGCTCCTGCGCGAACTCGGCGCCTCCGCCCGGGGCAGCGGCCTCGTCGCCCGCCTCGAACGGCTCGGCACCAACGCCAACCGGTTCGCCTGGGCGGCCGCCGTCCTCGGCACCGAAATCTCCCAGGATGTTGCCGCGTCCCTGGCCGGGATGAGCTCCGCCGAGGCCGCGGACTGCACGGCCCGGCTGCGCGAGGCCCGTATCGTCACCGGCTTCGACCCGCTTGAGTTCGTGCACCCGCTGATCGCCTCGGCCGTCTACCGCTCCATCCCGCCCGCCACCCGCACCGCGATGCACGGCAGGGCCGCCTGGGCCATCACCAACGCCGGGCTCGGCCCCGCCGCGGCCTCCCGCCACCTGCTCGAAGTCCACCCGGACGACGACCAGGAACTCGTCGCGCAGCTGCGGGCCGCCGCCGAACAGCACCTCGCCGTCGGCGCCCCCGAGGCCGCCCGGCGCTGCCTGGAGCGCGCGCTCGAAGAGCCGCCGCGCCACGACGTACGCGCCACCCTGCTGTACGAGCTGGGCTGCGCGACGCTGCTCAGCTCCCCGGCCACCACCGTGCAGCACCTTCGCGCCGCCCTGGACATGCCCGGCCTCGTGGACGAGCTGCGGGTCGACGCCACGTTCCGGCTCGCCGCCGCGCTCTCCCACAACAACCAGCTCAAGGAGGCGGCCCTGGCCCTCGCGGCCGAGGCCGAGCGCACGGCACCCGGGCCCGGCCTGATGCGGCTCCAGGCCGCCCACTTCCTCTGGGAGGGCATGCAGGCCACCGAGGAGGACGGCCCCGGCCGCTCGCGCCGGCTCGCCGCCAACGCCGACCACCTCACCGGCCGGGACAACGCCGAACGCGCCCTGCTCACCCTCCGCGCCTTCGACGCCATGCTGCGCGGCGAGAACGCGGAGGTCATCGTCGACTTCTGCGAGCGCGCCCTCGTGGACGGCCACCCCGCACGCGGACTCGGATGGACCGATTCCGAGTGGGGCTTCGAGCTCCCCGCCATGGTCGGGATCACCTACGCCTTCACGGACCGGCTCGACCGCGCCGAGGAGCTGTTCGGCGAGGCGGTCCGGGCCTTCGAGATCTCCGGCTGGAGCGGCGCCCACCTGGCCTTCGCGCACACCCTGCTCGGCCTGGTCCACCGCCGCCGGGGCCGTCTCGCCGAGGCGGAGGGCTTCCTGCGCGAGGGACTGCGCCTCGCGGACCGCGTCGGCAGCGGGCTCCCCGTCCACTGGGACGCGGCCTGCCTGCTCATCGACACCCTGCTCGCCCGGGGCCGGGTCCCCGAGGCCCGCAAGATCGCCGACCACTACGACTTCGGCCTGCCCTACCCCAGCGCCATGGTGCTGCCGGACGCCCCGTGTGTCCGGGGCCGCCTGCTGCTGGCCGAAGGCCGTACGAAGGAAGCGGTGACCGAGCTGGAGGCGGCCGGGCGCTCGCTGGAACCGCGCGGCAGGTTCAACGGCATCTGGGGCCCCTGGGCCGGCGACCTGGCCCGCGCCCTCGCCGACGAGGACCCGGGCCGCGCCGCCCAGCTCGCCAACACCGCCCGGGTCCACGCGGAGCGGTTCGGCACGGAGACCGCCATCGGCGAGGCCCTGCGCTGCGTGGCCCTCTTCGCGCGCCCGGAGGAGTCCGTACACCTCCTCGGCGAGGCGGTCCGCCACCTGGAGGCGTCACCCTCCGGCTACGAGTTCGCCCAGGCGCTCGTCGACTACGGCATCGCCACCCGCTCGCCCCGCGAACTGGCCCGCGCGCACAAACTCGCCACGGCCTGTGGCGCGGAAGGACTGGCCGCCCGCGCCCAGCAGGCACGCGCGTCGATCCGGTCCACCGAGTGAGGTAATGTTTTCCCTGCAGCCGCCACCCGGCCGGACCGGGTCAGTGGCAGCGGGACGTGGCGCAGCTTGGTAGCGCACTTGACTGGGGGTCAAGGGGTCGCAGGTTCAAATCCTGTCGTCCCGACGGAAACGTCGAAGATCAGAGGGGTCCTTCGGGGCCCCTCTTGATCGTTTCCAGAGGTGCCGTCTCGCGATTTCTCCCCCACGCTGTTGATCGAGGTCACCCGGTCAGTACGGCCGGCTTCTCCGAATCCGCCTTCTACGACTGCGGGCCGGGGTGCACGTCACATCTGCTGCGGGCAGGGGGCGCCGCAGTGGTCTTGGATGTGGACATGGAGCCTTGAAGGCTCGGCTCGTCACGCAAAGCACTGCGACCCGCTGCTCATCGAGGTGACATCGGCTCTGCCCCGGCCTCCGATGAGCACGGGCACATGGCCCTGCCCGTTCTCGGCGCTCCGCCAGTTTGCTGGGCAGTCGATCGAATCCGTGCAGCCGACCTCACGGTGAACGTGCAGGCACCGGCCCACGTGACAACGCGTCGCTTCGTCGATTTCGGAACACCGCGGCAGATCATTTCGTCACCTCGGTGGGCGGTCGCGAGGAGGTATGAAATGCCGCCCGCGGGATTTTCTCGTCAGAAACCAACAGAACCTGACGTCGTTATTGTGTTGGTTGTGTTCCCTTTCTAGAGTGGGTGCGTCGTCCCAGGAGCACCCACCCCACCCGGTTGCACATCTCGGCGTACGAGGAAGGTCCTGCCATGGCCCGTCCGACCCCGTCCCCCCACCCGCACCGCGGTTCCGTCAGCCGTCGCCGTCTGCTGGAGGCAGGTGCGGCCGTGCTCGGCGGCCTCGCTCTGTCCGGCGGCCCACGCCTTCCCTCCGCCTTCGCCGCCGAGGCACCGGCCGGCCAGGAGTGGAACGGGCACATCGACGTCTTCCGTCTCGGGACCGAGCCGCCGCACACCACCCTCATGCCGTACGCGAGCCTCAAGCAGGCACTGGCCGCCGACCGCTCCACATCACCGTGGCGTCAGAGTCTCGACGGCACCTGGAAGTTCGCCTACGTGGAGCGGCCCGCCGACAAGCAGGCAGACTTCTACCGCACCGACCTCGACGACTCCGGCTGGGAAACCACCCCGGTTCCCTCGGTCTGGCAGCTGCACGGCCACGACAGACCGATCTACGTCAACATCACCTACCCGTGGTGGGGCGCCAACGGCCTCGGCGAGGACGCCCAGCCGCCCGCCGCGCCGACCCTGTACAACCCCGTCGGCCAGTACCGGCGCACCTTCACCGTGCCGAAGGGGTGGGCGGGCAGGCGGGCCTTCCTGCACTTCGAGGGCGTCAAGGCAGCGCACTACGTATGGATCAACGGCCACTTGGCCGGCTACCACGAGGACTCGTACACCCCCGCCGAGTACGACATCACCCCGTACCTGAAGGACGGGACCAACCAGATCGCCGTCGAGGTGTACCGCTACTCAGACGGCGACTGGCTCCAGGACCAGGACATGATCCGGCTGAGCGGCATCTTCCGGTCCGTGTACCTGTACTCGACGCCCGGCGTCCACATCAGGGACTTCAAGCTCGACACCCCGCTCGGCGACGACCACACCACCGCCCGGCTGTCCGTCACCGCACACGTGCGGGACTACGCGGGCGACGCCGGTGACACCGCCTACACGGTCGAGACACAGCTGTACGACGCCGACGGGCACCCCGTATGGGCACGGCCGCTGACCGCGGGCGCGACACCGGCCGGCGGCGAGGTGACCGTGACGGCCGAGAGATCCGTACCCGCACCGCGCCTGTGGTCCGCCGAGGACCCCTACCTGTACACGGCGGTCCTCCAGCTCAGGGACCGTTCCGGCAAGGTCGTGGAGACACTGTCGCACCGGGTCGGGCTGCGCGAGTTCGCGCTGACCGACGGTTTGATGCACATCAACGGACAGCCGGTCACCTTCCGCGGGACCAACCGCCACGAGATGCACCCGGTGCGGGGCTCGGCCCTCAGCCGCGCCGACATGGTCGACGACATCAAGCTCATCAAGCGGCTGAACATCAACTCCGTACGTACCTCGCACTACCCCAACAACCCGCTCTGGCTCGAACTCGCCGACCAGTACGGTCTCTACCTGGTCGACGAGACCAACCTGGAGACGCACGGCATCAACAACGCGTATCCGGGCGACCGGCCCGACTGGACCGCGGCATGCCTGGACCGCGCGCGGAACATGGTCCACCGCGACAAGAACCACGCCTGCGTGGTCATCTGGTCGCTGGGCAACGAGGCCGGCTCGGGCTCCGCCTTCCGCGCCATGCACGACTGGATCCGCTCCTACGACCCGACCCGCGTCATCCAGTACGAGGGCGACGACAGCCCCGGCACCAGCGACATCCGCTCCCGGATGTACGAATCGCCGAGCCGGGTGGAGGCGCGGGCGAAGGACACCTCCGACACCCGGCCCTACGTGATGATCGAGTACGCCCACTCGATGGGCAACTCGACCGGCAACTTCACGGAGTACTGGGACGTCATCCACCGCTACGACGTCCTGCAGGGCGGCTGGATCTGGGACTTCGTCGACCAGGCACTCGCCTGGCCGGCCCCCACGCGCAAGCTGCTCGGCGAAACGGGACCCGCCGGACTGACCGGCGAGATCATCAACCCGTCGGGCTCCTTCAGCCGCGAGCACGGAGTGAGCGGCGCGACCGTCTTCCCGCGTGACGACCGGCTCGACCTCACCGGCTCGCTCACCCTGGAAGCCTGGATGACCCCGCACGTCCGCGGCTTCCACCAGCCGATCCTGGCCAAGGGCGACACCCACTACGCCCTGAAGCAAGCCGACAAGGGCCTGGAGTTCTACATCTACGCGAACGGGCAGTGGGTCGCGGCATCCTGGACCACACCGGAGGACGGCTGGACCGGCAGGGAGCACCATGTCGCGGGCGTCTACGACGCGGACGCGGGAACGCTGACCCTGTACGTGGACGGCGTCGCCCGGGCCACGAAGAGCACGGCCCACCGGCCGGACGGCAGCACGGCGCCGCTGTCGCTCGCCGGTGAGGTGGAGAACCCGACACGCGAGTTCAGCGGCACGGTCCGCCGGGCCCGGGTGTACGCACGCGCCCTCACCTCCGCCGAGCTCGGCGATGAGGAGCGCGGCCCGGGAGACGACGGCGTGTGCTTCTGGTTCGACGCCCGGACGACCCGCTATCAGCAGAAGAAGTCACGGGCCGAGACCTTCTACGCCTACGGTGGCGACTGGGGCGACAACCCCAACGACGGAGCCTTCTCCGGGGACGGTATCGTCCTGCCGGACCGCCGTCACACCGGCAAGGCGGCTGAGGTCAAACGGCTCTACCAGCCGATTCGCACGAGGCGTGCGGACGGGGCCGCGCCCGGCGAGGTCACCCTCGTGAACGACAACCTCTTCACCAGCCTCCGTACCTACAACGCCAGTTGGGAACTCTCGGCCGACGGCGAGACGGTGCGGCGCGGCCGCATCGGCCGCGACCAGCTCGACGTGCCCCCGAGGTCCGAGAAGACCATCACGCTGCCCGTGCGACTCCCCGACAACCCCGCCGCCGGAACCGAGTACTTCCTCCAGCTGTCCTTCACGACCAGGGAACGCACCCCCTGGGCGGACGCGGGGTTCGAGGTGGCGCGTATGCAACTGCCGCTCGGTGCCCGAGGCCCCGTTCCCTCGCCGGTCCCCTCGGCCGGAACCCCCGAGTTGTCGTTCCGCGAGAGCACGACGGACGTCACCGTCACGGGCCGCGGCTTCAAGGTCGTCGTCGACCGGTCGACCGGACTCATCACCTCGTACGAGGCGGCCGGTACCCGGCTCCTCGATTCCGGCCCGGTGCCCAACTTCTGGCGCGCCCCGACGGACAACGACCAGGGCAACGGACAGCATGTCCGCAACCGGACCTGGCGGGACGCGGGCGCCCGGCGCGAGGTGACCGGGGTGACCGTGCGCGGGCACGGCGGGCACGCGGTCGAAATCACGGTCGAGGGAACGCTGCCGACGAGCACTCCGTCGGCGTACACCACGACCCTCACGGTCTTCGGCAACGGTGAGATCAAGGTCGAGAACACCCTGGCCCCCGGTGCGACGAGCCTCCCGTACATCCCCGAGATCGGGACGATCCTGCACCTGCCCGCTGCCCTGGAACACCTCCACTACTACGGGCGCGGCCCGGAGGAGAACCACTGGGACCGCAAGGACGGTACGGACGTGGGACGTTGGTCGGGAACCGTCACGGAGCAGTGGACCCCGTACCTGCGCCCGCAGGAGAACGGCAACAAGACCGATGTGCGCTGGGCGGCGCTCACCGACCGGCACGGCCGCGGCCTGCTCGTCAGCGGCGACGGGCTCCTGGAGGTCAACGCCTCGCACTTCACCCCGGAGGACCTGTCCGTGGGCGCCCGCCACGACTACCAGCTCACCCCCCGTGATGAGGTCGTCCTGCGGGTCAACCACCGGCAGATGGGCGTCGGGGGCGACAACAGCTGGGGCGCGCAGACGCACGACGCGTACAAACTGCCCGCCGACCGGGAGTACACGTACACCTACCGGCTGCGCCCCCTCACCGACGTACGGCAGGCCGCGAGCCTGTCACGCCGGCGCACGGAGCTGAGCCGGTAGGACCGTCGTGCGGACACGGCACCGCCCGGCAGACCAGTGGTCTGCCGGGCGGTGCCGTGCTCCGGGGTTCCGAGTGGCGGAACCCCGGAAGGGATTACTTCTGCCAGCCGATGAGCTCGGGAGCGCCCATGTTTCCGTAGTGCCCGTAGAACTGGGCGGCGCCGAAGTTGGCGAGGCCCTTCTTGACGGCCCAGATGGTGGGGCCGTTGTGGATCGGCATGATGCCGTAGGTCTCCATGGCCTTCTTCTCGACCTCGTTACCGGCCTTGATCTGCTCGTCCAGGGTCGGCAGGTTGGTGACGCCCTTGGTCTCCTCGTCCATGCTCTTCGGGACCGAGCGCGAGACGTTCAGCGTCGAGTCGGAGCAGTACATCTGGCAGATGTAGAGCAGGCCGTTCGGGTCACTGGAGATGAAACCCATGCCGAAGATGTCGAAGGCGCGCTTGGTGAACACCTTGTTGAAGTCGGCGGACGGGTGCGCCTCGACGTTCACCTTGACGCCGATGTTCTTCATCATCTGGGCGATGGCGGTGGCACGCGCCTTGACGGTGGAGCTGTCGCCGATGGTCGGGAAGCTCAGCTCAAGCTTCTTGCCGTCCTTGGCGCGGACGCCGTCCGAGCCGGCCTTCCAGCCTGCGGCGTCCAGTTCCTTCTTCGCCTTCTCGGCGTCGAACTTCACCAGGTTGCCGAAGTTGTCCTGGTACCCCTTCTGGAAGGGGTAGAGGTTGAAGGAGCCAGGCAGGGGCTCGGTGTAGCCCATCCCCTGGAAGGTGATCTTCGCGAGCTGGGAGCGGTCGATGCCTTCCATCACGGCCTTGCGCACCGCGAGGTCCTTCAGCTGCGGCGAGGTGCTGTTGAAGACCAGGAGGTTGTTCGCGGTGGTCGTGCCGCGGCGCAGCTCGGTGCCCTTCACACCCTTCACCTGGTTGAGCTCCTCCGCGTTGGCCGCGGAGACCCCGTCGATCTGGCCGTTCTTGAACGCGTTGATGCTGGCGCTCGCCTCCATCTGGACGAAGGTGAACTCGTCCAGATGTGCTTTCTCGCCCCACCACTTGGGGTTGGGCTTGTAGGTGACGGTGCCGCCCTTGGCGTCGAACTTGGAGATGGTGTACGGACCGGCGCCCCACTCCGCGTGCGGCTTGCCCACGTACGCCTTGTTGAAGTCCCCGGGCTTGGCGATGTGCGGGTTGACGAGCGAGGAGAAGAGGGACTTCCAGTAGACGAACGTGCCCTTGTAGGTGACGACCGCCTGCTTGGCGTCCTTGCCCTGCTTCACGCCGGTGATGCTGGAGTACCCGTCGGTCGAGCTGACGTTGTACTCCTTGTTCTTCCCGTTCTGGGCGGTCCAGGTGTCACGGAAGGACGTCCAGTCGATGTCCTTGCCGTCGTTCCACTTGGCCTTCGGGTTGATGGTGTACGTGACCTGGGTGTTGCCACCCACCGTCTCCTGCTTGACGTCGGTCAGGTAGTCCTTGTTGAAGGTGATGTTGCCCTTCGGGTCATTGAAGGACAGTTGCGGCATGTAGAACCAGGCGATCTTCGCAGTGTAGAGCGACCCGTCACCGTTCAGCGCGTTGAGCTGGTCGGGGATCTCCACGATGGGGAGGGTCAGCTTGCCGCCCTGCTTCAGGTTGCTCGCAGGCTGGGGGTTGTACGAAGTCAGGACGTCCTTCTCGGCGGTGGCGCCCTTCGACTTCGGCTCCTTGGAGTCGTTGGAGTCGCTGCTGCACCCGGTGAGGACGAGAGACGAGGCGGCGGCGAGCGCCACCAGGCTCAGAGAGATTTTTCTCATGACGGCCTTGGCCTTTCTGGCTTGGTTAGTTGTCGGCAGACGTGGTCGTGCCCGCGAAGTGGCATGCGTCGCGGTGGTCCGGGTCGCCCCTGTCGGTGAGCAGGGGAGTGACCCCGCGGCACCGTTCCTTCTGGGGCTCCGACAGCGTGGCGTGAAGGGGGCACCGGGAGACGAACCGGCAGCCCGGCGTCTCGTCGGTGGGGCTCGGAAGGTCGCCCTGCAGCAGGACGCGTTCGCGCGTGCGCTCGGCCACCGGGTCGGGCAGCGGGATCGCGGAGAGGAGCGCCTTGGTGTACGGGTGCCTGGGGTTGTCGAAGACGGCGTCGGTGGTTCCGATCTCGACGATCCGGCCCAGGTACATCACCGCCACCCGGTCGGAGATGTGACACACCACCGACAGGTCGTGGGCGACGAAGAGGTACGACAGACCCAGCTCGGCCTTGAGCTCGTTGAGCAGGTTGATGACACCGGCCTGCACCGACACGTCGAGCGCCGAGACCGGCTCGTCGAGCACCAGCAGCCGGGGCTTGGTGGAGAGCGCCCGCGCGATGCCGATGCGCTGCCGCTGACCACCGGAGAAGGCCGAGGGGAAGCGGTCGCGGTGCTCGGGGTCGAGCCCCACCAGCTCCATGAGTTCCGCGACCTTGGTGGTGAGCACCTTCTTGTCGCGCTCGCCCGCCGCGCGCAGGGGCTCCGCGAGGATGTCGAAGACCGTCATGCGGGGGTCCAGCGCGCCCATGGGGTCCTGGAAGACCATCTGCATGTCGCGGCGGACGGCGTTGATGTCCTGCTTCCGCTTCAGTCCGGCCGTGTCCCGGCCGCAGACGGCGATGCTGCCCTGCTCCGGCGGCTTCAGTCCCATGATCTCCAGCAGGGTGGTGGTCTTCCCGCATCCCGACTCGCCGACCAGGCCGAGCGTCTCGCCCTCGCGGATGTCCAGGTCGATGCCGTTGACGGCGAAGACCGTGCCCACCTTGCGCTTGAGCAGGCCGCCCTTGGTGAGCGGGAAGGTCTTGGTGACCCCGGAGAGTTCCAGGACCCTGGGCCGGTCCTCGCGGGGGACGTCCGCGACGCGGTCCTCCCGCACGGCCGGGACCGGGAAGATCGGCTCGCCGCCGATGGCGCCGTCCTCGATCTCCTCGGCACGCCGGCAGGCGGCGGAGTGTGCGGCACCGGTGCCGGCCTCGCCGATCGTCAGCAGCGGCGGCTCGGCCTCCCGGCAGGCGTCCTCGACCGCGGGGCAGCGCGCCGCGAAGGGACAGGCGTCGGGCAGGTCCACCAGCAGCGGGGGAGTGCCCGGAACCGGCGTCAGGGCCTCCCGGTCGCGGTCGTCCAGGCGGGGAATCGCGCCCATGAGGCCGATGGTGTAGGGCATCCGGGGCTGAGCGAAGAGCTCGTCCACCCCGGCGTGCTCGACCGGACGTCCGGCGTACATCACCATGACGTCGTCGGCGGAGCCGGCCACCACCCCGAGGTCGTGGGTGATCATGATGACCGCGGCGCCGGTCTCGCGCTGGGCCGTCTTGAGGACGTCCAGGATCTGTGCCTGGACGGTGACGTCCAGGGCGGTCGTCGGCTCGTCGGCGATGATCAGGTCGGGATCGTTCGCGATGGCCATGGCGATCACGGCCCGCTGCCGCATACCGCCCGAGAACTCGTGCGGGAACCCCTTGGCCCGGCGGTCCGGGTTGGGGATGCCAACCAGGTCCAGGAGCTCGACGGCCCGCTTCCAGGCGACCGCGGACGAGATGTCCTGGTGGATCTGCAGGGACTCGACGATCTGGGCCCCGATGTTGAAGATCGGCGTGAGCGACGAGAGGGGGTCCTGGAAGATCATGCCGATCTGCCGGCCGCGGACCTTGGACATCCGGCGGTCGTCCAGGTCGAGGAGGTTCTTCCCGTCGAGCAGGATCTCGCCGGTGACCGACGCGTACTCGGGAAGCAGCCCCATGACGGCCATCGACGTGACGGACTTGCCGGAACCCGACTCGCCCACGATTCCGAGGGTCTTGCCGCGGTGCAGGTCGAAGGAGACACCGCGTACGGCGTCCACCCGGCCGGACTCCGAGGGGAAGGCCACCTTCAGGTCGCGCACGGACAGCAGGGCACGCTGGGTTCCGGGCTCGGTCTTGACTGCGCGCTGCTCGATCATGCGCGGCCTCCAGACTGCGATGTGGGGTCCAGGGCGTCGCGCAGACCGTCACCGATGAGTGCCATGGCCACGGTGAGCAGGACGACCAGGGCCGCTGGAAGGTAGAACAGCCAAGGGGCGGTGGACAGGGTGTTCTGCCCGTCGGCCAGCATGGAACCGAGGGACACATCGGGCTGCTTGACGCCGAACCCGATGAAGGAGAGCGCCGTCTCGGACTGCACGGTCGAGGCGACACCGAGGGTGAACGTCACGATCAGCAGGGACCCGATGTTCGGCACCAGGTGGCGGACGATGGTCCGGATCGCGCTGACGCCCATGAAACGGGCCGCCAGCACATACTCGCGTTCCCGCAGGGACGTGGCCAGGGACCAGATCACCCGGGCGGTCAGCATCCAGCCGAACAGCGTGAGGACCACGACCAGCACCTTCCACTCACCGCGGTAGTGCGTACCGACCAGCGCGATGATGAGGAACGAGGGCAGGACGAGCAGGAAGTGCACGAAGCCGAGCATCGCCCGCTCGACCTTGCCGCCGAAGTAGGCGGCGGTGGTGCCGAAGAGACCGGCGATGGCGGTCGTCATGAGCGACACCGACACGGCGATGATCAGCGACCTGCCGAGGCCGTGCACGAGCTGGGCGTAGACGTCGTTGCCCGCGCCGTTGGTGCCCAGGAGATGGCCGCCGACCCCAGGTGCGACGGAGAGAGCGGTGAAGTCCGCTTCCTCGTAGTTCCAGTCGGTCAGGAACCGGCCGAACAGCGAGAAGAGCACCAGCAGGACGAACAGGATGAGTCCGCCGAGCGCGGGCTTGTTGCGCGCGAAGCGGCGCACGTAGAGCCTGGTCGGAGAGAGGCGCTTCCCGCCGGTCGCGCCGGGCTCCAGTACTTCGGCGATCTCCGGGGCCTCTTCGGGGGCGGTTCCGGCGCCGGGCATGTTGATGGCCACGTCAGCTCACCCTGATCCTGGGGTCGAGGGCCACGACGACGAGGTCGGCCAGGATCGCGCCGATGGCCGTCATGAGGGCACCGAAGGCCGCGACGGCGACGGCGCCGTGCACATCGTTCGTGCTGATGGTCTTGGCGAAGTACTCACCCATGCCGTGCCATGCGAAGACGGTTTCCGTGATCACCGCGCCGGTGAAAAGGGCGGGCATCGCGAAGGCGACCTGGGTGGCGACGGGAATGATCGAAGTCCGCAGCCCGTGCCGGTAGATGGCCTGTTTCCGGGTCAGCCCCTTCGACCGTGCGGTGCGCACATAGTCGGAGTTGATGTTGTCCAGCAGGAGTGAGCGCTGCAGCAGGTGGTATCCGGCGTACGAAATGAATGTCAGCGACACCGTGGGAAGGATCGCGTGCACCACTCTCGACCCCAGCACCGGCCAGAACCCGGAGACTTCGGGACTCTGCGCTCCGGCGACCGGCAGCAGCGTGTCGCCGAGGGACTGGTTGAGCCAGATGGCCGCGAGCACCACGCCGAGCGAGGCCACGGCGGAGGGGGTGTTGAAGGAGATCACGGAGATGCCCTGCCACACCCGGTCGCCGGCCTTGTACTGGCGGGAGGCGGTGTAGACACCGAGCCCTACGCCGATGACGATGGACAGGATCGTCGAGGCGATGACCAGCTGGCCGCTGACGAAGATCCGGTAGGCGACCTGGTCGTTGACACTGCCCCCGGTCGGCGACTGACCCCAGTCGAAATGGGTCACGATCCCGGAAATCCAGTCCCACCACCGATCCAGGATCGGCTTGTCCGGATTGAGATTGAATTGTGCCAGCGATCGGTTGATCTGGGCTGGTGTTCGAGGCGGTCGCAACGCGGTGTAATTCGACGCGGGCTTAAGGAATGCATTGGCGAGGAAATACGTCAGGTTGGTTGCGACTGCGATCATCAAAAACCAGCCGACTGCTTTGCGGGCGATATAACGCAGCACTGTGAGCCGGCCTTTCTTGAAAGTTGGCCCGCAGATCCGGTGTGTGACCGGACGCTTGGCCGCGTTGACCGGGCCCCGGGTTGCGAGCGCTCGGACGGGATGTGCGGACTCTCGAGGTCAGAAAATGACTGGTGCGGAGACGCCCCTGTGGGGGAGTCTGTTGTGTGCCGACGGTGCTGCACGGGTAGGAGCGCCGAGGGCGGGTGGTGCGCCGGGCATGAAGCGTCAACCTTGCGTTGTAATGAGTCAATTCATGGCGGCTGCCCGATTCGGCAGCGCCTGTGCAGACGATTCCAACTGCCTGTGGGTGCGTCAAGGCTGGTCAGGTCGCGATCCGGTTAAATCGAATCCGCATATCGGTCATATGTTGCGAAAATTTTCAACGTCGTGGTGGACGCGCGGAGACCGGTAACTCGGTATGCCTTCAAAGGGTGTAAAGGCCACTCATATGGCCATGTGGGCCTTTCGGGACCTGTTGGCCTGCGCTGCGCCTGACGTTTCTCCGCCGAGAGCCCGGGTACCCGGTGGCAGACAGAGGACCGCGGCACTCCGGCGGAGGGGTGCGACCGAACAGAGGAGTAGCCATGCTGAAGGCGATCGCAGATGTGTTCCGTTCCATCGGCGGCGCCATCGCCACGGTGGTCACGCTGCCCTTCCGGGCCGTCGCACGGCTGTTCAGCGGCGCATCGAGCACCGCCCACGGCCACCACTGAGCGCGCGCCGACTCGTCGTTGCGGGTACCCGAAGGGCGGTTCCGGAGAAATCCGGAACCGCCCTTCGGTATTCCCGGGGGAACGCAGGTACGCCGATGGCCCTGGAGGTGACCGCAAGGGCTTCTGCCCTCACCCGGAGTGATGTGCTTGCGATGAGGATGCCCACGGCTCCCGCCCGGGTGTTGGCATCGCGTGCACGGTTATGTGGCACCCCGCGCAGACCTTCGCGGCGCCCTGAAGGCCCAGGCGGCCGGCGGGGCAGGCAGGCCCATGTCCGCGCCGCGCCACGCGTTCGAGCTGCTGCGGAGCTGTCGTGCACCCGATCTATTCTGTCCCTCGCGCCGCGTCGGTCCGGGGGAGGAGACGGCGCGTGGGGCGCACATGACGAGGGGGCTCCTGCATGTCGAACGCCAAGTCGGATCCGAAGAACCCGGCACCGGATGCCACGGCAACGGCCCGCGCACAACTGGGCGCTGAGATGCGGAGGATCAAGGAGGGTGCCCGGCTCAGCTTCGGCGGGCTGGCTGACCGTACGCACTACAGCCGCTCCTCGTGGGAGAGGTTTCTCAACGGCAAGCAGCTGCCGACCCCCGTGGCGGTCGAGGAGCTGGCGGCCGTGGCGGGCACCCCGCCGGAACCCCTGCTCGACCTGCTGGCCAGAGCGGGCGCGCCCGTCATGGAGCCGGTGCCGGTCACGGGCGGCCGGGACCGGCCGACGGCCCCGCACACCGCCGCCGGTGACACGGCCGCCGGGGCGGCGCGGACGCCGGGCGAGCGGCCCGGGGTGTCATGGCGGCGGCGCTGCGCGGTCATCGGTTACATCGCGGCGGGCGCCCTGATGGGCTCGGTGGCGACCGGGCTCCTCTCCCCGTACCTCGCGGGAGCGGACCAGGTCCCGGACGCCGCGAAGACCCGCACCGAGAGCAAGAAGGCGGGCGGACAGGGCGCGGACCTCGTCCCGGGCGCCGGCGACATCCGGGTCAAGTGCACATCGGACACCTGCTGGCGCAACGATCCCCAGGCCATGGAGTGCCAGTGGGACGCGAAGACCGCCAAGAGCACCTACCTGCGCGGCATGCAGATCGAACTGCGCTACAGCGCCGCCTGCCAGGCGGTCTGGGGCCGGATCGAGGGCGGGGCCGTCGGTGACAAGGTGATCATCAAGGACGCCCGGGGAATGGAGCTGGACGCCCTCATCCGCTTCGAGCACGACTCGTACACCAAGATGCTCGGGGTCTCCGAGGAGGCGCCGCTCGACTCCATGAGCGTGTGCGGGGAGATCCCCTCGGAGAAGCAGATGCAGTGCGCGCCGACGGGCACGGCCCGGATGCCCTGACGGCTGCAGCGCGCCCCGGCCCGACCCGCACCGGCCCGTCCACCGGGTGCTCGGCGAAGCGCTCGCCGGTCGCGGGGGCGCGTGTGGTGAAGGCGGCGGTGGCAGTGTCGTCGGTCGTCGGGGCGCCATTTCGCGGGAGTACCGTGTGAGTCGAAGATACTGAAACTGTTGAAGTGCTTCATGGGGTCAATACCGCTGACGGACCCGGAGGTTGAGGCGTCGGCGAGGGTGGGAAGAGTGGGTCAGCGCGGCCGGCGCATCCGCAGCGGGGCGTACACCACGAGCGCCGCGAGGAAGGCCACCCCGTACGCCAGGTCCGCCCCGTGCAGCGCCTCGGCCACCGGGCCCACGTACAGGCCGGTGCTCATGAACGGCACCGCCGCCGCGAAGGCCGCGGCGAACGCGGCGAGCGCCGGCCACCAGGGGCGCGGCCGGGCGTGCTCGGCGGCGAGGTCGACGGGTGCGCCCCGCCGGGCCCGGGCGCGGGCCAGCCAGTCCACGGAGACGATCGCCACGAAGCCGGGGATCCAGTAGCCGACGAGGAGCAGCACGTTCTGGAAGCGGGCCGTCGTGTCCGCCGCGTGCATCCACAGGACCAGCGGGAAGCCCAGGGCGGCGGCGAGCGCCGCGGCCGCCGGGCGCGGCAGGCGTACCCCCATCGTCTGCAACGCGAGCGAACCGCTGTAGTCGTTCATCGCGTTGCTGCACAGCGCGGCCAGCGCCACCGCGAGCAGCCCGAACGCCCCGAGCGCACCCCCGCCGAGCAGCGCGTCCACGCCGCGCGCGGTCTGGTCCGTGAAGACCGAGGCGCCCCACAGTCCGATGGCCTGGACCGCCACGAAGGACGCGCTGATCCCGCCCAGCGTGCACCAGAACATGCGCGCCCGGGACGTCTCGCGCGGCAGATAGCGGCTGAAGTCGCTCGCGTACGGCGCCCAGGACAACGCCAGGCTCAGGGCGACGGTGCAGGTCAGGACGAACGCCCCGGCCCGGTCGGCGCCGTGCACGGCGGAGGTCGTCACCGGGTCGGCCCCGTCCAGGAGCTTGGTGGCGAGCACGGCGAAGGCGGCGGCCAGGGCGAACGTCATGACGGTCTGGAGCCGGTGGATGACCTCGTAACCCAGCACCCCCAGCGCGCCCTGCGCGGCCATCATGACCAGGACCCCCAGCCAGAACGGCCAGCCGCACAGCTGCGCCAGCGCGTCCCCGCCGAACAGGCCGATCAGGGCGTCCCAGGCGATGGACGACAGCCATTGCAGCGCGCCCGGCAGCACCACGCCCGGCCCGAACGCCAGCCGCGCCAGAGGCAGCTGGCCGGAACCGGTGCGGCTGCCCCAGGTGCCCAGATACGCGGTCGGCGCGGCGCCGACGAGGGTACCGAGCACGACGGCCGCGAGGGCCGTCGCGAAGTCCAGGCCGAGCGCGATGCCGACGGTGCCGGTGAAGACGCCGGTCATGGTCAGGTTGGGCGCGAACCAGACGGTGAACAGCCGGCCCGCCCGGCCGTAGCGGCGGTCCTCGGGGACCGGGGCTATCCCGTGCGCCTCGACGCGCAGATCGCCGGGGGCGGTGGGCATGCGCCCGCCGAAAGCGGCGCGCTCGTCCTGGGCATGGGGCAACGACATGAAGACATCCCTCCGCCAGTGCTAACTGGTTCAGGTTCGACGGGTGTGATCTCAGCCCCTGCGCGGGGCACCCCGTGTCCGGTGTGGCGGCCAGGATAGCGCCGGCCTGCACGATGTCGTCGCGGGGGTCGGTCCGCGGGCCGGTCCGGGAGTTCCGCCAGGTCCAGGCCCGTCGAGCGCGGCCGGTTCCCCGTGGACCACGACGCGCTCCGGGCCCGCCCGGGCGGCGAGCAGAGCGGGTACGGGGATCAGTCCCTCCAGGCAGGCCCGGCCGCCGCGGTGGCACGGCTTGCCCTCGGGGCCGCAGCCGGTGTGCCGGATCTCGTCGGCCGCCCCGGCCGCCCCGGCCGCCCCGGCCGCCCAGGCCGCCCCGGGCCTCGTGGACGCGGACCGGCTCGCTCAAGAGCGACCGGCCGGGTGTGCGCCGGTACCGCACCACGGCCCGGCTTCAACCATGTCGTCCCGCAGCGGGAGTTCGTCATCCCGTCCGGCTTCCTGGAACCGCGCGGCGTCAACACCGTGGCGCTCACGGTCACGGCCGAGCGGACCGGCGTCGGCCCGGACCCGGTCCGGCTGGTGAATCAGGTCACCGTGCTCGGGGGCGTCGGCGGCGGACAGGACCCGGCGCCGGACTGCGCGGACCTGTTCACGAGGTGACGGACGGGCGCGCGCCCCGGACGTCCACCGGGGCGCGCGTCCGCGGCGTCCGGCTCAGCTGAAGAGCTTCGTCACGAACGCGTGGAGGTTGTCGACGGTGCGGGCGATCTGCTCCTCCGTGGTCAGGCTTTCCTTGAACCGGGCCCCGGAGGCCACCGCCTTCTTCCCGCGCACGTACAGCGAGCAGGCCAGGTCGGTGCACATGTACAGACCGACGGAATTGCCGTCGCGCCCGGCGGGACCGGTCTTGCGGGCGGTCATCAGGGACACCCCGCTGCCCGGGTGCGTGGTCAGGCAGAGCGAGCACATGCTCCGATGCAGGAAGCCGCGCTGCTGGGACGGGAAGCGCAGCGAGATCCCGGCGGGCTTTCCCTCGTGCTCGGTGACGATGTAGCTGCGTCCCGGCGCGGACAGGTCGCGCCAGCCGAGGAAGTCGAGGTCGTCCCACGGCAGCTCCTCGAAATCCCGGGGGAGCGGCAGACGCTTGGCTTCCCCCTTGGAGCAATTCACGAACGATGAGCGGATGTCCTGCTCGGTCAGGGCCTTCATACCCACGAAGCTAACTGTGCCTATGGTTCCTAGGCAAACGATTAATTCGGTTAGGGGCTCACCTGGGGCTCTTCGGTGCGAGGGGGAGCCGGTGCACGGGCGGGTGGGGGATACCCAGGTCCGGGCGCCAGGTCGCGAGGATCTGCGCCGACGGGTCGAAGAGCGGCGACGGCAGCGCGTCGAGCGGGGTCCACTCCCAGGTGCTGATCAGATGCGGCTCGGTCACCCGTGCCGTGCCGGTGTCCACGCGCACCAGGGCGGCCATCGTCACGCGGTTGATCCCGCCGAGGGCGTCGTGCAGCATCGCGAAGACGGTGACCTCGTCCTCGGTGACAACCAGCCCGGTCTCCTCGCGCAGTTCGCGCACGGCCGCCGCCGCGACGGACTCCGGCACCGGGTCGACCTTGCCGCCGGGCAGCTCCCAGGTGCCGCTGTGGTGCCGGCCGAGCAGGATCCGGCCCAGCGCGTCCTGCACGACGACGCCGACCCCCAGTGCCGCTTGGGCCCGGGGCGGCAGGGTGTTACGGGAAGGGGCGACGGGGTTCTCGGTGGCCATGCTGCTCCTCCGGAGGGGACGGTGGGCGTCGAGCCTACGGGGGGGCCGCGCCCGCCCCGTAGCTCATACCGTCAGCCGCAGCGAGGTCTCCGAGACGCCGAGCCGTACGCTCTGCCCCCACGTCAGCTCCAGCGCGTCCGCCTCCATCCCGTCGCCGAACACCACCACGCGGTCCGACTCCACGGTCAGCCGCAGCCCCTGGCCGGGCCCCAGCTCGCCCGAGACGAACGACGTACCCGTCGACGGCGAGGGCCACGCCTCCCGGACGAACCAGAGCAGCCGGGGATCGGCGGGCCCGGGCAGCGGGAGGGTGCTGCGGCGCTCCTGCCAGAGCGAGCGCAGCCAGCCGGTCGCCCCGGTGCCGGTGCCGACCAGGACGCCGGAGGACGCCTGCGGCTCGGCGGGGGAGTCCGCCGTGTCGGGGCCGAGCCGGTAGCGGGCGGTCTGATGGCCGGGCGGGCCGAGGTAGACCTCGTTCAGGGCGAGCAGCCGCTGCGTGTCGTCCGCCACCGCCTCCACCATCGTCAGCGCGTCGGCCCGGCCGCCCGGCGCCACGGCCGCCCGCATCAGCGCCGCCGCGTCGGCAGGCCGGTGGCGCACCAGTACGCCCGGATTGCGGCCCGGGTCGGTGTCGATGCCGATGACCGGCTGGCCGGAGAGGTACTTCGCGGCATTGGCGACCAGGCCGTCCTGCCCGACGACCACCACCACGTCCTCGGGCGCGAACAGGAACCGGTCCAGGTCGGCCCGCTCCACCCGGCAGTGCCGCCAGGTGAGCGGAACGGCCGCCGCCACATCCGCCAGGGCCTGCCGGGTGCGCTCGTGCCGGCGGGCCACCTCCTCGATGGACCGGCCCCGCGCGGCCAGGACGAACGCGGCCTGGCCGCGCGTGCCGTGGCGGGCGAGCAGCTCCTCGTACTCCGTGGTGCGGTGGACCAGGACCGCCCGCGGGGCCAGGCTCACGCCCCGGCCTCCGGGCGGCCCAGCTTGCTGAGCAGGCCCGTGAGCACGTCCGGCGACAGGGTGAGGCTGTCGATGTGCGGCAGGTTCTCGGCGAGCCGGGTGGCCGCCAGCGCGTGCAGCGTCCCGGCCTCCACCTCGCCGTGCGCCCGCAGCCAGGCCGCCTGGGCCTCGGCGCGCGCCGCGCCCACCTGCCGGGCCGCCTCGGCCTCGGCCCCGGCCAGCCGCACCGTGCGGGCGGCCTCCGCCTCGGCGCGTACCCCGTCGGCGGCGGCGCTCTCCTCGGCCTCGCGGCGGGCGTTGGTGCCGCGCTGCTCGACCAGCTGTTCCTCGCGCCGGGCCAGCTCGATCTGGCTGGCGAGCTCGTTCTCGGCGATGGTCCGCTCGCGCTCGACGGCCACGGCGCGCCGCTCGTACGTGGCCCGGTCGGCCTCCTGCTGGATCTGCTCGCGGGCGGGGGTGCGCAGAGCGCGCTCCACCTCGGCCTCGGGGCGGATGGCGACGACGCGCACGGCCACCACGTCGATGCCGGTGGCGGGGAGCCTCGGCTCGGCGGCGAGACCGGCCGCCACCCGCTCGCGGACGGCGGCGACGCCGTCCACCAGGGCGCCGGCCAGCGGGGTGCGGGCCAGCACGTCCAGGGTGTGCTGCTGGGCGGTCTCGGTGAGGAGGGTGGCGATCTGTTCCAGGGGTGCGCCGCGCCAGGCGCCGGTGTCCGGGTCGACGGAGAAGTCGAGGCGGGCGGCGGCCTCGGCCGGGTCGCTGATCCGGTAGGTGACGGTGGCCTGGACCGTGACGTCCTGGAAGTCGGAGGTGCGCGCGTGGAACGCCATGGCCAGCTCGCGGTCGTTGACCGGCACCTCGGAGAGCGCGGCGCTCAGCGACCGGTACCAGAAGCTCAGTCCGGCGCCGTCGTGGGCGAGCCGGCCGCGCTTGTGGTGGCGGATGTGGGCGGTGGGCGCCGAGCGGAGATGGCGCCAGCCGAAGCGGCGGGTGATGTCGGCCATGGGGACCCCCTGATCTCTTTTTCGTCATGACGACGATAACGAGCTTTCCGCCTTATCGTCAAGAGGACGATAGGAGGGGGTGCCAGGTACACGAACGGCCGGTGACTTCGGAGAAGTCACCGGCCGGCCGGGTTGCGCGCCGCCCCCGTCCCCACGGTGCGGCGCGGGCGGGCCGCCGCCATCCGCTCGGACGACGGCCCACGTCTGTCAGGACCCGGACGCCGGGGCGTCCAGGCCGAGGGCGGGAAGCACCGCGCCCTCCACGAAGCGGACGAGGTAGGTCTCGTCCGCATGGGCCCCCGCCAGCATCGGGCGGGCCCGCATCACGCCGAGCAGCTGCGCGGAGACGAACTCCGCCGCCGGGTTGTCCGGCGCCACCTCGCCGCGCTCCACCCCGCGTCGTACGATCGCGTCGATCGCGGCCAGCTCCGGCAGGATCAGCGACTCACGCAGGGCGCACAGCAGCTCCGGGCTCTGCAGCGCCGCATGGCTCAGCGCCAGCATCAGCGGCGTGTCGCGGCCCGCGCCCTCGCCGATCGCCCGCGCCGCCTCCACCAGGTCACCCGCCAGCGAACCGGTGTCGATCTTCCGCAGGGCGCCGCGCCGGGTGCCGTGCAGGGCGGCCACCACCAGCTCGGGCTTCGAGCCCCACTGGCGGTAGAGCGTGGACTTGCCGCAGCGGGACCGGGCGGCGACCCCCTCCATGGTCAGCGACTCATAGCCGTTCTCCCTCAGCATGTCGAGCACGGCGGTGTAGAGCTCCTGGGCCCGCTCCGGCGTGATCTTCGAGCGGCGCTGCGCGGGGGGCTGCTCCTGCTCGGTCTGCTGCGGCGACATGTGCTCTCCCTCTCTGCGACTCTGCGACGAGGTCCATCGATACGCCAGTGTACCGATACGCCGACGTATCGGTACACTGGCGTATCGATAAGGGCGGACGACCGCCGAGGAGCATCAGCGAAGGGGCACCGGATGAGGTACGCCGGCAACACGCCCGCCGATCGGAAGCCGGACACGTATGCCCGCCCGCCCCTGGTCCGCGAGCTTCTGCTCGTCGTCGGGCTCTTCCTGATCTACAAGCTCGGCCGCCAGGCGGCCAACGGCCATGTGGACGAGGCGTTCCGCAACGCGGGCCACGTCTGGGACGTCGAGCGCGCCGTGCACCTGCCCGGCGAGGGCGCCGTCCAGGGCCTGCTGCTGCACGACGAGTCGCTGATCCACCTGGCGAACACCTACTACGCGACCGTGCACTTCCCGGCCACGCTGCTCTTCCTCGTCTGGCTCTACTGGCGCAGCCCCCGCCACTACGTCTGGGCACGCCGGGTCCTCGCCGCGCTCACCGGCGCCGCGCTCGCCCTGCACCTGCTCTTCCCGCTCGCCCCGCCGCGCCTGCTCGCCGCCGCCCACCTCGTGGACACCGGCCGGGTGTACGGACCTTCGGTGTACGGGGCGCAGCCGGCCACCGACTCCATGGCCAACCAGTTCGCCGCGATGCCCTCGCTGCACTTCGGCTGGGCCGTCATGGTCGGCGCCGGGCTGGTCGTCGCGACCCGCTCCCGGTGGCGCTGGCTGTGGCTGCTGCACCCCGCGATCACGCTGTTCGTCATCGTCGCCACCGCCAACCACTACTGGCTCGACTCGATCGTGGTGGCCGCGCTGCTCTCCGTATCACTCGCCGCGCTCCGCCTCCCGCGCGCCGAACCGGTCCGCCCGCCGCAGCCGTGGCCGTCCGTCGTACGGCAGCGGGAGCACGCCGCCGCGTACGCCGCCTCCGGGGCGCACCGGTGAACGCCACCCTCGCGGCCGTCGCGCTCTCCCTCGTCTCCGCCGCCGCCTACGCCGCCGCGGCGGTCGCCCAGGCCCGGCTGGCCGGCCGCACCGCGCCCGGCACCGGCACGCTCCGGCTCCTCGGGCGCGGCGCCTGGTGGTGCGCGGTCGGCCTGAACGCGGGCGGTGCGCTGCTGCATGTGGCCGCCCTGAAGTACGGCCCGCTCACCCTGGTCCAGCCGCTCGGCGCGCTGACCCTGGTCGCGGCCGTCCCGCTCGGCGCCCGGGCCGCGGGCCGCCGGGTCACGGTCACCGAGTGGCGCGGCACGCTCCTGACCCTGCTCGGCCTCGGCGCCCTGCTCCTGACGGCGGGCGGCGCTGCCCCGCACGAGACCCTGACCATGACCGAGGCGCTGGCCGTGGGCGCCGGGACCATGGCGCTCGTCGCCGGGCTCAGCCGCCCCGGCGCCCGCCCCGGCCTGCGGCACGCCGCGGCTTCGGGCATCACGTCCGGCGTCGCCTCCGCGCTCACCCAGACCCTCACCGTCGCGGTGACCGACCACACCGGACCGCTGCTCGACGCGCGCCTGGTGGTCGTCGCCGTGCTGGTCTCCGCCTTCGCGATGGGCGGGCTGCTGCTCTCCCAGACCGCCTACCGGGGCGGGCTCGGGGCCCCGCTCGCCGTCGTCACCCTCGCCAACCCGGTCGCCGCCGCGGCCATCGGCCTGGCGCTGCTGGGGGAGCGGTTCCAGGGCGGACCGGCCGGTTTGGTCCCGGCGCTGCTCGGCACGGTGGCGGCGGTCCGGGGCGTGGTCCTGCTCACCCGGGCCCACGCGCAGACAGCGCCTGCGGTGGCCGGTGCCCCGACGGCCGGGCCGTCGCGGGTGGTCATCAGCAGCCCGCGCGTCGTGCGCCGCGAACAGCGCCGCCGGGTGGGTGCGGGGCGCCACTGATTTCGTACGCGGTACGAGTGGCGGGGCGCCCCTCACGCCGGCTTCGGGTAGTCCTCCAGCGCGCGGGTGATCCACCCGATCCAGAAGTTCTCCAGGTCGATGCCGCCCCGCAGCACCAGGTGCCGCAGCCGGTCCCCGGGTGTGTCCCGCTCCGGCGGAAAGTCCCGGATCTCGATCTCCCGGTACTCCGCCAGCTGCCGCCGGTGGAGTTCCAGATGGCGGCGCAGCTCCGCGTCGAGGCCGGGCGCCCCGACGACTGCCGCCGCCCGCATGCGCAACAGCAGCGGATCGCGGACCTGCTTGGGGTCCTCCTGCCGGGCGACCCACGCGGACAGCGCCTCGCGGCCCGCCGGCAGCACCTCGTACTCCTTCTTCTGCCCCCGGGCCGGCTGCGCGGGCTCCAGTGCCCTGATCTGCCCGGCCTGCTCCAGCTTGCCCAGCTCGCGGTAGATCTGCTGGTGCGTCGCCGACCAGAAGTAGCCGATCGACCGGTCGAACCTGCGGGTCAGCTCAAGCCCCGACGAGGGTTTCTCCAGCAGGGCGGTGAGGATCGCGTGCGGCAGTGACATGGAGTGCATCCTAGGGACGGCCGGGCAGGCCCGGCCGTCCGGTTCAGAGGGCGGCGGCCAGCTTCGTGCCCTGCCGGATCGCGCGCTTGGCGTCCAGCTCGGCCGCGACGTCGGCGCCCCCGATCAGATGCGCGCCGCGGCCGGCGGCGAGCAGTTCCTCGTACAGGTCCCGGCGCGGGTCCTGCCCGGCGCAGAGCACGATCGTGTCGACCGGCAGTACGTGCCGCTCGTCGCCGACCGTGAGGTGCAGGCCTTCGTCGTCGATCCGGTCGTACGTGACGCCGGCGGTCATCGTGACCCCGCGGTGGCGCAGTTCGGTGCGGTGGATCCAGCCGGTGGTCTTGCCGAGGCCCGCGCCGACCTTGCTGGTCTTGCGCTGGAGGAGATGGACGGTGCGCGTGGTCTTCGGGCGCTCCGGGGCCGCGAGGCCGCCGCGCCCCCGGTACTCGGTGTCGACGCCCCACTGACGGAAGAACACCTCCGGGTCGAGGCTCGCCTCCTCGCCGCCGTCCGTCAGGAACTCCGCCACGTCGAAGCCGATCCCGCCCGCCCCGACCAGCGCGACACGGTCGCCGACCGGTGCGCCGTGGCGCAGCACGTCGAGGTAGCTGACGACGCTCGGGTGGTCGATGCCGGGGATCGCGGGCGTGCGGGGCGTGACCCCGGTGGCCACCACGACCTCGTCGTATCCGTCGAGGTCTCCGGCGCCGACCGGGGTGTCCAGCCGCAGCGTGACCTTCTCCTCCGTGAGCCGGGTGCGGAAGTAGCGCAGCGTCTCGTTGAACTCCTCCTTGCCGGGGACCCGGCGGGCCACGTTCAGCTGACCGCCGATCTCGTCGGCGGCGTCGAAGAGCGTCACGTCATGGCCCCGCTCGGCGGCCGTGACCGCGCAGGCAAGACCGGCGGGTCCGGCGCCGACGACGGCGACGCGCTTGCGGGTGCGGGTCGGCGACAGGACGAGTTCCGTCTCGTGGCAGGCGCGCGGATTGACCAGGCAGGAGGTGACCTTGCCGCTGAAGATGTGGTCCAGGCACGCCTGGTTGCAGCCGATGCAGGTGTTGATCGCGTCCGCGCGGCCCGCCGCCGCCTTCGCGACGAAGTCCGGGTCGGCGAGGAACGGGCGGGCCATCGACACCATGTCCGCGCGGCCCGACGCGAGAACCCGCTCGGCCACCTCGGGGGTGTTGATGCGGTTGCTCGTCACCAGCGGTACGGAGACGGCCCCGCGCACCTTCTCGGTGACCCAGGTGAACGCGGCCCGGGGCACCGAGGTCGCGATGGTGGGGATGCGGGCCTCGTGCCACCCGATGCCGGTGTTGATGATCGTCGCGCCGGCCGCCTCGATCTCCCGGGCCAGCCGCACGACCTCGTCCAGGGACGAGCCGCCGGGCACCAGGTCCAGCATCGAGAGCCGGTAGATGATGATGAAGTCGTCGCCGACCCGCTCGCGGACCCGGCGCACGATCTCGACGGGGAAGCGGATGCGGTTCTCGTACGAGCCGCCCCAGCGGTCCTCGCGGTGGTTGGTCGCCGAGGCGATGAACTCGTTGATCAGATAGCCCTCGGAGCCCATGATCTCGACGCCGTCGTACCCCGCGCCGCGGGCCAGCGCCGCCGCCGTCACGAAGTCCTCGATCGTCGCCTCGACCTCGTCGTCGGTCAGGGCGTGCGGCGTGAACGCGCTGATCGGCGCCTGGAGCGCGCTCGGCGCCACCAGGCCCGGGTGGTGCGCGTACCGGCCGAAATGCAGGATCTGCATGGCGATCCGGCCGCCCGCCTCGTGCACCGCCGAGGTCACCCGGGCGTGCTCGGCCGCCTCCGCCTCGGTGGTCATCTTCGCCCCGCCGGGGAAGGAGCAGCCCCGCTCGTCGGGTGCGATGCCGCCGGTGACCATGAGGCCGACCCCGCCCCGGGCGCGCTCGGCGTAGAAGGCCGCCATGCGCTCGAAGCCGTTCTCGACCTCTTCCAGGCCGACGTGCATCGACCCCATCAGGACCCTGTTCGGCAGGGTGGTGAACCCCAGGTCGAGCGGGTTCAGAAGGTGCGGATACGGGCTCATGCGGCGGCTCCTCGCTGTGGCGTCGCCCCAGTTCTAAACCACCGCCGCGCCATTGTGCAACAAGTTGCACAATGGCATTCGTTGCACTGTGTCACGGCTCACGCCCCGGGGTGAGCCACCCGGATGGAGTAACACCGCGGTCCGCGGGTGCCGCGGGGCGCGGAGAGTGGTGTCGTACGGAATCGAGGGGCCCGCGCCGTCGGGGCGGGGCCCCGGAACCCACCGGAGACCCCCATGGGCTGCGTCAACCGTCACGACCTCGGTCTGCTCGTCCTGCGCGTCGGCACCGGCGCGGTGCTCGCCGCGCACGGAGCCCAGAAGCTCGTCGGCTGGTTCGGCGGCGGGGGAGTCGAGGGGACCACCGCCGCGATGGAGGCGATGGGCTTCCACCCGCCGAAGCACAGCGCGATCGCCGCCGGGCTCGGCGAGGCGGGCGGCGGCGTGCTGCTCGCCCTGGGCCTGGCCACACCGGCCGCCGGCGCGGCGGCGGCCGGTGCGATGGCGGGCGCGGTGGCCGTCCACGCACCCGCGGGCTTCTTCGCGCAGGGCGGCGGTTACGAGTACCCGGCGTTCCTCGGCTTCACCGCCGCCGCGATCGGCCTGACCGGCCCCGGCCGCTACTCCGTCGACCACGCGACCGGGCACGCGTTCAACCAGGCGTGGACGGTCGCACTCGCCTTCGCCGGCAGCGCGGCGGCGGCCGCGGCGGTGGTCGGCCGGCGGGCCCGGGCCCAGGTGCCGGAGCCGGAGGAGTTCTGAGCGGGGGCGCCACCCCGAAGCGGCGCCCCCCCAGCGGCACGTCGCCCTAGCGGCGCCCCTTCGACGCCGCGACCAGCTCCGGGATCGTGCCGAACTTCACCCGGGGGCGGCCCCCGTCCCGGCCCCGCGCCCGCTCGGCCCGGTCGATCGCGGCCAGACCCCGGGCGTCGACCACCTGGCGGGCGCGGCCACGGACCAGCCGCCCGAACGCCTTCACGGGGTGGGCCGGGGAGGGGAGCGCGCCGGCGACCGCGTCCGCGAGCAGCGTGCCGACCGTCTCGGCGGCGCAGGTGCGGTTGGCGCCGATACCCCCGGAGGGCCCCCGCTTGATCCAGCCGACGACATAGGTGCCGGGCATCCCCGCCACCCTGCCGCCCTCGTGCGGCACCGTGCCGCTCGCCTCGTCGAAGGGCAGACCGGGAAGGGCCAGGCCCCGGTAGCCGATGGCCCTCAGGAACAGCTGCGCCGGTATCGCGGACTCGCCCCCGTCCGCCGTGACCCGGACGCCCGCCACGTCGTCCCGGCCGGTGATCTCCACAGGCGACGAGTGGAAGCGGAGCACGATGCGCCGCCCCCCGGCGGGCGGGTTCGTCCAGTCCACGCGCTCCCGGCGGACCCCCCGCAGCACCGCGGCCGCGGTGCCGGACGCCGCACCCTCGATCGCGGGGCCGATGCGCGGATCGTGGTCGTCCACCACCAGTTCCACACCCGGCAGATGCTTGAGCGCGAGCAGTTCGGACGACGTGCAGGCGGCGTCCTCGGGACCGCGCCGCCCGAGCAGCACGACCTCGCGCACCCCGGAGCCGCGCAGCGCGGCCAGCGCGTGGTCGGCGATGTCGGTGCCCGCGAGTTCCGCCGGGTCCGCGACGAGGATGCGCGCCACGTCGAGCGCCACGTTGCCGTTCCCCGCGACGACCACCCGCTCGGCCCGCGACAGGTCCACGGCGTCCGGCGCCACCTCGGGGTGCGCGTTGTACCAGGAGACGAACGAGGTCGCCGCGATGCTCGACGGCAGGTCCTCGCCCGGGACGGCGAGTCGGCGGTCGGCGCCGGCCCCGACCGCGTAGATCACCGCGTCGTGGTGCGCGGACAGCTCCTCGGCGGAGATGTGCGTACCGACCTCGACGCCGAGGTGCATCCGCACCCGGGGGTGGGCGTGGAACCGTGCGAAGGTCTCGCCGACCCCCTTCGTCCCCGGGTGGTCCGGCGCGACGCCGTACCGGACGAGCCCGCCGGCCACCGGAAGCCGGTCGATCAGGGTCACCTCGGCGTTGGTGTGCAGCAGCAGGTCCTCGGCCGCGTACATCCCGGCGGGCCCGGTGCCGACGACCGCGACGCGGATCGGCGCGAAGTCGGACGGCAGGCTGCGCGTGAACGAAGGGGCGCCCCAGGCATGGAAGTTGGGCCCGGTGGCGGGCTCCGGCCGCCGGTCCGCGTAGTAGGCCGCGTTGATGGCGGCGTACTCCTTGCGCGCCCCGAAGAGGCTGTCCACCGGGAAGATAGCGTCCACCGGGCAGGCGTCGGCGCAGGCCCCGCAGTCGATGCAGGTCTCCGGGTCGACGTACAGCATCTCCGTACGGCCGAAGTCCCGCTCCTCCGGCGTCGGGTGGATGCAGTTCACGGGGCACACGGCGATACAGGTGGCGTCGTTGCAGCAGGTCTGGGTGATGGCGTAGGTCATGGTCGGCTCGGGCTCTCGGCTCGGGTCAGATCAGGTCGGCGCGCTTGTAGAAGAACAGGGCCGGCTTCGTCAGCAGACGGGCCGAGGCCAGGAACTCCATCAGCCCCGAACAGCTCGACCGCATCAGGGACTTGTGGTGCTCGTTGGTCTTCGCCTCGGCCCGCGCCCGGGCGCCGTCCAGGCCGGCGTTCGCGTAGACGTCCCGGTTCACCATGCTGGTGACGATGTAGTACGAGGCGATCGCGACGACGAGCGCGTTGAGGTGGCGGCGCACCGGGCCCGCGTCGCGCAGGCGCCTGCGGGTCTCGTCGCGGGCGAACTTCATGTGGCGGGACTCCTCCACCACATGGATGTTGTTGATCGTGCGGACGAACGGCGCGACGCGCTCGTCGCGCATCCAGTCGCGCTGCATCACGTCGAGCACCTCCTCCGCCACGAGGATCGCCGCGTACGCCGCCTCGCCGAAGGCCAGGGTCTTGAAGGCGCGGCCCAGTTCGAGCACCGGGCGGCGCGGCCGGTAGGCCGGTGCGCCCAGCTTCGCCGCGCCCCGGGCGAACATGATCGAGTGCCGGCACTCGTCGGCGACCTCGGTCAGGGCCCACTGGAAGCGCGGGTCGGTCGGGTCCTTGGCGTACATGTCGCGCAGCACCATCTGCTGGAGGATCATCTCGAACCAGATGCCGGTGCTGGCGACGGAAGCGGCCTCCTGGCGGGTCAGTGCTTTTCGTTGATCCTCCGTCAACTCGCCCCAGTACGCGGTGCCGTAGAGCGTGCTCCACTCGGGACTCGCCCCGTGGTGGTCCGTGTCCAGGGGGGTGTTCCAGTCCACCTCGGTGGCAGGGTCGTACGACAGCTTCGCGGACGAATCGAGCAGGCGCCGGGCGACGTCCCGCTCGGCGGCCCGGTCCTGGTCCTCCGGCCGGACGGTGCTGCTTGCCATGCTGCGGCTCCTTGACTCGAGAGATCGACCCCGGCGCCGTCCGGCCCTCATCGTGTACGGCCCGGTGAGATCGCCGGCCGTCGGACGCCGCCCTCGCTTGTTAGACGCGGCGTCTAGCAAGCTGTTAGACGGAAGGTATAGCAAGAGCCGCGCGCCCACTACCCCCGCGTAGGAAATTGCCACGTTCTCTCCACGGTGCGGGCGGGCTCGCGGAGTTGGTGCGGCCCTGGGCCCGGCGGCCCGGCCGGTGCGCCGGGCACGCCCCCGGGCTCCCCGGCGTCCGGTTCGTGGTCACCGGCGCCGTCCAGCCGGTTGTCCGGGCGGGGAGGGGGTCCGCCGTCGTTACGACCCGGTTGGGCCGTGAACGTCACGGTCTTGTCGTGCCCAAATCAAGAAAGCGCCTTCTTTCGACGTTCACATCCTTGTCCTCTCCTCATCGACGTGCCTATTCTCTGCGTTCAGAAAGCGCTTTCCCCCTCTGTGAGTCGCACGACGGCAGGCGTCACACCGCGGCACGACCCGCGGACTGCCCGCACCACCGCGGTACGCGGAACCGGCTCCCGGCACACATCCGCGCACGCGCTCCAGCACCCGTGAACCGACGACGAATGGGAACGAACATGAGGCGACCAGTCGCGCTGCGACTCTCCGCGGCGCTGTCCACGATGGCCCTGGCGGCCGCGGCCGGAGCGGTCCTGACGATGCCCGAGGCATCCGCCGCCGTCGCGGGCGGGGCCACGGGCTACGCGAGCCAGAACGGCGGTACCACCGGCGGCGCGGGCGGGCAGACCGTACGGGCCACCACCGGGACCCAGATCCACCAGGCCCTGTGCGGCCGGGCCAGCAGCAGCACCCCGATCACCATCGAGGTCGAGGGCACCATCAACCACGCCAACACCGCCAAGGTGTCCGGCGACAGCTGCAACACGGCGGCCGGTGTCATCGAGCTCAAGCAGATCAGCAACGTCACCATCGTGGGCGTCGGCAGCGGGGCCGTCTTCGACCAACTGGGCATCCACATCCGCCAGTCCAGCAACATCATCATCCAGAACGTGACCGTCAAGAACGTCAAGAAGTCCGGCTCGCCCACCTCCAACGGCGGCGACGCCATCGGCATGGAGAGCGACGTCCGCAACGTCTGGGTCGACCACGCGACCCTGGAGGCGTCCGGCGGCGAGGACGACGGGTTCGACGGCCTCTTCGACATGAAGGACAACACCCAGTACGTGACGCTGTCGTACAGCACCCTGCGCAACTCCGGCCGGGGCGGCCTCATCGGGTCCAGCGAGACCCAGCTCGACAACGGCTACGTCACGTTCCACCACAACCTGTACGAGAACGTCGACTCCCGCACACCGCTGCTGCGCGGCGGGACCGCCCACATCTACAACAACTACTACGTGAAGCTGAACAAATCCGGGATCAACTCCCGGGCCGGCGCCCACGCCAAGGTGGACAACAACTACTTCAAGGACTCCAAGGACGTCCTGGGCACCTTCTACACCGACGCCACCGGGTACTGGCAGGTCAGCGGCAACATCTTCGACAACATCACCTGGTCCGAGCCCGGCGAGGAGAACCACCCGGCCGGCCCGAACCCGCAGTCCAACACCTCGGTCAGCATCCCCTACGCGTACACCCTCGACGACGCCTCCTGCGTGCCGGCCATCGTGACCAGCACGGCGGGCGCCGGCAAGGGACTCAAGGTCTCGGACGGCGACTGCTCCACGACCACCCCGACGCCGGACCCGACCGACCCCACCCCGGACCCGACCGACCCGACGCCGGACCCGACCGACCCGACCACGCCCACCGGCACCAACCTCAGCCTCGGCGCGGGCTCGGACGGCTCCAGCAAGGCGAGCGGAACCAGCTACGGCAGCGTGCGCGACGGTGACCTGAGCACCTACTGGTCGCCCTCCGGCACGACCGGCTCCATCTCCGTCAAGTGGGGCTCCGCCACCACCGTCTCCTCCGTCAACATCCGCGAGGCCGCGGGCGCCCAGGGCGTCATCGGCGCCTGGCGGCTGCTGAACGCCGACACCGGTGCGGTGCTCAAGACCGGCAGCGGAGCCGGCACGATCTCCATCCCGGCCACGTCCCTGAGCAAGATCACCTTCGAGATCACCTCGGCCAGTGGCACACCGAGGATCGCCGAGTTCGAGACGTACGCGGGATAGCGGCCCCTCCCGCACAGCCGGGCCGGTCCGGGGAGCACCACCTCCCCGGACCGGCCCTTTGCACACATGAGTACCGCTCGGCGGGCAAACCGCACCGTATGAAGCGGACACCACACCCCGGCACCGGCCGGGAAGAACACCACCACGGCGGCGACGTACCCGCACCGGACGTGGGACCCGGCGAGGAAGTGGAGGAGCGGGCCCCCGACGAGCCGACCGAACTGAGCGGCCGGTCCTGGCTCGCCGTGCTGCGCTCCACCGCGAAAGAGTTCAAGGACGACGAACTCGCCGACCGGGCCGCCGCGCTCACCTACTACGGAGTCCTGTCGCTGTTCCCGGCGCTCCTGGTGCTGGTGTCCCTGCTGGGCATCGCGGGGGAGTCCGCCACCCGGCGGGTCATGGAGAACCTGCGCGAACTGGCGCCCGGCTCGGCCCGCGACATCCTCACCGACGCGGTGAGCCGGCTCCAGGGAAACGCCGGAGTCGGGTCCGTCATGGCCGTCGTCGGGCTGGCGGTCGCCGTCTGGTCGGCCTCCGGGTACATCGCCGCGTTCATCCGCACATCGAACGCCGTCTACGACCTGCCGGAGGGCCGGCCGGTCTGGAAGATCCTGCCGCTGCGCCTCGCCCTGACCGTGACGCTGATGGTTCTCGCCTGCGCCAGCGCGCTCATCGTCGTCTTCTCGGGCGCCCTCGCCCGGCAGGCGGGCACCGCCCTCGGCATCGGCGAAACCGCGCTCACCGTGTGGTCGATCGCCAAATGGCCGGTCCTGGTGCTCCTGGTCGTCGTCATGATCGCGCTGCTGTACTGGGCCGCCCCGAACGCCAAGGGGCGCGGCTTCCGGTGGATCACCCCGGGCAGCTTCCTGGCGCTGCTGGTCTGGCTCGCCGCGTCGGCCGGCTTCGCGTTCTACGTCGCGAACTTCGCCTCGTACAGCAAGACCTACGGCGCCCTCGCGGGCGTCGTCGTGTTCCTCGTGTGGCTGTGGATCACCAACCTCGCGATCCTGCTCGGCCTCGAATTCGACGCGGAGATGGCGCGTCGGCGCGCCATCGCCGGCGGACTGCCCGAGGACGAGGAGCCGTACGTGGCGCCCCGCGACACCCGTGCCTGGAGCGAGGAGGACCGTCGCCGGATGGAGGAATGAACAGGGTGGTATCCGGGCGGTCACAGGGTAGCCGTGCCAGGACCGGCACACGCGTCGCTGCGCCGGACGGATGGGCGCGGCCCGCGATTCGGACGATCGAGGAAGGCAAGGTGACCTCGTATGAGCACCATGGAGCGTCAGGCCCACGCCACCGACGAGTCGGTGAACGTGCTGGTTTCGCGTGCCTCGCAGCAGATCTCGGAGCTGGTCCGCGACGAGATGCGGCTCGCCCGGGCGGAAATGACCCGGAAGGGCAGGCGGTACGGCAAGGGCGGCGGCCTCTTCGGCGCCGCCGGCCTGCTGGGCTTCCTGACGGCCCAGGCCCTGGTGGCGACGTGCATCGCCGCCCTCGCGTCGGTGCTGCCGGTGTGGGCGGCGGCCCTGGTCGTCACGGCGGTGCTGGCGGTCGTGGCCGCCGTCGCCGCCCTGGCGGGTAAGCGGCAGTTCGCCGAGGCGGGGACGCCGGCACCCGGGCAGACCATCGACAGCGTCAAGGCCGATGTGGCAGAGATCAAGGAAAAGGCACACCGATGACCGACACACACCGGACGGACGACGGAGACCCCACCCCCGAGGACCTGCGCAGGCAGGTCGAGCACACCCGTGACGAGCTCGGGATGACCGTGGAGGCGCTGGCCGCCAAGGCCGACATCAAGGCGCAGGCGAAGGAGAGGACGACCGCTGTGAAGCAGCAGACCGCGGAGAAGGCCGCCCTGGCCACCGGCCAGGTACGCGACAAGGCGGCACTGGTCGCCCAGAAGCTGAGGGAACGCACGCCCGACCCCCTCCTGGAGAAGACGGCACAGGCCGCCGCCCAGGTACGCGAGAGCGCGGCCAGGGCCGGACAGTACGCGGCGGACAAGGCGCCCGAACCCCTGCGGGACACCGCGGGCCAGGCCGCCACCGCGGCGCGCACCCACCGCACGCCGCTGCTCGCGGCCGGGGCGCTGATCGTCGCGGTCATGCTCGTCCGCCGCGGCCGGGGCCACCGCCGGTGAACGCGGCCAAGATCGCCTACAAGCCGGTCGGCCTCGTCCTGGGCGCCGCGGGCGGCATGATCGCCGGCATGGCGTTCAAGCAGGTGTGGAAGGCCATCGAGGGCGAGGGCGACGCCCCCGACGCCATGGACGAGGACCGCCGCTGGAAGGAGATCCTGCTCGCCGCAGCCGTCCAGGGCGCGATCTTCGCCGTGGTGAAGGCGGCGATAGAGCGTTCCGGCGCGGTGACCGCCCGCCGCCTGACGGGCAGCTGGCCGGGCTGACGCGGCGAAGCGAAGCGGAGGGGGCCGGCGCCGTGTCACAGGCGCCGGCCCCCTCCGCGTACGGGACCTACCGGCTGCCGGCCGCTGCCTTCCCGCCGCTCCGGTCGCCGTGCAGGTGGTACACGTGGAACGCCTGGCGGATGACGGGCTGGGCGACATTGCGCACCGGGACGCCACCGCTGGTGATCCCGTGCTCGGTGCCCGCGTGCGCATGCCCGTGGACGGCCAGGTCCGCGCCCGCCGCGTCGATCGCCTCCGCCAGCAGATAGCTGCCCAGGAAGGGATAGATCTCCAGCGGCTCGCCCGCCAGCGTGTCCGGCACCGGCGCGAAGTGCGTCAGCGCGATGCGCTCCTCGCAGCCCTGCCCGGCCAGCTCCTCCAGCGAGGTCCGCAGCCCGTCGGCGCAGCGGCGGGTGTACCGGATGAACTCCTTCATCAGCGGCTCGCCGAACTCACCGCCGCTCCGCCCGGCGAACCCGCCGCCGAACCCCTTGGTGCCGGCGACCCCCACCCGCCGCCCCCCGGCCTCGATCACGGTGCCCTCGCCCTCCAGCACCCGTACACCCGCCTCGCGCAGGACGGCGGTGACCTCGTCGGGCCGTTCGTCGTGGTGGTCGTGGTTGCCGAGCACGGCGACGACCGGGACCGGGAGGCCGGTGACCTCGCGGGCGACGACCCGGGCCTCCTCCGGTGTGCCGTGGCGGGTGAGGTCACCGGCCAGGAGCAGCAGGTCCGCGCAGTCGCCCAGCGTCTCGAACGCGGGACGGAGGACCCCTTGACTCTCCGGGCCCATGTGGATGTCCCCGACGGCGGCGACGCGGATCATACGACCTCCTCCGGGTGGTCCGGGGCCGCCGCCTCGGCCACGACGACGTCGTAGCGGACCGTCAGCCCGGCCAGCTCGTCGCTGACCGTGTCCATCAGCTCCGCGCGGCAGTGGGCGGTGGGTACGGTGCCGATGACCGTCACGGACGAGCCCCGGTTCTCGATACGGATACCGAGGTCGGCCGTCTCCTCCGCGGCGAGCCGTTCCTTCAGATGGGCGATGCGGTACTCGATGTCCGGCGGGGCGTTCATCGTTCTCCTCCTTGCCCGGCGGCTTCCTGCCCGGTGGTTTCCTGCGCGGCGGCTTCCTTTGCGGTGATGACTCCGAGGCGTTCCAGCAGGTAGAGGAAGGCGCTCGGCATCGGCGACTCCCCGAACTCCCGGTGCAGCGCCGGCCAGTCGACCTTCTCGCGGAGCTGCCTGGCGATCGGCAGCACGGCGCCGAAGTCGCAGTGGTGCTCGGAGAAGGCGGCCAGCAGCGACCGCATCAGATCGGTCGGCGCCAGCACCGGCATGTGCACCGAGTCCACGGAGAGGTCCACGGCCCGGCCGAGCAGTCCGGGGCCGACGGGCCGGCCCCCGAGTTCATGGATGAGGTCGATGTCCTGGCCCAGACACTTGGCCTTGACCAGCCAGTCCTCGGGCGGCGTGAACACCGGAAGACCGGCCTTCTTCAGCGTCGCCGCGACCGCCTCCGTGTCCTCGGGCAGGACGCAGAAGTCCGCGTCGTGCTGGAGGTTCCCGGTCCCGCCGTGCGCGTAGACGGCGACGCTCCCGGCCAGGGCGAAGGCGTGCCCACCCCGCTTGAGGAGCACGGCGACCTGCTTGGCCGCCTCCAGGATGGCCTGGTTCAGGTCGGGCGGCAGCTCCTGCGCCGGGGCCTCGTGGTGCGCCGAGTCCCCGGCGGGCCGGTCGGGGGTGGTGTCCTTCGCGTTCCGTGTCACCTGCTGCTCCGTTCCCGGACGCCCGGCCGCCGCACCGGTCGGGCGGGCCGGCCGTCTCCGACGTTCCTGCCCAGGGAGAAACCGGTACCCGGTCCGGCGCTTCCGACACGGGCCGCGCGATGTGACCGTTCTACCGCAGGGGCCCCGGCGCCACCTCTTCGCCGTTGGCCGTGGGCGGGCGAATTCGGCGGTCATCGGGGAACGTGGATCACATGACTCCTTCGCAGACCCCGGACCCGGATCCGGAACCCCGCGAGACCACAGGACCGGAACGCGGCGGCGGAGTGCCGCCGGGGGAGACGCCGCCCGCCGAGAGCGGCCTGTCGGGGGCGGGGCCACAGGACACCACGTACAACCCGCCCAAGGGCTGGGCGAAGGCCCCGATGGCCCTGATCATCGGCGTGACGATCCTCATCGCGGCGTTCTTCCTGGTGTACGCGATCATCCTGCTGCTCTGACCCGGGGGAGGGGCGACCCGAACGGCCGAACCCGCCGCAGCGGGAAGGCCGTGTCCGCGCGCCCGCACGCGCGGTCCGCCCTGCCGGGTGCGTAAACCTCGCATAGCTTGATGAAAAGGCGCATAGGTACACGTTCCGAAGGAGTCGACGCACGTGACGGACGTATCGAGCAGGGGCCCCGCCGCCGGGGACGAGCGAGAGACGCTGACCAACCGGCAGGGCCACCCCGTCCACGACAACCAGAACCAGCGCACCGTCGGCGCGCGCGGCCCGGCCACGCTGGAGAACTACCAGTTCCTGGAGAAGATCAGCCACTTCGACCGCGAGCGGATCCCCGAGCGCGTCGTGCACGCCCGGGGCGTGACCGCGTACGGCTGGTTCGAGGCGTACGGCGCCTTCGGCGACGAGCCCATCGCCCGCTTCACCCGCGCCAAGCTCTTCCAGGAGCGCGGCAAGCGCACGGACGTCGCGGTGCGCTTCTCGACCGTCATCGGCGGCCGGGACTCCTCCGAGGCGGCGCGCGACCCGCGCGGCTTCGCGGTGAAGTTCTACACCGAGGACGGCAACTGGGACCTCGTCGGCAACAACCTGGGGATCTTCTTCATCCGGGACGCGATCAAGTTCCCCGATGTGATCCACGCGCTCAAGCCGGACCCCGTCACGTTCGAGCAGCAGCCCCGGCGCATCTTCGACTTCATGTCGCAGACGCCCGAGTCCATGCACATGCTGGTCAACCTGTTCAGCCCGCGCGGCATCCCGGCGGACTACCGCCATATGCAGGGCTTCGGCGTCAACACGTACAAGTGGGTCAACGAGGCCGGCGAGTCCTTCCTCGTGAAGTACCACTGGATGCCCAAAGCGGGTGTGCGCAGCATGACCGAGGAGGACGCGGCCAACGTACAGGCCGACAGCCTCGGCCACGCCACGAAGGATTTGTACGAGGCGGTGGGGCGCGGCGCCCACCCGGAGTGGGAGCTGCTCGTCCAGCTGATGGACGACCACGACCATCCGGAGCTGGACTTCGACCCCCTGGACGACACCAAGACCTGGCCCGAGCAGGACTTTCCGCCCAGGGCGGTCGGGCGGATGGTCCTCGACCGGATGCCCGAGAACTACTTCGCGGAGAACGACCAGATCTCCTTCGGCACCGGTGTGCTGGTGGACGGGCTGGACTTCTCCGACGACAAGATGCTGGTGGGCCGCACCTTCTCGTACAGCGACACCCAGCGCTACCGCGTCGGGCCCAACTACCTGCAACTGCCGGTCAATCAGGCCAAGAACGCCACCGTGCGCACCAACCAGCGCGACGGTCTGATGACGTACCACGTGGACGGCGGCGGCGGGAACCCGATCGTCAACTACGAGCCGTCCATCACGGGCGGTCTGCGTGAGGCGAGCCCCGTGCACGAGGAGGTGGGCCCCGAGGTGCGCGGCCGGCTCACCCGCAAGCGCATCCCCCGGACCAACGACTACCTTCAGGCCGGGCAGCGCTACCTCCTGATGGAGCAGTGGGAGCGCGACGACCTCGTGCACAACCTCGTCGACCTGCTCTCGCAGTGCGACCGGCCGGTCCAGGAGCGGATGGTCTGGCACTTCCTGCTCGTGGAGAACGAACTGGGCCTCAAGATCGGCGAAGGGCTCCGCATCACCCCCGCGGACGTCAAGGGCCTGGAGCCGCTGCCCGGCCAGAACCTCACCGACGAGGACCGGCAGCGCCTCTCCCGCCTCGGCGACAACCCGCCGCGCGACGTCACCGGCCTGACGATGACCCACTGCGTCCCCGACGAGCGCCACGTCGTCACACGCTGACGCGACCGGCCCTCCCGCGCGTCCGCCGCGGGAGGGCCGGCCGGGTGCGGTCAGCGCTTCAGCGTGAGCAGACCGGGGCGGTAGGGGAGGAGACCGTAGTCACCGCCGGACTGGGGGCTGCGGCCCTGGTAGAGCAGCTGCAGGTTGCAGGGGTCGACGGTCATGGTCTGGTCGGGGCCGGTGCGGATCAGTTCGCCGTGGCTGATGTCGTTGGTCCAGGTGGCGCCGCTGTTGGCCTTGCCGGCGAAGGGGTTGCTCTCGGTCGCGGCCTGCGGCGTCCACGTGCCGTTGAGGCTGGTGGCCGTGAACGAACGGAAGTAGCGGCCCTGGGCGCCGATCGCCTCGACCATCATGAGGTAGCGGTTCTGGCCCGCCAGCTTGTACACCTGCGGGGCCTCGAACAGGTTGTTCGTCGTGTCGCTCATGACCACGGTCGAGGACGAACCGAAGCTGCCCGGGAAGTTCCCGATCGGCATGCTCGCCCGGTAGATCTTGCCGTTGTCACCGGCGAAGAACAGGTACATGTTCGTCCCGTCCCCGATGAGCGTCTGGTCGATCGGTCCCGTGCCGGAGCCGCTGATGCTCCCCGAGAAGAGGGTCTGCGGGGCCGACCAGCCGTTCGCGTTGGTGGGGTCGTTCGACGTCCGGTACGAGAAGGCGGTCGCGCCCCACTGGTAGGTGAGCACCCAGATGTTCTTCGGCGCGAAGTAGAAGAGCGTGGGTGCCACGGTCCCGGAGGACATCGCGTTCTGCCCGGCCGACGCCATGTCCGACCAGTTGGTGAACGGGGTGAAGTTCATGGACCCCCAGCTCGACCCCGTGTCGTGCGTCGTCGCGTAGACGAGCTGCTTGCCGTTGTACGGGACGACGGTGAAGTCCTTCAGCGAGACCCATCCGGACCTGGGCTGCGCCAGCGCGCCCGTGGAGCTCCACTGGTACGAGGACGGGAGCTCACACGTACCGGTTCCGGGGTTCTCGTCGCCGACCTTCACCAGCTTCCACTGCTGGTTGGTGCCGCCCCAGTCGTCGTACTGCACGACGTTCGCGCCGTCGGCGGTGGAGGCGCCCTGCACTTCGAGGGCCTTGCCGCTGTGGCGCGAGATCAGCCGCACGTAGCCGTCACTGCTGTCGGCCAGCCGCCACTGCTGATTGGTGGCGTTCAGGTCGGACCACTGGACGATCGAGCCGCCGTTCGCGGTCGACCAGTTGTAGACGTCGAGCACCTTGCCCGAGTGGCGGGACCTGACGCGGTAGTAGCCGTCCCCGGAATCGACGAACTGCCACTGCTGCTGGGCCTGGTCGTTGCGGGACCACTGGGTGATACGGGCACCGTCACCGGTCGCCAGGTTGTAGACGTCCAGCGCCTTGCCGCTGTTGCGGTTGACCAGGACGTACGAGGCGTTGGAGTCGACGGTCGCGGCGGCCGCGGGCTCGGCACCGAGGAACGAGGCGACGAGCAAGAACGGCGCGAGGACGGCGAGCAGGCGTCCTCGGCGGAAGGGGAACGAGAGGCGAAACCGCATCTGGGGACCTCCTGGGGCAGGGATGCGAGGGCACGGGACGCCGTCGAAACATTTCGAGCAGGGCCCGTTGTGTGGTGCCACAAGCTAGAAATGTTAGCGCTCACAGTCAAGGTGTTCGGCGGAATCTCTCGCCGAGAACCCGACTTCGATGGTTTCGAAATGTTTCGACCCGGACTCAGAAACATTCTCGGTGAGAAGTATTGACGATCCACTGTCAAACCCCCAATCATCCGTTGCTGAGCGGGCCACGCGGTCCGCCGTGCTTCGGTCCTTCCGCGATCCCCCTACCGAGGAGGCACAGCCATGGGCTCCTACGCCCTTCCGAGATCCGCTCTCAGCCGGCCGTTCCGCGCACTGCTCCCGGCGCTGCTCGTCGGCGTCCTGGGCGCGTCCGCCGCGCTGGTCGCGCCGTCGGAGGCACACGCCGCCGAGACCACGCTCGGTGCCGCCGCGGCGCAGAGCGGGCGCTACTTCGGCACCGCCATCGCCTCGGGCAAACTCGGCGACTCGGCGTACACCTCCATCGCCTCCCGCGAGTTCAACATGGTGACCGCCGAGAACGAGATGAAGATCGACGCGACCGAGCCGCAGCGCGGCCAGTTCAACTTCAGCTCGGCCGACCGCGTCTACAACTGGGCGGTACAGAACGGCAAGAAGGTGCGCGGCCACACCCTGGCCTGGCACTCCCAGCAGCCCGGCTGGATGCAGAGCCTCAGCGGCAGCACGCTGCGCCAGGCGATGATCGACCACATCAACGGTGTGATGGGCCACTACAAGGGCAAGATCGCCCAGTGGGACGTCGTGAACGAGGCGTTCGCCGACGGCAGTTCGGGCGCCCGCCGCGACTCCAACCTGCAGCGCACCGGCAACGACTGGATCGAGGCCGCCTTCCGCGCCGCGCGCGCCGCCGACCCGAGCGCGAAGCTCTGCTACAACGACTACAACGTCGAGAACTGGACCTGGGCGAAGACCCAGGCGATGTACAACATGGTCAAGGACTTCAAGCAGCGCGGCGTGCCGATCGACTGCGTCGGCTTCCAGTCGCACTTCAACAGCGGCAGCCCGTACAACAGCAACTTCCGCACCACGCTGCAGAACTTCGCCGCCCTCGGCGTCGACGTGGCCATCACCGAACTCGACATCCAGGGCGCCTCGGGCTCGACCTACGCCAGCGTCGTCAACGACTGCCTGGCCGTCTCGCGCTGCCTCGGCATCACCGTATGGGGCGTACGCGACAGCGACTCCTGGCGGTCCGGGGACACACCGCTGCTGTTCAACAACGACGGCAGCAAGAAGGCGGCGTACACCTCCGTCCTGAACGCGCTCAACAGCGGCTCGTCCACCGATCCCGGTGACGGCGACGGTGGCGAAGAGGGCGGGCAGAGCGGACAGCTCAAGGGCGTCGGCTCCGGCCGCTGCGTGGACGTGCCCAACTCCGGCACGTCGGACGGCACCGCGGTCCAGCTGTACGACTGCCACGACGCGACCAACCAGAAGTGGGAGCAGACCGCCGCCGGTGAGCTGCGGGTCTACGGCAACAAGTGCCTGGACGCCGCAGGCAGCGGCAACGGCGCCAAGATCCAGATCTACAGCTGCTGGGGCGGCGACAACCAGAAGTGGCGCCTCAACTCCGACGGGACCATCGTCGGTGTCCAGTCCGGACTCTGCCTCGACGCCGTGGGAGCCGGCACCGCCAACGGCACGCAGCTCCAGCTCTACTCCTGCGCGAACGGCAGCAACCAGCGCTGGTCGCTGTCGTCCTGAGACGGCCCGCCGCTGTCCTCCTCCCCGGCCGGGGAGGAGGACAGCGCTGACCGTCCAGAGGGCCGCCGCCGTCACGGCGGCGGCCCGGGCGCGGCTCCGGAGCGGTCGAAGGGAAGATCTTTCACGTGCACACGTACCACAACCCGGTCGTCAGCGGGTTCCACCCCGATCCGAGCGTCTGCCGGGTCGGCGACGACTACTACCTGGTGTGCTCCAGCTTCGAGTACTTCCCCGGGTTGCCGCTCCACCACAGCAAGGACCTCGTCCACTGGGAGCACATCGGCAACGTGCTCGACCGGCCCGGCCAACTCCCGTTGCCCCTCCCCGGGGCCAAGGCGTCCGGAGGTCTGTACGCCCCCACCATCCGGCACCACGGAGGCCGCTACTGGGTCATCAACACCAACATCGACGGTGGCGGCAACTTCGTCGTCTCCGCCGAGCGGCCCGAGGGGCCGTGGAGCGACCCCGTATGGATCAACCTGACCGGGATCGACCCCGATCTCGCATGGGAGGAGGACGGCACCTGCTGGTGCGCCTTCTCCGGCCCGGCCGGAGGCATCAACATGGCCAGGGTCGACCCGGTCACCGGCGAGGTACTGGAAGGGCCCTTCCCCACGTGGTCGGGCAGCGGTCTCAAGTTCCCCGAGGCACCGCACCTCTACCGCATCGGCGACTGGTGGTACCTGCTGATCGCGGAAGGCGGCACGGAACGCGGCCACAGCGTGTCCATCGCCCGCAGCCGCTCGCCGCGCGGCCCCTGGGAGGGCGCACCCGCCAACCCGCTGCTGTCCCACAGCGGGACCGCCCGCTCCATTCAGAACACCGGCCACGGGGACCTGGTGCAGGCTCCCGACGGCAGTTGGTGGATGGTGCTGCTCGGCGTCCGCCCACGTGGCTTCACCCCCGACGTGCACGTGCTCGGCCGCGAGACGTATCTGACGCCCGTGGAGTGGGACGACGACGGCTGGCCCGTGGTCGCCGCCGTCCCCGAGAGCCACGCGGCCCCGGGCGGCGCCTGGCACCCCGTCCCCGCCCCGCCCGCCCGCGACGACTTCGACGGACCCGCTCTCGCACCGCACTGGATCTCGCCGTTCACCCGCCCCCAGGCATCCTGGTCGCTCACCGAACGCCCCGGCCTGCTCGTCCTCCGGGCCACCGGCCCCACCCTCGACCGCCCCGGGTACACCTTCGTCGGCCGTCGCCAGCAGCACCACGACTGCCGCGTCACCGCCATGACCGACCCCGGCACGGGCCGCGGCGGTCTCTGCGTGCGCCTGGACGAGGCCCACCATTACGAGGTGGAGGCGGGCGACGGCGAGGTCTCCGTCGTCGCCCGCATCGGGCCCCTGCGCCAGACCGTGGCCCGCGCGCCGGCCGCCGCAGGGCCGCTGCGCCTCACCGTGACGATCCGTACGCACGACCTCGTTCCCGCCTCGCCCCACCTCACGGACGGCGGCACCACGGGCCCCGACACCATCGCCTTCTGGCTGGGCGACCCGGAGGCGCCGGACGCCCGGCCGCTCGCCGAACTGGACGGGCGCTACCTGTCCACCGAGGTCGCCTGCGGATTCACCGGCCGGGTGATCGGCATGTACGCCACCCGGGGCTCGGTGGCGTTCGACTGGTTCGAGTACGTCCCCGCCCTGCTGCCGTCCGTATGACGCGCGGCCGCATCCGAGATGTGTCCGGACGGGCCGGCGTGCCCCGCCCGAAGCGCCGTTCGGCCCGCGAAGGGGGCCCTCGCCGCTTGGGCTAACCTTTTCCCATGCCGCCTCGACCAGCCGGATCGCGCCCCACCCTGTCCCTGGTGGCCAAGACCGCCGGTACGAGCGTTCCCACCGTGTCCAAGGTGCTGCGAGGCGGAACGGACGTCTCGGCGGAGACCCGCGCCAAGGTCATGGAAGCCGTGCAGGCCGTCGGCTACACCCGCCGCGCCGGGGCCAAGGGCGAGAAGGGGCGGGACGAGAGCGGTCTGTCCCAGGTGCTCGACCTGGTGGTCACCCACTTCGAGGGATCGTGGGCGAACCTGCTGATAGCCGGGGTCGGACGTGAAGCGGCGGCAGCGGGGCTCGACGTCGTCCTGACGCTCGCGCAGCCGCACGGCGACTGGGTGTCACGGCTGCTGAGAAGGCGCACCATCGGGGTGATAGGGACGCTGGTCGACCCCGCGTCACAGCAGTTCGGCGCGCTTTTCGCCGCGGGTGTTCCCGTCGTACTGATCGATCCCATGAGCACACCGCCCTCCGGGGTGGCGAGCGTGGGAGTGGCCAACTGGGAGGGTGGCCGCATGGCCGCCGAACATCTCCTGTCCCTCGGGCACGAGAGGATGGGAGTGGTCGCAGGACATGCCCGCCACCTCTTCAGCAGGGCGCGCGTCGACGGTTTCCGTGCGGCCGCCGACACCATGACGGCAGGCAGTGCCACGGTTTCGGTGGCCCACGGTGCGTGGAACCGGGCGAAGGCGGTGACCGCCACCCACGCCCTGCTCGACGGCGATCCGGGGATCACGGGCATTTTCGCCTGTGCCGACTCCATGGCACTCGGCGTCTACGACGCACTGGCGGCCCGGGGTCTGCGGATCCCTGAGGACATCAGTGTCATCGGCTTCGACGACCTGCCCGAGGCGCAGTACATCACCCCCGGGCTGACGACCGTCAGACAGCCGAGCACCGAGCTGGGCGCCGCAGCCGTCAAGCTGCTCATCGACCTCGCCCGGAGCGAGGACGGCGGCGCCCGGTCACCGGCACGCATGGAACTGGCCACGGAGTTGGTCGTCCGGGCGTCCACCGGCCCCGTCACGGCGACCGCACCGGCGCCCCGCTGACCCGCGCGGGCAGGGGCCCCGGCCTCCCCGCCCACGTCAGGAAGGTGCGGGCGTCACGACCTGGAGGACGAGGCGGCTCGGACGGGCGGCGCCATACCGGATCGTGTACTCCGCGACGACGGGCTCCGCCGCCTGTCCGGCCGGCTCGAAGACATTGCGTCCGACGTCCCAGCGCGGTGACGAACTCGGTGCGACGTCGACGCGCACCCGGTGGCCCGGCAGGAACGTGTGCGCCGTCGACCAGAGATCGATCACGAACTCGTGATCCCGGCCCGGCTCCAACGGCCGTCTCCCGCCCACACCCGTGACCGGGTCCACGGACCGCGCCGACCCCCGCTGCGCACCGTCGGTGACGACGCGACTGACGCCGTCGGGGCCCTCATCGCACACCCTCACGACCACGTCCGCGTCAGTCCCCGTGGTCGAGAGATGGACGACGGCGCGGACCGCGCCCATCACGGTGAGTTCCCCGGCGAGCGGCGCGGTGCGCCAGGAGACCACATCCGGGCGCGCCTCGATCGCCGCCTGGTCGGCGGGCCCTGCCCCGAACGGCCCGAAGAGGAGCACCGGCCCGCCGCACGTGGGCACGGGGCACGCCGGATCGCTCGTCAGCCGCCGCTCGCCGGCCCCGGCCGCCCCTGTGGTCAGCCTGCCTTCCGCACTCAGGTACAGCTCCAGCGTCCGGGTGCCGGGCGGAGGGAACTCCTCCAGGTCGGTCCACCGGTTCGCGCCCATGAGGAACACCCGCACCGGCGGCAAGTCCGCCGCGGCAGCCCGCAGAGTTTCGCCGAACCACGCCAGATGCTGCGTGGTGAGGTCGCCGTGGCCGCCGAGAACGTCGGCGGACGCCCCCGGTCCGAAGTCCGCGCCGGCCGTCCGGCCCGAGTAGTCGTCGTGAGTCCAGGGGCCGACCAGAAGGCGCGGGGCCGGCCCGCCCAAGTCCGCCGCACGGCGCACCAGCCGCCGGTGGAGTTCCAGGGTCGAGCCGAGGAAGACGTCGAACCATCCGCCGATCAGGAAGGCCGGTACGTCGACCGCGTCGATCCGGTCGACGACCTTCCCCTCGCGATGACGTCCCGACCCGAGCGGCTCCCGCAGCAGTTCCAGACCCCATGCCACGATCGCCTCCGCGTCCTGCCCGGCGTACGGGGCCCCGGCCCGGAACGCGGAACCGTTGGTGACCGCCCGCTCGGTGGCCTCCCACCGTTCCCTCTCGGCTTCCCGGTCGCGTACGGAACCGATGCGCGCGATCAGGTCCGGGGCGATCGCGTAGTGGGTCCACGCCAGCGTGCTGCCGATCTCCGGCACCCCGCCCCGGAAACGGAAACCGTCGAGCGCCGACATCGCCGGCGTCATGGCCGGGGCGATCGCCCGCAGCGCCGGTGCGCCTCCGAGAAGGGCGGCGAACTGGGTGTCCGAGGCGTAGGAGGCGCCCCACATCCCGACGGTGCCGTCGCACTCGGGAAGCGCCGCGAGCCACGCCACGGTGTCCGCGCCGTCGTCCACCTCCTGCGCACAGGGGACGAACACCCCCGCGGAGCCGAAGCGGCCCCGGACGTCCTGGAGCGCGACGAGGTACCCGGCGGCGACGAGCCGCCCGACGTCGAGCATTCCCTCGCGCTCCTCACGGGTGACGTCGTAGGGGTGACGGGTCAGCAGAGCCGGCCAGGGGCCGTGTCCGTGCGGAATGAGCAGCAGGGTGCGCAGGTGCGTTCCATCGCGCAACGTGCACGTCGTCTCGCGGCGTTCGGCGACCGGGCCCCGCGGTTCGTCCGGGGGGCCGGTGCCCCGGAAACCGGCCTCCCCTTGAGCCGCGCTCGTGCCGTCGCTCACCGCAGGGCGACCGCAGTCCAGGAGGTCGGCGGCAGCTCGATGCTGAGGAGCCCGTCGGCGAGTGCCGCGCCGGTGTTCGTGGCCGGGGTCACCCGGTCCCGATGGGCGAGCGTGTTCTTGGCGTACACGTCGGAGTCGGCGAGGGTCACCGCCTCCGCGATGCGTGAGCAGCCGAGGCTGCGCACGTCCACCGTGACCTCGGCCGCCTCCGCGATGTCGCGGTTGACGAGGAAGACCGCGGCCCGGTCCTCGTCGGCGGTCGCGACGGCGTCGATGACGGATGCCTCCCCGTAGCGCGCCGTCTCGTACGTCGGGGCGTCGATCAGGGGGCGGAGAACCTCGCCGGTGGCCAGCCGGCTCGTGATCGAGAACGGGTAGAAGGTCGTCTGCCGCCAGGCCGGGCCGCCGGGTTCCGTCATGATCGGCGCGATCACATTGACGAGCTGGGCCAGGGACGCCGAGGTGACGCGGTCGCTTCGGCGCAGAAGCGTCATCAGCAGGTTGCCGACGACCACGGCGTCCGCCACGGTGTAGGTGTCCTCCAGGAGACGGGGCGCGTGCTGCCACTCGTCATGGATCTTGTCGGACTCCTGGTGCTCCTTGAGGTACCAGACGTTCCACTCGTCGAAGGAGACGTCGATCTTCTTGGACGAGCGCTTCTTGTGCCCCACGTGGTCGGCGGTCGCGACGACGGTGTCGATGAAGTAGTCCATATCGGTCGCCGAAGCGAGGAAGGAGCCGAGGTCGCCGTCGTGCTCCTGGTAGTACGCGTGACAGGAGACGTAGTCGACGTGGTCGTAGCTGTGCTCCAGTACGGTGCGTTCCCAGTCGCCGAAGGTCGGCATGGCCGATCCGGAGGAGCCGCAGACGACAAGTTCGAGGTTCTTGTCGGCCCGCTTCATGGCGGCGGCGGTGCGGGCGGCCAGCTTGCCGTAGTCGTCCGCCGTCATGAACCCGGTCTGCCAGGGCCCGTCCATCTCGTTGCCGAGGCACCACATGCGCACGTCGTGCGGTTGCGGAGTCCCATGGGCGACGCGTAGGTCCGACAAGGTCGTGCCGGAGGGGTGGTTGGCGTACTCGAGCAGGTCGAGTGCGGGCAGGATGCCCCGGGTGGCGACGTTGACGGCCAGCATCAGCTCGGAGTCGGTGAGCCTGAGCCATCTGGCGAACTCGTCCAGACCGACCTGGTTGGATTCGAGCGAACGCCAGGCGAGGTCGCGGCGCACCGGCCGTTTCTCGCGCGGGCCGACGGAGTCCTCCCAGCGGAACCCGGAGACGAAATTGCCGCCCGGGTAGCGGATGGTGGTGCTCCCGAGTTCCCGGACGAGATCGACGACGTCCATGCGGAACCCGTCCGCGTTCGCGCTCGGATGACCCGGCTCGTAGAGACCGGTGTACACGCACCGGCCGAGGTGCTCGACGAACGAGCCGAAGGTGCGGCGCTGGACAGGGGCGATGACGGCCTGCCTGTCGAGTTCTATGTGGGCGCGGGGCAATGCGGCGGTCCTTTCGCGGTGATGGCGGGTGCCGGGCGGTGGGCATCGGCAGCGGCCCGCCCCCGCCGAGGGGTGCGGCAGGGGCAGGGACGGACGGTCCGGCGGGCCGGATGCCTGCGTCAGCCCTTCACGGCGCCGGTGAGGCCACCGACGATGCGCCTCTCGAATACCGAGAAGAAGATCAGTGCGGGCAGCATGGCGAGTGAGGTGAAGGCGAGGACCTTCGCGGTGTCCGTGGAGTACTGGGAGGTGAAGACCTGGACACCGAGCGGCAGGGTGTAGTTCGCCTGCGTGTTGAGGATGTACAGCGGCAGGATGTAGTTGTTCCAGCTGCCCACGAATCCGAGGATGCCGACGGTCACCACACCGGGCAGTGACAGCGGCAGCACCATGCGGAAGAAGAATCCGAGCCGGCCCAGTCCGTCGATCGCGGCGGCCTCCTCGAGCTCGTTCGGGATGGCTCTGAGGAACGGCACGAGGATGATGACGGTCGTCGGCAGCCCGAAGGCGATCTGCGGGATGATCACGCCGAGCAGGCTGTCGACGAGTCCGAGGTCCTTGATGACGAGGTACAGCGGAGTGATCGCGATGACCATGGGGAACATCAGGCCGGCGGCGAACAGGGAGTACATCGCTCCCTTGAGCTTGAAGTCGTAGCGGGCGATGACGAAGCTCACCATCATCCCGGCCGCGACGATGCCGACGGTGCTGGCGATCGCGACGATGAGGGAGTTGGCGAACTCGCCCCAGAAGACGTTCGACTTGAGGATGCCGGTGTAGTTCCCGATGACCCAGGGTCGCGGGAGGCCGGCCGGGTCCGTGGTGATCTGCGAGTTGCTGCGGAATCCACCGAGCACGATGTAGAGGACCGGTGCGACGCAGACCCCGACGAAGAGCAGCGCGACGAAGTAGGTGACGGGGCTGCCCCACTTCCGCGGCGCGTCGCGGCGGACGGCGGGTGCCGCCGGCTCCGGCGCGGGGGACATCCGGGAAACTGTGGTCGTCACGCTCATCACACGGTCCCTTCGGTGACGGCGCCCCGGAGGTCGCGGCGCAGGACGAAGCGCTGGTAGATCAGGGCGACGACGAGCGAGATGACGAACATGACCACCGCGACGGCGCTGCCGTACCCGTAGTTACCCGCGTTGCGGCCCTGGGCGAGCATGTAGATCGCCATGGTCGAGGTGCCGGTCGTGCCCGAGACGTACGGGCCCCAGATGATGTAGACGAGGTCGAACAGCTGGAGTGAGCCGATGATCGACAGGAAGGCCCAGATGCGGATCGTCGGCCCCAGCAGCGGCAGCGTGATGCGGCGTTGGATCTGCCAGTAGGTGGCACCGTCGATCTGCGCGGCCTCGAAGATCTCCTCGGGGATCGACTGCAGGCCGGCGAGCATCAGGATCACCGCGAAGCCCACGTACTTCCACGTGATGATGACGACCAGGGTCCAGATGGCCAGGTCCGGGTCGGCGATCCAGTCGGCCGCCAGGGAGCCCAGGCCCACCCGTTCCAGCAGGCCGTTGGCGGCTCCGTTGCTCTGCAGGATCAGGCCCCAGCCGATGCCGACGATGATCTCGGACACGATGTAGGGCACGAAGATCAGGACGCGGATGGCCGAGCGGCCGCGGATCTTCTGGTTGAGCAGCAGTGCGAGGGCGATCGCGATCGGACCCTGGACGACCAGTGAGAGCACGAGAAGCAGACCGTTGTGCCACAGGACGTCATGGAACGCGGGGTCGGTCAGGATCAGTTTGTAGTTGCTCAGGCCGACCCAGTCGGTGGGGTCTCCGTAGCCCTTCCACCGGTAGAACCCGTAGTACGCGGCGAGCACGATCGGGAAGATCACGAACGCCAGGAACAGGATGACCGCCGGTGCGGACAGAACCGTGATCTCCAGTCGCATCCTGGCACGGCCTCGGCGGTGGGCAGCCGCTCGTGGCGGAGCCGGGGTCGCGGACTTCGCCGCACCCCTGGCTCCTCGCATGCCCTGCGACTGGCGGCCGTGGGCCGGGTCAGCGCCCAGGGTGTCGCTCATGTGTGCTTACTCAGCCCTTCTCGGCGGCGGCTTCGACGTCCTTCACGATGTCGCCGGCAGTGCCCTTGCCGGCCATCAGGTTCACGACGGCGATGTTCATGGCGTTGCCGACGTTCTGGCCGTAGACGGTGTCGAGGAACTGCATGGAGTACGCCGCCTTGTTGAACGCCCGCAGCGCCGAGATGTTGTAGGTCTCGGTGACGACGCCCTGGGCGGCCTTGTTCACCGGAACGGTGTCGAATGCCTCCCCGTACGCCTCCTGCTGCTCCTTGGTCACGACGAACCGGAGGAAGTCCGCCGCTTCCTTCGGTGCGTTCTTCGCGAGGGAGTAGCCCCCGGCGCCGCCCATGATGGCGGTCGGGTCGCCCTTGCCGCCGGGCACGGCGGGGAAGGGGAACCACCCCAGATCGGGGAGCTGCTTCTTGTTCGGCGTCAGGTCGGCGATCACAACGGGGTCCCAGTTGCCCATGAGTTCCATGGCCGCCTTGTGGTTGGCGAGCATGCCGGCGGAGGATCCGGCCCCCTGCTGCGACGTCGCCGTCAGGAAGCCCTTCTGGAAGGGCTCGTGCCCCAGCAGACCGGCCAGGTCCTCGCCCGCCTTGTCCCAGCACGGGTCGTCGAAGGTCAGCGACTTGGCGGCTTCCTGCATGGTCTCCTGGCTGCACTCGCGCAGGACGAAGTTGTAGTACCAGTGCGCGGCCGGCCAGGCGTCCTTGGCGCCGACGGCGATCGGTGCGACCTTGATCGCCTTCAGCTTGGCGACGGCGTCATGGAGCTCGTCCATCGTCGTGGGCGGCGAGGTGATGCCGGCCTTCTTGAACAGGTCCTTGCTGTAGTAGATGCCTTCGGGCTGCGTGTCGAGCGGCATCGCGTAGACCTTGCCGTCGATCGATACGCCTTGCAGGGCCGCCTCGCCCACGTTCGCCCTGTCGGTGTCCGTCAGGTCCAGTGCCCGGATCTGCCCGGCGTCGACCATGGCCCGCATCTTGCCGCCACCGCGCTGGAGGAAGATGCTCGGCGCGGAGTTCGAGTTGAGCGCGTTCTGCAGCTTGCCGTCGAGGTCCTCGTTCTGGACCGACTGGATCTTGACCGTGACGTCCTGGTGCAGGGCCTGGTACGCCTTCGCGGCATCCTTCCAGTACTTGGCCCCGCGACCTTCCATGGCATTCGTCCAGACGGTCACGGTGGCATGCCCGTCGGACGTACCGCTGCCGTCGCCGCCGCCTGCGCAGCCGGCAGCGGCGAGTGCGACGCACAAGCCGATCGCGGCACCGGTCGTGCTGCGGATTCTCCTCGTCATCGTGGGAACTCCTGATCTGTTGCCGGTGATCCAACTGCTGGGTTTTTTGCGCAAATTAATGAGCCACCCATGAGGTAGGTGCAAGGTCTACCGCCTGAAATGAACACTGAGCAACCATTAGTTTTCGCAAGTTGCGCGATCGTTATCGATCGTTTCGATCCTCGTGGGAGCGAGGTGCGAGGGGGATGCCGAAGACGACCGGAGGGTCCGCTCGGCGTCTTGACACCGCTTTCCCGATCTCCCTACGGTGCGCAGCACATTGAGCGAGCGTCGGCCTTCGGCCCGTCCGTACAGGCGCGCGCCGCACCGCAGCAGAGGAACCCCACCATGCGGACCGTCGTCCCCCGGCAGCCGACAGCCCGGCTCTCCGACGCCTGGCGCCATTGCGTCGGCACCGGCCGCCTTGATCTCGCGCTCCGGCGCGACTACCAGGATTCGCTTGCCCTCGTTCAGCGCGACATCGGCTTCCGGTACATCCGGGGGCACGGTCTGCTCAGCGACGGGATGGGCATCCACCACCCCTACGACCACGTCGGCGAGCGGCGCGTACGCCACGCCTTCACGTACCTCGACCAAGTGGTGGACGCCTACCTGGAGATGGGCATCGCACCCTTCCTCGAACTCGGATTCATGCCCTCCGGGCTCGCCTCGGGCGACGACACCGTCTTCTGGTGGAAGGGCAACATCACTCCTCCCCGTGACGAGAGGGAGTGGGCGGACCTCGTCCGGGCTGTGATGGGGCACCTGATCGACCGCTACGGCGCCGACCAGGTGCGCCGGTGGCCGATCGAGGTGTGGAACGAACCGAACCTGGCCCCGTTCTGGGCTTCCGACCAGGACGGTTATCACCGCCTGTACGAGGTGACCTCGCTGGCCGTCAAGGAGGTCGACGCCGAGCTCCAGGTCGGCGGCCCCTCGCTGGCGCCGGGCTACCAGGACGAGTGGATCCAGCGCTTCGCGGAATTCGTGGACGCTCGCGACCTGCCCATCGACTTCGTCAGCCGTCACGCCTACTCGTCCGGTCCCGTCCAGGCCGTGCCGTTCGGCGCTCATCAGACGCTCATGCCGGCGTCGGCGCTGCTGGAGCAGTTCGGGGCCCCGAGGCGGCAGTTGGCGGGCACCGGGCTCGCGGAGCTGCCGGTGCACATCACGGAGTTCAACTCCTCGTACCGGCCGGACAACCCGATCCACGACACCGCGTTCCACGCGGCGTACCTGGCCCCGGTACTCGTGAACGGCGGTGACCTCGCGGACTCCTTCTCGTACTGGACCTTCAGCGACGTCTTCGAGGAGGTGGGCATACCCACGGCGCCGTTCCACGGCGGCTTCGGTCTGCTGACACACCGGCAGATCAAGAAACCCACGTACCACTTGTACGCATTCATGGCGGAGATGGGTGAGCAGGTGCTCGCGCGGGGCGAGGACCACCTGGTGACCCGGCACGACGACGGGCGCGTCACGGTGCTGGCCTGGGCACCGGCCGACCCGGCGGGCGGTGACCCCGTGAGCGGGCACACCCTCCGGCTCTCCCTGCCCCTCGGGGCCCCGGACGCGCGGAACTCCGCCTACGTCCGTCGCCGCTCCGTGAGCGAGGAGGCGGGCAACCCCTGGGCCGCCTGGTGCGAGATGGGGCGGCCGCTCGCGCCCGGCCACCGGCAGCTCGACGCCTTGCGCGAGGCGGCCGAACCGGCCCACTCGCACGGCAACGTACCCGTCGTCGGCGGGCGTGCCGACGTGCACCTCGTCCTGGGCCGGCACGAGGTGACCCTCGTGGAGCTCACACCGGTCACCGACGAGACGCCCGAGTGGTGGAGCGAGGACCGCCTGTACGGGCTCGGCGGTGCGGGCGTCGGTGCCTTCGCGGACCACGAGTGAGCACTGCGCCGCACCGCGTGAACGAGCCGCGTCCGGCTGGGCGCCGGCCGTCTGGATGCTGCACCGACGGAGAGGAGCACAACGGTGCCGAAGTCGACCGTCCCCCTGCGGGACCGCCTCCACGCGGCGGGCCTGACCGACGTCATCGCGATCGAGCCGACCACGGGAGGCTTCGCCGCGACCGGAGGGCTGGCCCGCCGCGCTGACGGTACGTCGGTGTTCGTCAAGGCGTTCGACGAGTCACCGTCGGACGACGTCTTCGCCGCGGAGGCCGAAGGGCTCACCGTGTTGAGCGAGGCGGGCGGCATCACCACACCCGAGGTCGTTCTCGCCGACCGCGACGTGCTCGTGCTGTCCGTGCTGCGGCCCCGGCCGGAGACCGAGTCGTTCTGGGAGCAGCTCGCGCACGTGGTGGCCCATCTGCACACCGCGACGCGGCACACCCGCTTCGGGTGGCACCGTGACAACTGGCTGGGGCGTCGTCCGCAGGTGAACACCTGGGCCGACGACGGTTTCGAGTTCTTCGCCCGGAACCGTCTGCTGCGCTGGCTCGGCGAGCGACGTGTCGAGGAAGCACTCGACGCCGCGGACCGGGCGGCGCTGGAGCGGCTGTGCGACCGGCTGCCGGACCTGCTGCCGGCCGCGCCCGCGTGCCTGACGCATGGCGACCTATGGGCGATGAACGTCATGGCCACCCCCGACGGGCGGCCCGCGCTGATCGACCCGGCCGTGTCGTACATGTGGGCGGAAGTCGACCTGGCCCATCTGTGGACGACGTCGCCCCCGCCCGAATCGCGCGTGTTCTTCGAGGTGTACGCGGAGCTGACCGGACTCGACCGGGACTGGCGCGCACGGATGCCGATCCTCCAGTTGCGCCAGCACCTGGCCGTCATCGCCCAGTTCGACGCGGACTGGGGTGCCGCGGATCTCGTGCGTGCCACGCTCGCCCCGTTCCGGCGGTCCTGAGTCCGCCGAGGGGGCACCGCGGCGCCGGGTGCCCGGGCGTAGTGATCCCCGGAGCTCCGGGGAACGCTGACCGGAGACGCGCGTGCGACGTCCCCCCACAAGGCGGTGATCACGGCGACGACGGCCAGGTCACACCTACCGCGGCGCGGGCACCGGGACCTGCCACCTGATCATGACCGTCCACCTGCCCCGGCCACCACCTGACGCCTGCCGGCGGGCGCGCCGACGACCCCGCACGCCCGGCACGCCGACGGCCCACCGCCCCTGCGGTGCTCCGGCCGGCCGGCGTCAATGAACGATCTTCCCGCCGTACCCCTTCCGTTGGCCCTGCCCGATTACTCTCCACTCGCCCGGTCCGGCACAGGAGAGGTACGTCATGAGCGCCCCGGTCCACCACGCCCCGGCCCAGCAGTCGGCGACAGCTCCGCCCCGGACCCGGCAGCACAGGGACCCGGACCGGAACCGGACCGGAACCCCGTCCCTCATGTCGCCGGGCCACCCCCTCCTCGCGATTCAGTCCAGCTTCGGCAACCGGGCCGCGATCGCGGCGGTGCAGCGTGCCGGCGAAGCCGCCGAGGGGAAGGAACCGGAGAACGCCGGCCCACCCCCCGGACCGAAGAGCTATCGCGACCGGATCGCCGCGGTCCTCGACAAGCTCAAGAAGAACCTCGAACTCATCGACACCTTCGTCAAGGGCGTCCACGTCCCCGCCAACGCGGGCTTCGCCCAGCAGGCATCCGCGACAGCGAGCGACGGCCTCAAGCACTCGACCGGCGCATCCGGGACCGCCGCCGCGTCGGAGAACCTCGTCACGGAGACCGCCGGTGCCGTCCTCAGTGGCATGGAGGCGGTCAAAGCCAGGAAGGACGCCGCGAAGCACAAGGACGGGGCCGCCTTCCACACGGCGGACAAGAAGGCCAACTCCAAGATGGCCGACGCGGTCGTCGGTGCCGCCGGAGCGGGGAACTACGCCCTCGGCATCGCCAAGGAACTGACCAAGGCGCAGCTGGCGGCGCACGCCGCGACGGCGTCCGAGGCGAGCGGTATCGGCTCCAGCGTCGTCGGAGCGGTGAAAGGCGCCCGCGCGGCAACGCGTGTCGGGCTGACCGCTCGCAAGTACCACGCCTTGAAGGGCCTCGAAAGGCACGACCGCACCGATGAGGGAGCGATGGCCCGGCTGAACCAGGCGCGGCAGGAAGCCGAACAGGCCGCGGATGACGCCTACGCGGCACTGGACGGCCACTGGGACCACGAGGGCGAGGACCGGATGGCGCGCGTTTCCGAGGCCATCGACGCGGCCTGGGCGGCAACGGGCGCCGCGCGTGACGCGGCGGCCGACATGCGACGGGCCGAGGACGCGAACACGATGAACACCGTGCACACCTACGCGCTGGGCAAACAGCGCAACAAGATGGGCAAGCAGGCGTTCACCGCCGTGGGCGAGTCCGCCAAGGCCGCGGGCGGCATCGTGACGGCGGTCGCCGCCACCGCGGGAGGAGCCGGCCTGGCGAGCAATCCGGTCGGCTGGGGCCTGGCCGCAGGGGCGGCCGGCCTCATCCTCGGCGTCACCGCCTACAAGGCCGGCCGCGCGGGCATGAAGCGTTACGACGGGGTCCGCCACCCGGAACGCTGGGCGGCGGACGAGACCCCGGCCGCGCCCGCCTCCCGGCCGGAAGCACTGAAGGAGGCCCTGAAGTTCTGGAAGAAGGTGGAGAACGGCGAACGCCAGGCCATGGCGCGCAAGATCTACGGACTGGCGGCGGGCACGGACATCGAGGGGAGCGGCGAAACGTCGGCAGCCATGCGCGACTCGGCCAGAGCCCTCCTCATCGCTCTCAAGGCCGGCCCCACCCACCACCGCCAGACCCCGGAGGAGTGGGCCGACTCCCTCAACGACCCGGCGAAGAGCGCCGCGTGGGTCAAGGAGATAGCGGAGCAGCTGTCCTCGGCCTGACGGGCGGCGCACGGCCGCGTGCCGTCGGCCCGTCACGCGAAAAAGCCGGGGAACGCTGCCCCGGACACGCGACGCGCTGTAGGCTGGGGAGCCAGCCCTTGACCTGCAACAACGCGGGCAGGGAGCCGTCCTTCAGGAGCCCCGCATGCTGCGCACCATGTTCAAGTCCAAGATTCACCGCGCCACCGTGACCCAGGCCGACCTGCACTACGTGGGTTCCGTCACCGTCGACGCCGAGCTGATGGAGGCCGCCGACCTGCTGCCCGGTGAGCTCGTGCACATCGTGGACATCGACAACGGGGCCCGGCTGGAGACGTACGTCATCGAGGGCGAGCGCGGTTCCGGGGTGATCGGGATCAACGGGGCCGCCGCCCACCTGGTGCACCCGGGTGATCTGGTCATCCTCATCAGCTACGCCCAGGTCGAGAATGCCGAGGCGCGCGCCCTCGTCCCGCGTATCGTGCACGTCGACGCGGACAACCGCATCGTCGCACTCGGTGCCGACGCCTCCGCGCCCGTGCCGGGCAGTGACACCGAGCGCAGCCCGCACGCGGTGCCCGCGGCGCGCTGAGGCGGCTCGTCGAACGAGGGGCAATCCGCCATGGCAGAGCAGACCGGGCCCGAGATCCGTGACGACCGGGCGGCCGGCAAGCTGTCCGCGTACGAGGACGGCGAGGCCGTCGGCGTCATCGCGTACTTCGTGCTGGACGGTGAGCCCGCCGGGCTCGTCGCCGTCCATACGGTCGTCGGGTCCGGGCATGAGGGCAAGGGCATCGGCGGTGCCCTGGTCAGGGAGTTCTACGCCATGGCGGGGCGCGAGGGCGTGCCCGTCGTGCCGTTGTGCCCGTACGCCGCCACGTGGGCCTCGCGCCATCCCGACGAGGCCCCCGAGGCGCCCGAGGGGCTGGTGGAGCGCGCGAAGACGCAGCTCGCCTCGCACCCCGAGCTGTACTGAACCGGAAGGAGCCGCCCGGCCATGACGCTCGCGCTGCTGCACACCTCGCCCGTCCACGTCCCGGTCTTCGACGCCCTGCGTGACGCCGACCACCCGGGAACGGTCCTGCGCCACGTCGTACGCGAAGAGCTGCTGACCACGGCGGCGGCGCTGGGGCCCGAGGCGGTGGCCGACGAGGTGGAGGCGGTGATCGCGGACCTGGCGGCCGGAGGGGCGGACGCCGTGCTCTGCACCTGCTCGACCATCGGGGCCGTCGCGGAGGCCGCGGGGATCGCGGTCGGCGTCCCCGTCCTGCGCGTCGACCGGCCCATGGCGGCGGCGGCCGTCCGGGCGGGCCGGGTCACCGTCCTCGCCGCCCTCGCCTCCACCCTGGAGCCGACCCGGGCGTTGCTGGCCGAAGAGGCGGCCGGCGCCGGTCTGCCGGGGGCGGACGTGCGCACCGTGCTGGTGGGTGGTGCCTGGGAACGCTTCACGGCGGGGGACAACGACGGCTTCCTCGACCTGGTGGCGGCCTCGGCCGACGCCGTGTGCGACGCGGATGTCATCGTGCTCGCCCAGGGCTCCATGGCCGGCGCGGCCGAGCGTACGACCACCGGCATCCCGGTCCTGTCCAGCCCGCGCCCCGGCCTGGCGGCCGCCGTGGCGGTCGCGGAGCGGTGACCCGGCGGGGCCGATGAGTCGTTCGTACGCAGCATGTTCCGCGTCCGTACGTATGGGCTCGCCGGGCGCGGGCAGCCGCTCCGGGAGACGGTGGAAGAGGTCCACCCCCGAACGTTCGGAGGCCCGAGATGACTCATCCGTTCCCCGACCCCGTCCCTCCGGCGCCGACCCCGGGTCCGCTGCCGGAGCCGACGCCACCGGCGCCGACCCCGCCCGCGCCCACACCCCCGGCACCGACGCCGCCCGCGCCCGCTCCGCCAGGGCCCGCGCCCGATCCGATCCCGCAGCCGCCCTCGCCGAACCCCGACCCGGTGCCGCCGCCCGAGCCCGAGCCGTCACCGGTCTGACCGGGCCGCTCCGAAGGCCGTGTGCCGTCAGCCGGCGGCCAGCATCGCGTTGGCCCGCGCGGTCACCTCGGTCAGCACCCGGCCCGCCACGGCCAGGTCCTCGGCCGGCAGGTCCCCGTACAGCGCGGCCGCGATGTCGGCGACGCCCGCTTTGTAGGACTGGACCCGTGCGTCGGCGTCGGGGGTGAGCGCCAGCACGCCCCCGGGCCGCTCCTCCAGCAGCCCGGCGGACGTCAGTGCCCCGACGGTGGCTTCCGCCGCCACGTGGTCGAGCTTCACCGTGCTGGTCAGGCGCTCGATCAGCTGGGTGCGCTCGATGGCCCCGCCCGTGGCGTCGGCGGCGTTGAGCGCCAGGGCTTGGTGGAAGGTGGTGCCCTGCGTCAGCAGTCGTTCGGCGAGGGCCCGGGTGGCGTAGTGGGCCATGCCGATGACCTGGCCGTTGACAGCGGGTGCGGTGGTCATGATTACTCCTCGCGGTGAGCGGTGACTGGGGGAACCGGCACGTCGAGCAGGGCCGTCAGCGCTTCGGTGAACGCCTCGGTGTCCTTGCCGCCGATACCGCCGAGGGGCGCGAGCAGCCCGTTGACGAGCTCCCGCACCACCGCGACCGCGCGGCCGGTCGTCGCGCGGCCCTGCTCGGTCAGCGAGAGCCGGACGGCCCTGCTGTCCGAGGGGTCGGTGGTCCGTTGGACCAGGCCCGCCGCCTCCAGGGCGCGGGCCAGTTTCGAGACGTAGAGCGCTTCGAGTCCGGTGTGGTCCGCCAGCGCACGCTGACTCGGCCGCAGCCCCGCATGCTCCATGCCCTGGAGGGAGGCGACCAGCGAATACTGCGCGTGCGTCAGACCCAGCGGTGTCAGCGCCCGGTCGATGGCCACCCGCCACTTCATGGACAGGCGCCAGACCAGGAATCCCGGGGTCGCGCCCTCGATCGCGTTGCTCATGGCAGATACAGTACATCGCTATTATGTCCATGGCTACTAAATCCCGGGAAGCCGTCGAAGCGCGCGTACCGTCGGCTCAGTCCCCCAGGTCGAGCAACGCGTCGGCATGCGCGAGGCCGCTCTCGGCGGAGACCGAGTCCAGCGACTGGGCGTCCCGTACCGGCGCGAACCGCACCACCGGCTCCTCGCGGCCGCTGGTACCGGCGAGGTCGAACCCGTACACCGCCGGGCGCGGCAGACTGTTGTACGACCACGGGGTGGAGAAGTAGTACGCGCCCGTGTCGTACAGCACCACGTAGTCGCCCGCCCGCAGTTCGGGCAGCTCCCGGGCGTGCGCGACGACGTCCCCGGCGAAGCAGCACGGCCCCGCGATGTCCTGGACCACCGAAGGCCCGTCCTTCGGCCGCCCCTCGGCGTCGAAGGCGCCGACCCGCAGGGGCCAGGCCTCCGGCATGAAGACCGTACGGGTGGCGGTCTGCGCCCCCGCATGGGTCAGCGCGATACGGCGGCCGCCGGCGTCCTTCGTGTACTCGACCAGCGCACCGATGAAGCCGTTCTTCGCGAGCAGGGACCGTCCGAACTCGGTGACCAGCTCGTACCGCCCGTCGAACAGCCCGGGCACGGCCGCCCGCAGCGCCGCCGCGTACGCGGCGAAGGTGGGGCGCACCTCGTCGTCGGCGAAGTTGACCGGGAGGCCACCGCCGATGTCGAGCCCGGTGACCTGCCGACGGCCCAGCGTCTCGTTGATCTCCTCGGCCAGCCGGTACGTCTCGGCGATCCCGGCCGCGATCAGCTCCAACGAGCAGCCCTGAGAGCCGACGTGGGCGTGCAGCCGGGTCAGCCACGGGTGCGCGGCGAACGCCTTCACCACCTGTTCGCGCGCGCCGGGATCGCGCAGCGCCACGCCGAACTTCGACGTGGCCGTGGCCGTGCTCATCGCGCCGATCGAACCGCCGCCGACCTGCGGGTTGACCCGGAGGCCGATGTCGGACACCGCGTCCGACGGGCGCAGCGAGGCGATCCGGTCCACCTCGTCCAGGTTGTCCGCGTTGATCGCCACGCCCACGGCCAGGGCGCGCCGGATCTCGTCCCGGGTCTTCGCGGGGGAGTCCAGCACGATCTTCGACGGCGCGAACCCGGCGTCCAGCGCGAGCCGGAGCTCACCCGGGCTCGCGACCTCGCAGCCCATCCCGCACCGGGCGAGCAGCCGCAATACCGGGACCAGCGATGACGCCTTCGCGGCGAACGTGTGCAGCACGGCAGGCACCCCGGGGAACGCCTCGTGCAGGGCGGCGACCGACGCGCGGACGCCGTCCGTGTCGATGAAACCGGCGACCGGGCTCGCCTCGCCGAGCAGGCCGGCGGCCACGGCGTGGCGGACCACGGCCGCGACACGCGCGGAACCCGCCGGGGTCGAAGGGGACAGGGCGGAGGAAGGCGGAGAAAGGCTCATGGAGCCAGAGTCGGCGATGGGTGCCCCCAGGTCTCTGTCCGGGCGGCCAAGAACGGTGCGCTTCCTTGTCCGGTCGGCCAAGTGGTCGGGGCGGCCGACCGGCGGTGGGGAACCGCAGCCGTACGAACAGACCGCAACCTACCCGCTGAGCCGGACGGCGAGCGTGACCAGGAGCCTGGTGTCGGGGTCGTCCAGGTCCACCCCGAACCGCTCCCGGGCGCGTCGCAGCCGGTAGCGCAGCGTGTTCGGATGGACGACCAGGCGCGCCGCCGCCCGCGCCACGTCCCCCGACGCGTCGAGATAGGCGGCCAGCGAGCGGACCAGCTCGCCCCCGGCCGCCAGATCCGCCCGGACCAGCTCGTGCACGGGCCCCCGCCCCGCCTCCCAGACCGGCCGGGCGGCGTCCAGGATCCTGGCGATGTCCAACGAGGGGCCCACGCCCGCCGCGTCCGCCGACCGCTGGGAGCCCCCCGCCGCCGCCCGCTCGCGCAGCACCCGCACGACGAGCAGGGCCTCGTCGCACGACTCCCGCACCCCGGCCGCCCCGGCGGCCACCGGCCCGGCCCCCGCCAGCACCCCGGCGTCCTGCGCCTGGCCCGCCAGCTCCCGGGCCAGCGCCGCCGCGCCCCGGTCCGGCCCGGAGTCCACGGGCAGCAGCACCAGCAGCCGCTCCCCGTCGCGCAGCACGCGCACGGACGGGCGGTACGTCGCCGCCTGGAGCGCGGCCACATCGAGCGTGCGGTCGCCGGGGCCGGGCGCGGCGGTGCGGGGTTCGGCGACCACGACCGCGCAGGCGGCGTCGGGGGAGAGGCCGAGCGACCAGGCGTGCGTACGGGCGTCCCCGTCCCCGTACAGCAGTCCGCGCAGGGCGAGTTCGCTGCGGCGGGCGGCGCCGCTCTCGCGCAGCCGGTGCCGCACCAGCAGGGGAGCGGCGACCTCGGCCGCCCGGCGCAGGGCGTCCCGTGCGTCCGGGCGCAGCGGACGGCCGTCGCCGGCCACCCAGATCGAGCCGAGGACCTCCGGGCCGCTGCGGACCGCGATGATCAGGCGCTCGGGTCCCTCGGCGTCGGCCGCGCGGTGGATCACGTCCAGGGACGTCCACAGCGTCCGGAGCAACCCGCTGCGCCGCAGCTCCGCGACCCGCCACTCCGGGACCCGGCCGCCCAGGATGGTGGACCGGCGCAGCACATCGGCGTCGGGGCCGGTGGCGGAGTGGGCCAGGACCCGCAGCCGCGTGTCCTCGATGGTGATCGACCCACCGGTGTACTCGGCGACGGCCGCCGCGAGCGCGCTGAGGCTCTCCGGCCCCCCGGCCGCCATGCGCCCCGCCGCCCCGTCGTCGGCGCCCGCGCGGGCGCAGGCCAGCGCGGAACGCAGCAGCGCGGCGGCGTCCGTCCAGTCGGCCCACTCCGCGCGGACGAGCAGGGCGACCCCCGCCTCCTCGGCGGCGGCGAGCACCTGCGGCGCGGCGGCCACCCCCTCCACGGCGCGCAGCACCACGCCGGACGCCCCGCGCCGAGCGGCGTCGCGGACCGGGGCGGCGGCTTCGGGGGACGAGGCGGGCGCCCCGGTCACCAGGACCAGGCAGCCGTCCAGAGACCGGTCCGGGCCCTCGTCGCCCACGGCCACATCGCGCACCCCGACGTCACGGCCCGAGGGCGCGAGCAGCAGCCGCAGGCTGCCCCCGTCGTCGAAGGCGAGGAGCTCGCGCAGTGCGACGGACGGCTCCGGCGGGAGGGCGGCACGGCTCGTCATGGCAGCCGAGCATACGAGCACCCGGTGCGCGGGGCCGGGCTCACTCGTCGTTGAGGTCGCTCCGGTTGCACGCCAGGACCCCGGCCGTGCCCGCCAGCCGTGCGGTCAGCGCGTCGGGGTCGCCGCGGCCCTGCACGCTCAGCGCGATCTCCACGGTCCCCTCGGCGTCCTGCGAGCGCCGCCGCCGGTATCTGCCGGAGCCGGAGAGCGTGGTCAGCTCGGACACGGCGAACCCGGTCTCCGTACAGTGGTTGACCAGCTCACGCAGGGCTCCGACGCCCTCGGTGTACGTGATGCGGTAGCCGACCGACGCGTTGCGCAGGGCGGGGAGCCGGTGGGCGAGGGGGCGTACCCCGTAGGACACCAGGAAGTAAGCGAGCGTGGCCAGCGTCGCGAGCACGGGCAGCCCGGCGCCGGCCGCGCAGCCCACGGCGGCGGTGAGCCAGATGGAGGCCGCCGTGGTCAGGCCCCGCACCGACCCCCGGTGGACGAAGATGACGCCGCCGCCGATGAAGCCGAGCCCGGAGACGATCTGGGCCGCGACCCGTGACGGGTCCAGCTCCACCTGGCCGGTCACCACGACGTCGGAGAAACCGAACTTGCTGACCAGCGTGAAGAGCGCGGCCCCGAGCCCGACGATCGTGTAGGTGCGCAGGCCGGCCGCCTTCTGGCGGATCTCACGCTCGATCCCGATCGCGCTCGACAGGACGAACGCGATGCCGAACTGCGCCGCGTGCGTCCAGTTCTGACCGAACGGTTCGTTGATGTCGAGTGCCACGCGGCCTCCCTGCCCGTCCGGCGGAACATGATCGGACAGAGTCCACCGTACCCGCCCATTCGGGGCCCGCAGGGGTGTGGCAGGGCGGTCACGGGTCAAGGGCACGGCAAGAAGGCGGCGGTTCCCGTGCCGCTCGGGAACCGCCGCCGTCCGCGTCAGGGGCTACGGGTTGACGCAGCCGATCGAGCCGACGGGGAAGTCATTGCCCGTCGAGGTCGCCGTGAAGCCGAAGGTGACGCTGCCGTCCGGCGGGATCGACCGGTTGTAGTCGGCGTTCTTCACCGTCAGCGTGCCGTCGGACGCGGTGCTCAGCACCCCGCTCCACACGCTGCTGACCTTGGTGCCGGTACCGGGCTTCCACTGCACGGCCCAGCCGTCGAGCGCCGTCGTGTTGTGGTTCATGACCTCGACGGACCCCTGGAAGCCGCCGCTCCAGGAGTTGGTCACCTTGTAGACGGCCATGCATCCCGCGTGCGGGTCGGTCGGGTCGGTCGGATCCGGCGTCGGGTCCGTCGGGTCCGGGGTCGGGTCGGTGGGGTCCGGGTCGGGCGTGCTGCCCGACCCGCGGATGCCGGTGACCTCGCCGTGCCCGCCGTCGAAGACGATGTCGGAGCAGGAGAAGAAGTTCTCCTGGCTGTCCGAGCGCACCCACTGGATGAACATCACCGCGTCACCCGAGCGGCCCGAGGGCAGGGTCAGGTCCCAGTAGTAGTGACCGCCGTCGGTGCCCGGCGAGCCCACCGCGGGCGGGTTGGTCACGGTCTGGATCAGATCGAGATCGTCCCAGCCCAGTTCGGTGGTGGGGGAGTACCCCGGCTTGGATACGTACACCCGGAAGGAACCGGGGTGCGCGGCCCAGTTGCTGTGGTCGACCTCGATCTTGGCGCCCGAGGTGAGGTGCGTACGGGGCCAGTCGCCGCGCGGCGCGTTGTAGCCGGTGAAGTTGTACGGGGAACGGTCGCCGGCGCTGCACAGCTTGCCGTCCGGGACGTAACCCTGGCCCCGGCCGCCCGCGTTGGAGTCGAGCACCGCGAACCAGTTGTACAGGGAGCTCGCGCCGCTCTCCGCGAGCGCGGCCTTGCACGCGGGGTTGGTCGGGTCCAGGGAGCCGGTGCTCGTTTTGGCGTCCAGCCAGCAGAGGTAGGTGCGTGAGCCCGGCGACATGGTGACACCGTGGGCCTGCGCGCTGCTCTGCCCCAGCAGGGTGAAGGCGATACCGCCGAGCAGTGTCGCCAGCACCGCCGCCAGGGAGGCGAGTTGTGTTCTGCGTCGTGCCATGGTGTCTCCTTCTGCGGGTGCGGGGGCTGTGGGGGGAGACGGGGGAGGTGCGAGTGGGAGCGCTCCCATTTGTTCGTTGGTAGGGGACTGTAAGGGACGGTCGTGTCCCTGACAACCCTGTGGGCGGCATCGGCCGAAACGGGCCGCGGCTTGCGCATGCGCCAACAGCTGTTTACCAACTGTGCGGTGGATCAACCGGATTGACGCACCATCAGCCGCGTACGCAGGATGACGTGGTGCCAGGCGACCTTCGGCCGGCTCATCTCCTCCAGCAGCAGCCGTACCATCGCCCGGCCGATCTCCTCCATCGGCTGGCGGACCGTCGTCAGCGGCGGATCGGTCTGCTCCGCGAGCTCGAAGTCGTCGAAGCCGACCACCGCCACGTCCTCGGGGACCCGCCGCCCCGCCGCGCGCAGCGCGGCCAGCGCCCCGGCGGCCATGCTGTCCGACGCGGCGAACACCGCGTCGACCTCCGGGTGCCGCTCGATCAGGCGGACCATCGCGCGCTGCCCGCTGGCCTCGGTGAAGTCGCCCTGGGCGACCAGGGACGGCGGCTCGGCGCAGCCCGCCTCGCGCAGGGCCTCCCGGTAGCCGCGCAGCCGGCACTGGGCGACGTACATCTCGGGCGGACCGGCGATCGCGGCGATGGTCCTGCGCCCGCCGCGCACCAGGTGGCCGACCGCGTCCCGCGCCCCGCCAACGTTGTCGGCGTCCACGTAGGTGACCCGCTCGTCGCCCGAGCGCCGGCCGAGCAGCACCGTGGGCACCCCGGCGTCCGCGAGCATGTCCGGCAGCCGGTCCTCGGCGCTCACCGACATCAGCAGCACCCCGTCGACCCGGCCGCCGCGCACGTACTCCAGGAGCCGCTGCCGTTCGGTGTCCGTGCGGACGAGGGTGAGCAGCAGTTGCACGCCCCGCTCGTCCAGGGCGTCCCCGACCGCGCGCACGATCTCCGAGAAGAACGGCTCCCCGAACAGCCGCCAGTCCGTCTTCGTCATCACCAGGGCGACGGCGCCCGCGCGCTGTCCGGCCAGGGAGCGTGCGGCCAGGTTGGGCACGTAACCCAGCTCGTCGATGGCGCGCTGCACGGCGCGTCGGGTGGACTCCCGGACGCCCGCGGCGTTGTTGATCACTCGGGAGACCGTGCCCCGGCCCACCCCGGCGAGTGCCGCCACCTCTTCCAGCGTCGGCGTGCCGGAACCCCTGTTCAGCATGGACCACCCCCAAGAGCCACCGATCCTACGGCCCGGAGGGTGGGCGGCCGAAGGAGTCGGAGCAATTGACGGCGCTATCGGCTCCCAGTTCTGGGAGCGCTCCCAACTTTATTTGTGCATGACAGCGTCGGATGCCTATGCGTGGGCCCCGGCGGCGTGTACGGTCTCGGGCCGATGGGTTCTGGGAGCGCTCCCATCCAGTTGTTCCTCAGTTGTTCCCCTTTCGAACGAGGAGAAATGCTGTGAAACGCTTCTTGGCTCTACTGGCGGCCGGTGCCACGGGCATGGGCCTGATGGTCCTGGCCGGCCCCCCGGCGGCGGCCGCCACCGGATGCAAGGTGGAATACACGGTCGCCAGCCAGTGGGAGGGCGGCTTCCAGGGCGGGGTGAAGGTCACCAACCTCGGTGACTCCGTCAGCGGCTGGCAGCTCAAGTTCACGCTGCCCGGCTCGGGCCAGAAGGTGGTCCAGGGCTGGAACGCCACCTGGTCGCAGTCCGGCTCCACGGTCACCGCCGCCCCCGTCGACTGGAACCGCACCCTGGCCACCGGCGGCACGGCGGACCTGGGCTTCGTCGGCTCCTTCTCGGGCGCCAACCCGGCGCCCACGGGCTTCACGCTCAACGGTGTCGCCTGTACGGGCACGGTCGGCGGCGGGGGCGACGACGACGATCCGCCGCCCGCCACGGGTGACGGCACCCCGGTGGGGACCAACGGCCAGCTCCACGTCTGCGGCGTGAACCTGTGCAACCAGTACAACCGCCCGATCCAGCTGCGCGGCATGAGCACGCACGGCCTCCAGTGGTTCAGCCAGTGCTACAACAACGCGTCCCTGGACGCGCTGGCCAACGACTGGAAGGCGGACCTGCTGCGCACCGCCATGTATGTGCAGGAGGACGGCTACGAGACCGACCCGGCGGGCTTCACCAGCAAGGTCAACAGCCTGGTCGACATGGCCGAGGCCCGCGGCATGTACGCCCTGATCGACTTCCACACCCTCACGCCGGGCGACCCGAACTACAACCTGCAGCGCGCCAAGACCTTCTTCGCGTCCGTCGCCGCCCGTAACGCCTCGAAGAAGAACGTGATCTACGAGATCGCCAACGAGCCCAACGGCGTGAGCTGGGCCGGCATCAAGAGCTACGCCGAGCAGGTCATCCCGGTCATCCGGGCCGCCGACCCCGACGCGGTCGTCATCGTCGGTACGCGCGGCTGGTCGTCCCTCGGTGTCTCGGACGGCTCCAACGAGAGCGAGGTCGTCAACAGCCCCGTCAACGCCACCAACATCATGTACGCGTTCCACTTCTACGCCGCCAGCCACAAGGACAACTACCGGGCGACGGTGAGCCGGGCCGCCTCGAAACTCCCGCTCTTCGTCACGGAGTTCGGCACGGTGAGCGCCACCGGTGGCGGCACGCTGGACCGGTCGAGCACCACTGCCTGGCTGGACCTCCTCGACCAGCTGAAGATCAGCTACGCGAACTGGACCTACTCGGACGCCAATGAGAGCAGTGCCGCCTTCAAGCCCGGCACCTGCGACGGCGGCGACTACAGCAGCAGCGGCGTGCTGACCGAGTCGGGCGCGCTGCTCAAGTCCCGGATCAGCACCCCGGACAACTTCCCCACCAGCTGATCCGCGAGACGCGGGGCCCCGGCGGCGGCCGGGGCCCCGCATCCGTGCGTCCACCGGCCGGACCTTGACACCCCGTCGACGGCGGCGAGACACTGGGATCACCCCTGGGAGAGCGCTCTCCCAGGCTTCCCGGCCGCCGCGTCGACCCACTGCCCGCTGTCGGCGCGGTACGGAGGCCCGCGGTGGTCACGGCTGGTCACGGCCAGCCGTGACCACCGCGGGCTCCTGTGTATATTCGGCGAGGCGAAGCCAAGGGGTCTGGGAAACACGTCGGCAGGGGTGGACATGGCGCGCGCGGGGCTCACGACCGAACGGGTCGTGGCGGCTGCGGCCGATCTGGCGGACTCGGCCGGCTTCGACAAGGTCACCATCTCCGCACTGGCCCGGGGCTTCGGCGTCAAGGACGCGAGCCTCTACTCCCATGTCAGGAACCTGGGCGACCTGCGGACCCGCGTCGCACTCCTGGCCGCCGAGGAGTTCATCGACCGGATCGAGGCGGCGGTGGCCGGCCGGGCCGGGAAGGACGCGCTGTTCGCGTTCGCCGACGCCTACCGGACCTTCGCGCTGGAGTGCCCCGGCCGGTACGCCGCCACGCGCTACCGCGTCGACCCCGCGATCGTCGCCGAGGCACCCGCGTACCACCGCACCCTCCGCACTACGTCCGCGATGCTGCGCGCGTACGGCCTGACCGACCCGGACCTCACCGACGCGGTACGGCTGCTGCGCAGCACCTTCCACGGCTTCACCGATCTGGAGGCCGAGGGCGGCTTCGAGGCCTCCCGGCCGGTGCAGGCCTCCTGGGAACACGCGGTCGAGGCACTGCACTTCCTGCTGTCGAACTGGGCGTCGGCGACCGGGGCGAAGGACTGACCTGCCCTCGGCTTCTCTCAAGGCATCCGGTGCATGCGGGAGAAGGTGACGGCGGCCTGGACCGCCAGTGCCACCGGCAGGGCCAGGAGAACGGCCCACGGGGCCACACCGACCGCAGCCAGGAGGCAGAGGACGGGGAGGGTGAGGAGTGTGGGGACGGCTGAGGCCAGCGTGATACGGATACGCGTTCGTCGGTTCATCACCGAGCTCCTTGAGGCAGATGCGGGTCGACCAGGGCGGGGATACGTCAGCCGGAGTTCCGGCGAGCGCGGTCCAGGTATGCGGCCGGCTCCCGCCAGTCCTCGGCGGGAGCAGCGGGTTCCCCCGGCATAACCGCCGGGTCGTCGTGCCAGGCGGCTTTCACTCCGGCGGAGATGCCGGCATCGCCGCCGGTGAACAACGCGCTGAGCTCATCCATCCGGGACACGATCCGGCGGACCTGTTGGTCGGTGGCGGGAGTTCCGGCCGTACGGAGCCGGTCCGCCCGGCGGTACAACTCGGGCCACTCGACTTCGAGCAGGTAATGCCGCGCGGGCCCCAGCGCCGCGGCACGGGTCCGCAGAACCCGCATCTGTTCGGAGTCCAGGTGGCGGTCGAGGGCGTGCTCGCCGTCCGGGTCGGCGCGGCCGATCGCCCGCAGCGCATCGACCAGGGCCGTGGCCGGCGAAGCCTGTCCGGCCGACAGCTCCACGTCGAGTCGCACGAGCCGGTCGCGCAGGGCACCGAGCGCCTCGATGGACGTCTCGACAGCGGCCAGGTGATCGCGGACCAGCCGCGTCGGATCGACACCCGCGTCGAGGCAGAGGCGATGGTGTCCAGCGCCGGCCCCGACTGCGGAGCGCCAGCACCTGGTACAGACGCGCGAGGTCGGCCTCGGTGTACTCCCTGTGTCCTCCCGCGGTGCGCCGGGAGGGGCTGAGCAGGCCGATGGTGTCCCAGTGGTGCAGGGTGCGTACGGTCAGCCCGCTGGCCTCCGCGAGGCGGCCCACTCGCCAGGATTCGCTCGTCGCTTCGCGCGTCATGGTTCCACGATGCATCCTTACACCGCGTGAGGTTCAAGCCGGAGACCTCATGAATTCCTGCCCGGGCTCGGCACGGGCGTCCCGACAGCTCACCGCCCCACCGCGAAACCCCCGGCGGCGGCGGTGGTCCGTCGCGGCCGGGGGCTGTCCGGGCGGGTGACCGGGTCAGGCGGCCTTGCGGGAGCGGGGAGCCGACGCTTCGCGGATCAGCTCCGCGTAGCGGCGGCCGCTGGTCTTGACCGTGCGGCGCTGGGTCGCGTAGTCGACGTGGACCAGGCCGAACCGCTTGTCGTAGCCGTACGCCCACTCGAAGTTGTCGAGGAGCGACCAGGCGAAGTAGCCGGCCAGCGGTACGCCCTTGCGGACGGCGCGGGCGCAGGCGGCGAGGTGTTCCTCCAGGTACTGCGTGCGCTCGGGGTCGTGCACGGACCCGTCCGGGAGTACGACGTCCTGGTAGGCGGAGCCGTTCTCCGTGACGTAGACGCGCTCGACGCCGTACTCCTCGGTCAGGCGCAGCAGCAGCTGCTCCAGGCCCTGTGCGTGCACCTCCCAGTCCATGTGGGTGTGGCGGGACCCGGGCAGGTACACCTGCTTGGCGTGCGGGACCGGGCCGGACGGGTCGGCGGTGACGACCTGGCGGAAGTAGTAGTTGACGCCCAGCCAGTCCAGCGGCGCGGAGATCAGCTCCATGTCGCCCTCCTGGACCGGGAGTTCGACGCCGTACAGGTCCACCATGTCCTGCGGGTAGCCGCGCCCGAGGATCGGGTCGAGCCACCAGCGGTTGGTGTGCCCGTCACCGCGCGCCGCCGCCGCCCTGTCGGCCTCGCGGTCGGTGGCCGCTTGCACGGGGCTGAGGTTGTTGACGATGCCGACCCGGGCGTCGGGGGAGATGCCGCGGATCGCCCGGACCGCCAGGCCGTGGCCCAGGTGCAGGTGGTAGGAGGCCCGGACGGCGGCGGTCAGGTCGGTGAGACCCGGTGCCATCGTGCCCTCCAGGTGGCCGATCCACGCCGAGCACAGGGGCTCGTTGAGGGTCGCCCAGTCCTTGACGCGGTCCCCGAGGCGTTCCACGACGACCGAGGCGTACGCGGCGAAGTGCTCCGCGGTCTCCCGGACGGTCCAGCCGCCCCGGTCCTGGAGGGCCTGCGGCAGGTCCCAGTGGTAGAGCGTGGCGAACGGGGTGATCCCGGCCTCCAGCAGCCCGTCCACCAGCCGGTCGTAGAAGTCGAGGCCGGCCGCGTTGACCGGTCCGTCGCCGCCGGGCACGATGCGCGGCCAGGCGAGCGAGAAGCGGTACGCGTTCGCGCCCACCTCCTTGATCAGCCCGATGTCCTCCGGGACCCGGTGGTAGTGGTCGCAGGCCACGTCGCCGGTGTCGCCGCCGGCCACCTTGCCCGGGGTGTGCGAGAAGGTGTCCCAGATGGAGGGGGCGCGGCCGTCCTCGGCCACGGCTCCCTCGATCTGGTAGGCGGCGGTGGCGACGCCCCAGGTGAAACCGGCCGGCAGGGCGCTGAGGTCGTTCACGGACTTCCTTTCCGGGGCGGTCACTTGACGGCTCCCGCGGTCAGGCCGGCCACCAGGTAGCGCTGGAGGAGCAGGAAGCCGGCGACGATCGGCACGCTGACGACGAGCGAGGCGGCCATGACCTGGTTCCAGTACACGTCGTTCTGGGTGGCGTAGCCCTGGAGGCCGACGGCCAGGGTGCGGGTGGTGTCGTTGGTCATGACGGAGGCGAAGAGGACCTCGCCCCAGGCCGTCATGAACGCGTACACGGCGACGGCCACGATGCCCGGCACGGCGGCCGGCACCACGACCCGGAACAGGGCGCGGATCGGCCCGCAGCCGTCGACGAGCGCGGCCTCGTCCAGGTCCCGGGGGATCGAGTCGAAGTAGCCGATGAGCATCCAGATGGAGAACGGCAGCGAGAACGTCAGATAGGTGAGGATCAGACCGCCGCGCGAGCCGTACAGGGCGACGCCCGTGCTGTTGCCGATGTTGACGAAGATCAGGAACAACGGCAGCAGGAAGAGGATGCCCGGGAACATCTGGGTGGAGAGCACCGTCACGGTGAACACGCGCTTGCCGCGGAACTTGTAGCGGCTCACCGCGTACGCCGAGAACACCGCGATGATCACCGAGAGGACCGTCGCAGCGCCCGCCACGATCAGCGAGTTCACGAAGTAGCGGGCCAGCGGGACGGTGTCCCAGATGTCGATGTAGGGCTTCACGGTCAGCCCCGACGGGATCCAGTGGAACTTCCCCGACACGTCCTGAAGCGGCTTCAGCGAGCTGCTGATCATCACGTACACGGGCAGCAGGACGAAGGCGGTCAGAAAGGTCAGGATGGCCCGGCGGATCCACAGGAAGGACTGCGGCGCTGCCATCGGGGAACGGTGGCGCGAGCGCCCTGTCGTCTTGGCGGGCAGCACGGACGGCTGGGCAGGGCTAGGCATCGGCACCCTTCCTTCCGCGTGAGGTGATGAACAGGTAGACGGCCGTCACGACCAGCAGGAACAGCAGCAGCAGCACGGACATCGCGGAGCCGGTGCCGAAGTTCCAGGTGACGAACGAGGACTGGTAGATGTGGATCGAGATCAGGTCCGCGTTCTCCGGTGCGGCCTTCCCGAACAGCACGTACGGGGTGTTGAAGTCGTTGAACGTCCACAGGAAGAGGACGAGCACCAGGACCTGGTTGACCGGGCGCAGCGAGGGCAGCGTGATCTTGCGGATCTGCTGCCAGATGCCGGCGCCGTCGATCGAGGCGGCCTCGTACAGCTCGCGCGGGATGTTCTGGAGCCCGGCCATCACGATCAGGAAGGCGAAGGGCCAGCCCTTCCAGACCGAGACGATGATCAGCGCGTAGATGCTGTTGTCCCCGATCAGCCAGAACGACGGCTGGTCGGTGAGCCCGAGCTGGTCGTGGAGCACGTGATTGACCAGGCCGTTGTCGCGCTGGAACATGAAGGCCCAGGTGATCACGGCCGCGTAGACCGGCAGGGCGTACGGGACGAGGAAGATCGCCCGCAGGAAGCCCCTGCCGCGGAAGTTCTCCTGCAGCATGATCGCCGCCGCGACCCCGAACAGCCATGCCAGGCCGACGGCGAAGAACGTGAAGACGCAGGTGACGAAGAACGAGTGGAGCAGTGCCTCGCCGATCGGGGCGTTGACGTCGACGGCGATCTTGTAGTTGTCGAAGCCACTCCAGGGCGCCCCGCCCCAGTTGTTGATGTAGAACTGCGTGAACTGGCGGAAGCTCATCACGATTCCGATGATCATTGGAATCACATGGACGAGGAGTTCGAGCAGGACGGCCGGCAGGAGCAGGAGGTAGGGCAGTCCGCCCTGGCGGATCCGGTCGGGGATGCGCGGCAGTCTCCCGCGCACACCCCCGCTGCCCCGGCTCGTCACCCTGTCCGACTTTTCCTGCAGGCTGTCGGTGGTCACGGTGGCGGTCATGAAGGGTGCCTTACTGCTGCATCGTCTGCTGGGCCTTTTCCAGGCGCGCCTTGACGGATTCGGTGGTCACGGGGCGGCCGGCCGCCGCGTCGGCCCACAGCTCCTTGACCGCGGTGCCGACGGCGGTCTCGAACTGCGACTCGTTGGGGACCTGCGGCAGCGGAGCCGCGCTCTTGGCCAGCGTGTCGCGCAGGACCGCGAGGTCGGGCGCCGAGAACGCCTCGTCCGCCTGGGCGGTCTTGACCGGCGGGATCGAGCCGTAGGTCTTGTTGAGCAGCTTCTGCTCGGCGTCGCTCGTCATGAACTTCACGAACTTCTTGGCGCCGTCGAGGTTCTTGGTGTTCTTGAACACCGCCATGTTGATGCCGGCGACCATGGAGTTGGTGTTCTCGCCCGTGCCGGGCGTGCCGGAGGGGACGGGGACGGGGGCGGCGCCCCACTCCTCGGGCTTCATGCCCTGCGCGGCGAAGGTGGATGCGGCGGCCTGCCACAGCACCATGGCGGTCTTGCCCTTGGCGAAGTCCGTCAGGGACTGGTTCTGGGCGTACTCCGCGTTGCCCGGGGCGATGATCTTGTCCTTGGCCATGAAGTCGATGTACTGCTTCACGGCCGCGACCGCGCCGTCCGATGTGAAGGTCGGCTTGCCCTCGGCGTCGAAGAAGTCGGCGCCGTGCTGCTGGCCCAGGACGAACGTCTGGTGGATGTTGTTGGAGAGGTTGGAGCCCTCGGCGCCCAGCCCCCACTTGCCGTTCTTGGAGAGCTTCTTGCCGTCCGCGACCAGCTCGTCCCAGGTGGCCGGGGGCTTCTCGATCCCGGCCTCGGCGAAGCTCTTCTTGTTGTAGTAGAGGGCGTACGCGAGTGAGTACAGCGGGACTGCGGCGGGGTCCTTGCCCTCCGCGCCGGCCGAGGCGACCGCGGAGTCGACGAACCGGTCACGGCCGCCGATCGCGTCGAAGTTCTCCTTGCTCCAGGGGAGCAGCGCGCCGGTCGCCTGGAGCGAGGCCGTCCAGGTGTTGCCGATGTTGAGGACGTCCGGGCCCTGGCCCGACGTGGTGGCGGCGAGGATCCGGTTGAGCAGGTCGGCCCACGGCACGACCTCCAGCTTGACCTTGATCCCGGTCTCCTTCTCGAACTTCTTCAGCTCGGGAGTCAGGATCTTCTTGTCGGCCTCGATGCTGGGGCCCTGGTTGGAGGCCCAGTACGTGAGGGTCTTGGGCGAATCGTTGCTGCCGCCGCCCGAGGACGTACCGCCTCCGCAGCCGGTGACGCCGGCGGCTATGGAGATCGCGAGGGTGACGGCTGCCGCGGCTCTGATGGTGCGCATACGGGATGGCCCCTTTCCGGGGAGGAAGGCTGTGTTCGAGACCCGAACGACCTTCAGGGCTTAATTTATGACGTGATTTAAGAGGTGAGGGAAGGTCGCGTCAAGTCCCGGGGTCGCGGTATGTTTCCGCCAGGGAAGGAGCCACATGGCTGAGCGCAACAGACGGACCGTGCGTGACCTGCGACGCGGCAACCGGTCGCGGGTATTGCAACGGTTGTATTTCGACGGCCCGCTGAGCCGCCAGGAGCTCGGTCCCGCGACCGGGCTGAGTTCGGGTTCCATCAGCAACGTCGTCGCGGAACTCTCCGCGGAGAACCTGCTGGAGGAGGCCGGTGTCGTGGACTCCGACGGCGGCCGCCCCCGCACCCTGCTGCGCGTCGCCCCCGGCGGCGGCCTCCTCGTCGGCATCGACATCGGTGAGACCCGGATCAGGGTGGAGCTCTTCGATCTCTCCCTGACCGAGCTCGCCCGCACCGAGCGGCTGCTCGCCCAGCACGGTTACGACGTGGACCGCATCGTCGGCCATGTCCGCAGCGGCGTCGCCGACGTGCTGCGGGACGCCGGTGCCGACCCGCACCGGCTGCTCGGCATCGGAATCGGCGTCCCCGGCATCATCGAGCGCCATGCGCCCGACGGCGTCGTCGGCGACGTGGGCTCCGTCGTCCACGGCCAGACCATCGACTGGAGCGCCGTCCCCTTCGAGCGGCTGCTCCGGGACGCCGTGCGGGTGCCGCCCGAGGTCCCGTTCTTCATCGACAACGGCGCCAAGACGCTCGGCCAGGCCGAGATGTGGTTCGGCGGCGGGCGGGGCGCGGGCGCCTCCGCGATCGCCCTCATCGGTTCCGGCGTCGGCGCCTGCGTCAACCACGGCGACCTGCTGGACGAGGACCGCAGCAGCCAGGCCCTGGAGTGGGGCCACAGCACCGTGCAGCTGCGCGGCCGGCGCTGCCGCTGCGGCTCGATCGGCTGCCTGGAGGCGTACGCGGGCGCCGAGGCGATGCGCGAGCGCTGGCAGGAGGCGGGGGGCCCACTGCCCGCCGACGCCGACGACGAGACCGCGCTCGCCGCGCTCCTCGCCGCCGCCTACCCGCCCCCCGGGGCCGAACCCGACCCGGTGGCGGTCGCGCTGCTGGACGAGACGGCCGAATGCCTGGGCGCCGCGCTGGGCGACCTGATCAACCTCTTCCTGCCCGAGCGCATCCTGCTCGGCGGCTGGGCGGGCCTCCTCATCGGCCCGCACCTGCTGCCCGACATCCGGCGGTACGCCCAGGAGTACGCGCTGAAGCACGCCGCGGCCCGGACCACCATCGAGATGGGCCGCCTCGGCCCGGACGCGGTCACGGTCGGCGCGGCGACCCTGCCCCTGGCCGACTTCCTGGCCCGCGGCGGCAGCCGCCCCTCACCGGCACCCCGGACCGGCCCCGCGGCACCGGCGCTCCGGACCCCGGCGGACGCCGTGCGCAGCAGGGAACGGCCCAGGACGGGGCAGGGCGCGGCCGGGTGAGCGGGCTTTCGGCCGGACTGCGGGAGCGGGCCCTACGCCGAGTCCCGCACCACCAGCGAGGGTTCGAAGATCACGGATGTCGCGGCACCCTCCGGCTTGCCCAGCCGCTCGATCAGCAGCCGGGCCATCTCGGCGGCCATCGCCTCAACCGGCTGGCGGACCGTGGTGAGCGGCGGACGGCAGGCCAGGGCCGCGCTGCTGTCGTCGAAGCCGATCACCGCGACGTCCTCCGGGACCCGCTTGCCGCGCTCCCGCAGGACGTGGCAGGCACCCGTGGCCATCAGGTCGTTGGCCGCGAACACCCCGTCCAGGTCCGGGTGCTCGGCCAGCAGCCGCTCCATCGCGGACTCGCCGCTCTCCTGCGTGAACCGTCCCTCGGCGATCGCGATGTAGGGGTGCCCGTTCTGCGTCATCGCGTCCCGGAAGCCGGCCAGCCGCTCCTGCACCGCGGGCACGTCGAGCGGTCCGGTGATGGTCGCGATCCGGCGGCAGCCCCGGGCCAGCAGATGCTCGGCGGCCAGCCGCGCGCCGTCCTGGTGGGCGACGTCGACATAGCTGATCCGGGCCGCGCGCGCCGGGCGCGCGTACAGCACGGCGGGCAACCCCGCGTCCGTCAGCATGCCCGGCAGCGGGTCCTCCGCGTGCGTCGAGACGACCAGCGCGCCGTCGGCGCTGCCCTGACGCAGGAACGCCACCACGTCCTCCCGCGCCCGTGACGTCTCGGCGAACATCAGGACCGGGTGCATCCCGCGCGGCCGCAGGTAGTTGACGACACCGGTCACCACCCGCCCGAAGAACGGGTCGGCGAAGACCTGCCCGGTGAACGAGGCCCCCGCGCCCCCGTCCGCCTCGTCCGGCGCGGTGTCCTCCTCCGCCTCCGGCTCGACACCCGCGCCGGACACCACCAGCGCGATGGCGTCGGTGCGCCGGGTCACCAGCGAGCGTGCCGCCCGGTTGGGCGCGTAGCCGGTGGAGGCGACCGCGCGGCGCACCGCCTCCTGGATCACCGGGTCGACATTCCGTACGCCGTTGATCACCCGGGAGACGGTGGCGCGGGAAACGCCGGCCGCCCTCGCTACGTCCTCAAGGGTGGGAGTTCCGGCCGGTCGCAGATCATCCGTCATGAGCGCATTTATAGCATCAGCGGAGAGCGCTCTCCATCGTGCTCCGAACCGTTACCGGATCCTTTCCCGGCCGAGTCCGCACCCGGCCGCGCCGCGACCTCCGCGGTCAGCGGCAGATCGCCCGCGGAACGGCCCCCGAGCAGCGTGAACGCACCGGCCTCCGTCTCCCACCCACGCCCCCCGGGTGACCAGTGGGCCAGCGCCCGCCCGTCCACCCGGACCACCGCGACCGTGCTCTCCCCGGGCTCCGCCTCGACCGCCGCGTAACCGATGAGCTTGCGCACCGGCCGCTCCACGGCGGAACCGCCGCGCGCCAGGTAGACCTGCACCACCTCACGCCCGCGCCGCCGTCCGGTGTTCCGCACCCGCACCCGCACGTCGAACGGCTCCCCGGCCCGCACCGCCGCCGGGGCCGTCAGCTCCTCGTACGCCCAGCCGGTGTACCCGAGCCCGTGGCCGAACCAGTACGCCGGAGCGGCCCCCGACCGCAGCCAGGCCCGGTAACCGATGTGCGGGCCCTCCGCGTAGTGCAGCCGCCCGTCCGCATCGGGCGCGGTCCCGAGCACCGGTACGTCGTCCTGGGCGGCGGCCCAGGTGGTCGGCAGCCGGCCGCCGGGCTCGGCGCGCCCGAGCAGCATGTCGGCCAGCCCGTCCCCCGCCTCCTGGCCCGGGAACCAGGCGAGCAGCAGCGCGGGCACCCGGGTGTGCCAGGGCAGGGCGACCGGGCCACCGGCGTTGACCACGACGACGGTGCGCGGGTTGGCCCGCACCACCGCCCGCACCAGCGCGTCCTGGCCCTCCGGCAGGTCGAGGCTCTCGCGGTCGTGCCCCTCCGACTCGCTCTGCTCCGTCGTGCCCACGACCACCACCGCGACGTCGGCCGCGCGTGCGGCGGTGACCGCTTTGGCGAGCGCGGCGGCCGCGTCGCCGGCGGGCGGGGCGGCGGCGAGGACCGTCGCGACCCCCGTTCCCGGGGCGAGCGAGCGGAGCGCGACCACCTCCACCTCACGGCCCGCCGTCAGTTCCACGCGGACCGTGTGCAGCGGCGGGGCGACGTGCACCCGGGTCGGGTCGTCGCTGTCCAGCGGGAAGGTGCCGGACAGCACCTCCCGGCCGTCGACGGAGAGCGAGATGTCGCCCCAGCCGCCGACCGCCCAGGTCCACATGCCGCTCTCGGCGGGCCGGTACAGGGCCCGGACCTCCACCGCGGCGGCGCCCTCGGCCGGAACGGACGGCTCCACGATCCGCCCGGACAGCCGGTGCTCCGCGTGGAGTTCGGCACCGCGCGCGTCGAGCAGCCGCACGAGCACCCCGGGCTCGCCGTCGCGCGGATCGCGTGCCCGGTCGCGCCCGAGCGGTTCGGGCCGGCCGGACGGGGGAAGGCCCGGCCGGTACGTCACCGCCGCCACCCCGTCGAGCGCCCGCTCGATCCCGGCCAGCGGGGTCACCACGTGCTCGGGGAACACCTCCGCGCTGCCGCCGCCCTGGATGCGTACGGCGGTGGCGTGCGGACCGATGACCGCGACGGACGTCAGCGCCGCCGCGTCGAGTGGCAACAGCGCGCCCTCGTTGCGCAGGAGTACCGCCCCGGCCGAGACCGCGCGCCGCAGCAGGGCACGCGCGGCGCCCGGAGCCACCGGGGGGCGGTGAGCCGGGTGGCCGGACCGGTGCGCGGCCGGGCGGCCGCCACCGAGGGCGCCCACCCGGCGGGCCAGCCGCAGCAGTCTGCGTACCTTGTCGTGCACGACGCCGACGGGGACCAGCCCCTGTTCGAGCGCGGCGAGCAGGCCGGCCGCCCAGGGGCCGTCCGGACCGGGCATCGCCAGGTCCTGGCCGGAGCGGGCGGTCTCCAGCAGGGTGCGCACGCCTCCCCAGTCCGAGACCACGAGGCCGTCGAAGCCCCAGTCCTCCTTGAGAGGGTGCTCCAGGAGCGGGGACGCGGACATGGTGACGCCGTCGACCTTGTTGTACGCGGACATGACCGCCCAGACCCCGGCCGCGACGGCTTCCTCGAACGGGGCGAGATACACCTCGTGCAGGGTGCGTTCGTCCACGCGGACGTCGACGGTCAGCCGGTCCGTCTCGGCGTCGTTGCCGACGAAGTGCTTCGCGGTGGCGGCCACTCCGCCCGACTGGATGCCCCGGATGAGCGCCGCGCCGGTGCGGCCGGTGAGCAGCGGGTCCTCGGAGAAGCACTCGAAGTGCCGGCCGCCCAGCGGGGAGCGGTGCAGGTTGAGGGTGGGGGCCAGGAGCACGTCGACGCCCTTGCGCTGCGCCTCGACGGCGAGCAGTGCGCCCAGGTCGGTCAGCAGCCGTTCGTCCCAGGAGGCGGCGAGCGCGGTGGGGGAGGGGAGGACGAGCGAGGTCTCGCGTTCGTCCCAGGTCTCGCCCCGGACGCCGGCCGGGCCGTCGGAGAGGGTGAGCGCGCGCAGCCCGGCGGCCGGTTCGGCGTGTGTACGCCAGGTGCTGGCTCCGGTGAGCAGACGAACCTTCTGTGCCGCGTCGAGCTTGTCGAGCAGCGGTTCGGTCTCTTCGTCCGTCATGCGGCCATGCTCCTTCGCGCACCGCGCTCCCACATATCGGAGAGCGCTCTCCCGGCTGTCGCGCCCAGCGTCCCCGGTCGCCGCCGACCGTGTCAATGGGGGCCCTGCGCGGGCCGGTTGGAGCAGACCGGTCCAGGGGCGGGCCCTAGGATGCCCCCGGTCCTCGTCCTGGGGGGAAACATGAGAGCCATGCGCGTCACGGGCGTCGTCGCCCTCCTCGTACTCCTGGCCGCGTGCGGCGGCAACGGCCCCGGTCCGGAGCCGAGCGCGTCCGCATCGCCACCCGTGTCGGTCGGGCTGGAGAGCATCGGCAAGCCGGGGGACACCCGCCTCGGGCTGGCGATGCACCTCTCCAACGAGGGGCGCACCCGCCCCGGAGTCGTCGTACGGGTGCACATCGGGGCCGCCCGGCCCGGCGACCCCCTCCCGGACCTGGAGGAGAGGTCGGACGCGGGGTGGAAGGACATCGCGCTCACCGCCGACCGGGACGGGCGCGGTTCGGCCGGCGCGTTCCGGATGAACCTGCCGAAGGGCGGCCTGCTCGGCTTCCTGGACGTCACCCCGCACGCGGGACCCCGCATCGAGGGCGACGAACTCACGGTGGACGTCACCCTGACCGACGGTTCCCGGACACTCGCACGCGGCCACGGATCCGTGCGGCCGGCCACCCTGTCGCTCGACCGCGCCACCGTGGACGAGCCCGCCGCACTGGGGCACGGGCGCTGGGCCGAGGTGACGTACACGGCCGTCAACCACTCGCACAGCGCCTACCCGCAAGCCCAGGTCCAGGCCGAGTTCGGCGCCTGCGAGGCCGGACCCGACAACCCGGCCGAGGGGGCCGTCTGCTCCGGCTCGCGGCGCCATGCCGTCACCACCCGGCTGCGCACCCAGTGGTACGACGACGGCCGCTGGAAGGACGTGTCCGCGCCGGACGACGGCACCCCGCTCGCCGAGACGCTCACCCTGCCGTTGGGGGGTCTGCCCGAGGACTCCGGGCGGAAGGTCCGGCTCAGGTTCGCCGGAACCGGGGACCTCGACGGCAAGGACCGCCTGCTCACGCTCACGGCGCGGGTCAACGGCAAGGCCGTGGGCGCCTCGGAACGTTCCTTGGGAACCGCGCGGCCGCTGACCTTCGCCCTGGGCTGACCGCGCCGCGGCCGCGCTGCGCGACGATGGCCGAAACGTACCGTGGTCTTGTCATCACCCGCTGTCTGCACATAAGTTGACCGCTTGCGACATGTCCTACAGCCAGTGGGGGAGCCACGTCATGGCCGCGAACGGACGGCACCGCAGATACCAGCCGAGCCGCATCAACCGGGCTTCGCTCACCGTCACGGCAGGAGGGGCCGGCCTCGCCCTCCCGCTTCTCACGGCCGCCTCGGCGGGCGCCGCATCGGCGGACGTCTGGGAGAAGGTCGCCGCCTGCGAGTCCACCGGCAACTGGCACATCAACACCGGCAACGGCTACTTCGGCGGACTGCAGTTCACCCGTTCGACCTGGGCGGCCTACGGCGGCACGGTCTACGCGGCGCGCGCCGACCTCGCCACCAGGGACCAGCAGATCGCCATCGCCGAGAAGGTGCTGGAGGGCCAGGGCCCCGGCGCCTGGCCGGTCTGCTCCGGAAAGGCGGGCCTGACCCGGGGCGGCGCCACGCCCGACGTCAGCCCGCAGAGCGAGCGCACGGCGAGCGTCTCGACCCCGAAGAAGCCGGACCGCGCGACGTTGTCGTCCCGCCGGACGCAGACCGAGCGGGCCGCACCCGCGGCCTCCCCGACCACGGTGCCGGGCAAGCGCGATTCGTACACCGTGACGCCCGGCGACTCGCTCTCCGGGATCGCGTCCGACCAGCACCTCCAGGGCGGCTGGCAGCGGCTCTACGCGGCGAACCGCCGGGTCGTCGGCGACGACCCGGACCTCATCTTCCCCGGCCAGCGCCTGAGCTTGACAGGGACGCCCAGGACGGCCACGAAGGCCCCACCGAAGACCGCTTCGAAACCCGCGCCCAAGGCGACCCCGAAACCCGCTTCGAAACCCGCGCCCAAGGCGACCCCGAAGCCCGCTCCGAAACCCGAGCCGCAGCGGAAGCAGCAGGCCGAGCCGCAGCCGAAGAAGACGCAGCCGCAGCGGACCGAGACCCGCAGGACCCAGACGCGCAAGACGGAGCACGCGCAGAAGCACAGCGGGCTCACCGCTCCCGTCGTGGCCCGCACCGGCACCCCGTACCACCAGGCCGGTTCCTGGTCGAGCGGCTACCACACGGGCGTCGACTTCCCCGTCCCCACCGGCACCTCCGTCAAGGCGATGGCGGCCGGCACCGTCGTATCGGCGGGCTGGGCGGGACCGTACGGCTACCAGGTCGTCATCCGGCACGGCGACGGCAAGTACAGCCAGTACGCCCACCTGTCCTCGCTGCTCGTGCGCGGCGGGCAGCACGTCGGCGGCGGCCAGCGGATCGCCCGCTCCGGCGCCACCGGCAACGTCACAGGCCCGCACCTGCACTTCGAGGTCCGCACCGGCCCCGACTACG
>NZ_JBEYCQ010000004.1:179203-329115 GCF_040632905.1 Streptomyces sp. NPDC016469
AGCACGTCGGCGGCGGCCAGCGGATCGCCCGCTCCGGCGCCACCGGCAACGTCACAGGCCCGCACCTGCACTTCGAGGTCCGCACCGGCCCCGACTACGGCTCCGACATCGACCCGCTGGCCTACCTCAGGGCGGGCGGCGTCAAGGTCTGAACGCCCCCGTCACCGGCCTCCCCGGCGGCCCTGCGCCCTGCGCCCGGGGGAGTGCCGAACTCCACCCGGCCGGCCAGGCCCTCCAGCGGCATCCGCACGGGCAGCGCCGCGGGAGGAGTCCGCGGAGCCGCCGGCCCCGGACCGGCCACGGCGGCCGGAACCGGCTCCACCGTGCGAGACAGGATGCCCGTCGAGGCCGGCGGCCCGGCGGGCGCGGCGAAATCCGCGGGTTCCGCCGCGTCTGCCGCGTCCGCGGTCTCCGGCGCATCCGGCACCCCTCGCTCCGCGCTCATCCGTTCCGTGGTCAGCATGATCAGCCCGCCGGCCGCGACCGCGCCGCACACCAGGGCCAGCACCGTGCCCGCGACCCCGTGCCGGAACTGCTCGCCGAACAGCGTGATGCCCACCGCCGCGGCCACCACCGGGTTCACCACGGTCACCGTGGCCAGCGGAGCCGTCAGCCCCGCGCCCCGGTAGGCCGCCTGGGACAGCAGCAGGCCCGAGCCCGCCAGCGCGGCGATCACCAGCAGTGGCATCAGCCCGGACTTCACGGCGCCCGCGGTCCACTCCATGGCCACGGTCTTCGTGTACACCGAGGCGATGCCGAACGCGACGCCCGCCGCCCCGGCCAGCACCACACTCCGCATCACGGGCCGGCGCATCGCCCGGGAGAGCAGGACCAGCGCGGCCACCGCGCCGAACGTCACCACCGCCAGCATCAACTGCTGCGGAGCGCCCAGGCTGTGCGCGTCGGAGCTGCCCGTCAGCGCCAGCAGCCCGGCCAGACCCACCGTCGCCATGACCGCGCCCCGCCAGGCGGTCGCCCCGGCCCGGCGGCGTACGAACAACGCGGCCATCGGCAGCGCGAAGACGATCGTGAGCGCCCCCAGCGGCTGCACGAGGCTCAGCGGGCCGTACGCGAGCGCAACGACGTGCAGGACGGCGCCCAGGCCGTTCAGCGAGACCGCCGCCCACCAGACCCGGTTGCGCAGCGGTGCGAGGGAGCGGCCGTCGGAGGCGGTGGCCACGCGCTCCTGGACGATCGCCCCGGCCGCGTAGGCGACCGCGGAGACCAGTGACAGGAGCACGGACAGCGCAAGGGAACTCATGTACACCACGATCCCCTTTTCCAGCCGCCGCGTCGTCGTCCCTGAGGCGGCGATCCGGCGTACTGCTTTGGTAGTACGGCAGTGGTCCGGGTGTCCTCCTCCTGACGGTAGTCCTCTCGGCGGCGGACGTCAGAAGGATCTTGCGCGACGGCCGCCTTCACGCGACCGGCACGCGAGTATCCGTCCGACCCCTTGACGCGGTCACGGCGGAAACCAAGAATGATCGCGCTCTGACAACGTTGTCCTAAGGAGACTCCCCATGCATCGGACCCCACGGCCGGGGCTGCGCGGCCCGGCGGCCGTACTCGCCGCCGCCGCGCTCCTGGGCGGTGTCCTCCTCCCCGGGGCCACAGCCGAGGCCGCCCCCCGGAGCGACGGCCGGCTGACCGATCTTGTCAATCCGTTCATCGGCACCCAGAACGAGGGCAACACCTACCCCGGCGCCTCCGTGCCCTTCGGCATGGTGCAGCTCTCGCCGGACACCGGCCACAACACCGGTTACGACTACGGCGAGAACCACATCCGGGGCTTCTCCGCCGTCCACCTCTCCGGCGTCGGCTGCGGGCTCGGCGGCGACCTGCCGACCCTGCCCACCACCGGCGACGTCACCGAGACCGACTACGCGAAGTACGCGGCGGAGTTCAGCCACGATGACGAGAAGGCGAGCCCCGGCTACTACAAGGTCGGGCTGAAGACCGGCATCGAGGCCGAGCTGACCGCCACCGAGCGCACCGGCGTCCAGCGCTACACCTTCCCCGCCACCGACAAGGCCAACGTCCTGCTCAACGCGGGTCAGTCGCTGCACCGGACGCTCGCCTCCGACGTGGAGATCCTCGACAACCGCACCGTGCGGACCGCCATCACCGGCAGCGGCTTCTGCCAGGACACCAAGCCGTACACCGTCTACACGATCACCCGCTTCGACCGCCCCTTCACCGCCTCCGGCACCTGGAACGGCGACGCGGTCACCGAGGCGAAGACGTCCGAGGCGACCGACGCCCACAACGGCGCCTGGCTGCGGTTCGACACCACCGAGGACCGCACCGTCGAGGCCACCACGGCCCTCAGCTACGTCGACGCCAGGGGCGCCGCCCTCAACCTCCGTGCCGAGGGCGGCCACGGCTTCGACCACGTCCTGCGCGCCGCCGAACGCACCTGGGAGGACCGCCTGGAAGGCGTGAAGGCCAAGGGCGGCAGCGACGAACTGCGCCGGACCTTCTACTCCTCCCTCTACCGGTCCTTCCTCGCGCCGAATGTGGGCAGCGACGTGGACGGCCGTTACACGGGCTGGGACCAGAAGAAGCACCGCGCTGTCGACGCGCACGGGACTTTCACCTACTACCAGAACTGGTCCCTCTGGGACACCTACCGCACCCAGGCCCAGCTGCTCTCGCTGCTGGCTCCGCGCGAATCCCGCGACATGGCCATATCCGTCCTGCGCATCGACGCGGAGAGCGGCTGGCTGCCCAAGTGGGGCTACGGCACGGTCGAGACCAACATCATGACCGGCGACCCGGTCACCCCCTTCCTCACCAACGCCTACCAGCAGGGACTCCTGAAGGGGTACGAGGAGGAGGCGTACCGCGCCCTGAAGAAGAACGCCGACGGGGTGCCGCCCACCGACTCGGCGCCGGTGGGCCGCGAGGCCAACGACCAGTACCTGAAGGACGGCTTCGCCCCGTACATCAAGGGCAGGCCGCACGCGAAGCCCGGTGACTCCGACTTCGACCACGGCGCCTCCGCGACCCTGGAGTACGCCCTCGCCGACGGCATGCTCGCCGAGATGGCCCGCGATCTCGGCCACCGGGCCGACGCGGCACGCTACGAGGCCCGCGCCCAGAACTTCCGGAAGATCTTCGACCCCTCGACCGGCTTCTTCCGCGCCCGCGACGCCGCCGGCGCGTTCACCGGCCCCGCCGACCCGGCCCAGAGCGAGGGCTTCCACGAGGGCACGTCCTGGCAGTACCAGTGGATGGTTCCGCAGGACATCCCCGGCATGGTCGACCTCATCGGGGGGAAGGACGCCGCCAACCAGCGGCTCGACTCGTTCTTCGCCTACGACAAGCTCCTCGCCGACCCGGCGAAGACCGCCCGTGAGGTGTGGGTGAACGGCCCGTACGCGTACTACAACGCGGACAAGTACAACCCGCAGAACGAGCCCGACCTCATCGCCCCGTACACCTACCTGTCCACCGGTCAGCCGTGGAAGACGACGGACGTGGTGCACGCGGCCCTGACGCTCTTCACCAACGGGCCGACCGGCATGACCGGCAACGACGACCTCGGCACGATGTCCGCCTGGATGGTGCTCTCGTCGATCGGCGTCTTCCCGGTCCAGCCGGGAACCGACACCTGGGGCCTGTCGACGCCCGCGTTCGAGCGCGTCGACATCCGGCTCGACCGGCGCTACTACCCGCGCGGCGCACTGACCGTCAGCGCCCCCGGCACCTCGGACGCCGACCGCTACATCCAGTCCGCCCGGCTCGACGGCGCGACGCAGTCGCGCACCTACCTGACCACGGACGACATCCGCTCGGCCCGCTCGCTCTCCTTCACGGTGGGCGACGAGCCGTCGGCGTGGGGCACCTCGCCCCAGGACGCCCCGCCCGCCCTGGGCTGACCTGACGGCCGCACGGCCGAGCGCCCTTCTCCCCGCCGGACGGGGAGAAGGGCGCTCGGTGTTTTCCTCTACGCTACGCGGGAAGCGGTGGGTCGATCGCCTCGGCGACGCTCGGGAAGACCGGGACCGCGCTGTCGAGGCCGAGAACGGAGATCAGCCGTTCCATGAAGACCGAGGGCGCGGCGAGCCGCAGCCGGGGACCGAGAGCCGCCTGTCCCTGCAAGAGCACGTTCACCGTCGTGGAGTCGGCGAAACTCACGTCCGAGAGGTCGACGACGACCGGCCCGGCACCCTCCCGCGACGCGTTCTCCAGCGCGGCGCCGAGGGGCGCCACGTTGTCGATGTCGAGGTCACCGGTTACCGCGAGCACCAACGCACCACGTTCTTGGCGTGGGACGATCTGCATGGCGCGGCCGGCGCTGGGCGGTGGAAGCACGTTCACCTCGTGTTGCTGGGCGGCGGGGGAGTAACGCCGCGATCGGACGGACGGTTCGATTCTGCTCCGTCCCTGCTCGCGGCGGGAATGCTCAACGATAAAAGTAACAGTTGCCATTTGACAACATTCTTCGTGGGGCAACAATCTGTACCGAACGATCAACGTGAGCGCCCGTCCGAGCGGCGCCTCGGAACGCGGAAGCAGGGGCGTGCATGAAGCTAGGCGCTGTCCGCGACATCGTCGCGAAGCCGGGCGGCGGTACTCCGCTCACCGGTGAGCCGCTGCGATGCCGCCGAGCGGAAGGCGGTCAGCCCCACGGCCAGAGCGGCCACCTCGGAGGGCTGCATCCGCTGCAGCACGGCGGTCAGCTCCCGCGTGCGGATCGCCCGGTACTCCTCCAGCAGCTCCCGGCCCTGAAGGGTCAGCCTCAGCTCGACCTCCCGGCGGCTCGTCGGGCTCGGGTCCCGCTGGACCAGTCCCATGGCCTCCATCCGGTCGCACAGCCGGCTCACCGAGGGCGCCCGCGAGCCGAGCGCCTCCCCGAGCGAGCGCAGGTTGCTTCCCTCCTGCTGCTCGATGACGAGGAGCGCGCGAAGCTGGGAGGGGGAGACCACACCCCGGGCGGCGGCCTCCTGGCCACGTCCCCACAACACCTCCAGAAGTTCGGACGCGGCACAGACGTCCTCGGACACCTGTTCAGGGCGGTGAGGGAGTCCGGTGCGGTGGGGCATTCTTCCACTCTGTCACCCGTAGCGTGCTCCTGTCAGCCTGGCTCCGCTCCCGCCACCCACCGAAGAATGGGCGAAGCAGCGTGAATGCCCCCACGGATATCGAACGAGCGCTCCGCGCGGCGCCACCGTATGCCCTGGTGGAGACGGTGCGCACGATCCTCGCGCAGTCGTACGGCGCCCTCTCCGTGCAGCTGTTCCTGGCGGATTACGCGATGACCGTACTCAACCCGGTCGACGCCGGCGACGGTCCCGCCCAGCCGCTCTCCCTGAACAACAGCCCCCAGGGCCGCGCCTTCGGCAGCCAGCGCCCGCACCAGGGCCGCTCCGGCACCGACGACGCGGCCGACCACCACTTCCCGGTCACCGTCCGGGGCGAACGCCTCGGCATCCTCACCGTCCGGCTCCCTTCCGCGCGCGCCACCCCACAGCTCACGGACGACCTCACCCATGTGGCGGATCTCCTCGGCCACGAGATCGTCGTCGCCGAACGGGACACCGACCACTACCAGCGGGCCCGGCGCGTCACGCGCCTCACCCTCGCCGCCGAGATGCAGTGGCAGCTGCTTCCGGCCAGGTCGTTCACCGCCGCCGAATACGCCATAGGGGCCCAGCTCGAACCCGCCTACGCCATCTACGGCGACAACTTCGACTGGGCGGCGGAGGGCGACCAGCTCAGCGTCGCCGTGACCAACGGCTTGGGGGAGGGCATCCGCGCCTCCCTCCTCACCAACCTCGCCGTGAACGCGCTGCGCAACGCCAGAAGGGCCGGAATCGGGATCGCGGACCAGGCGGCCCTGGCCGACCAGGCCATCTACGACCAGCACCGCGGCGCCGCCCACGTCTCCACCCTGCTGCTCCGCTTCGACCTGTCCACCGGATCGGTCGAGGCCGTGGACGCGGGCTCCCCGCAGCTGTGGCGCCTGCGGGGCCGCACGGTCACCCGGGTCGCGCTGGACGCCCAGCTCCCGCTGGGGATGTTCGAGGAGTCGCAGTACGCCGTCCAGCACCTCCAGGCCCGCCCCGGCGACCGGCTGCTGCTCGTCAGCGACGGGGTGTACGACGCGGTCTCACCGCTCGGCGAGATGTTCGCGGCACGCGGCCTGCCCAGGGCCGTCCTCGCCACCCGGCTGCTGCCGGCGGCCGCCGTGCCCGGCGCGGTCCTCCGTGAACTGGCGGAACACCGGACGTCGGACACGCTGGACGACGCCCTGGTCATGTGCATCGACTGGTTCGGCCGACCCGGCGCCAGGGGCTGAGCCCGGACCGGGACGCCGCCTGCCCGGCGCTCCCCGGCCGGCTCAGCTGCTCAGCGTGAACTCGGCCCGGATGCGCTTGCCGACCGGCACCCGCTCGGCCGTGACGCGGTCGCACAGGGCCACCACGATCTCCATGCCGTGGCCGCCCAGGCGGCTCGGGTCGGGGGCGTAGAAGACGGGCAGCGCGCTGCTGCTGTCGTACACCGTGATGCTGATCCGCTCCGCCGTGCCCTCGAGCTCCAGCAGATACGGACCGTGGCTGTAGCGCTCCGCGTTGGTGACCAGCTCGCTGACGGCCAGCATCAGGTCGTTACGGGTGTGCGTGCCGAGCACGGCCATCCACTCGGACGCCAGTCTGCTGAGAAAGCGGTCTGCCAGTGCCCGCGCCTGGGAAATGCACCCCGGCTCGCCGTCGAACACTTCGGCGCTGTGCAATGCCTCCGTGGGCGGACAACTCCGGGGGGAGTCGTCCGGCGGGGAGATCGCCTGTTCGTTCATGTGCTCCAGCCAGGGCGCAGCGGGGAGGTCGCAGACCTCTTTCTTGTGATCGTGTACCCGCGTCGGGAGATCCCACTCCCATGCGTCGTCAGCGAATATTACGCGCGGCCGGGAAGCCGCACCACGGTGACGAAGAAGTCGTCGATCTGCCGGACGGCCGCGATGAACTGGTCCAGGTCGACCGGCTTGGTGACGTACGCGTTGGCGTGCAGTTTGTAGCTGCGCAGGATGTCCTCCTCGGCGGAGGAGGTCGTGAGCACGACGACGGGGATCAGCGCGAGCTCCGGGTCCTGCTTGATCTGCTCCAGCACCTGGCGGCCGTCGTACTTCGGCAGGTTCAGGTCGAGCAGGATCAGATCGGGCCGGGGCGCCTCGGTGTACGCGCCGCGGTGGTAGAGGAAGTCGAGCGCCTCCTCGCCGTCGCGGACCACGTGGAGCGTGTTGCGGATCTTGTTGTCCTCGAACGCCTCACGGGTCATCAGCTCGTCGCCCGGGTCGTCCTCGACGAGCAGGACCTCGATGGGCTCTACGGGGGTGTTCACGTGGCGTCTCCGGAAGTCTCGGCAGGCAGTGCGGTGGTGTGCGGTTCCGCGGGCGCGGAGTCGGGGTCGGCGGGCAGCGAGAAGTGGATCCGGGCGCCCTGACGGGACTCGGGGTCGAGCCAGATCCTGCCCCCGTGGAACTCGATGATCTTGCGGCACAGGGCGAGGCCGATGCCCGTCCCGTCGTACTCGTCACGGGCGTGCAGGCGCTGGAAGATGACGAAGACCTTCTCCGCGAACTCCGGCGCGATACCGATCCCGTTGTCGGCGACCGTGAAGTGCCAGTCGTCCCCCTCCCGCTCGCACCCGACCGTGATCACGCACGGCTCGTCGGGGCGGCGGAACTTCACGGCGTTCCCGATCAGGTTCTGCCAGATCATCGCGAGCGTCGTGGGGTCGCCGGTGACCGACGGAAGCGGGTTCTCGCGGACGACCGTGGTCCCCGACTCCTCGATCACCAACGCCAGGTTGGCGAGCGCCCGGTCCAGGGACCGGTCGAGCTCCACGGGCGTCCAGCTGTCGTGCACCCGCCCGACCCGGGAGAACGTCAGCAGATCGTTGATCAGCACCTGCATGCGCTTGGCACCGTCGACCGCGAAGTCGATGTACTGCTTGCCGCGGCCGTCGAGCTCGTTCCCGTACCGCTTGTCCAGCAGCTGGCAGAACGAGGCGACCTTCCGCAGCGGCTCCTGGAGGTCGTGCGAGGCGACGTACGCGAACTGCTCCAGCTCGGAGTTGGACCTGCGCAGTTCCACGGTCTGCTGCGCCAGCACGTCCTCCCGCTCCTGCGCGGCGTCCAGCTCGGCCACCAGCCTGCCCCGCATGTCCTCGACCGCGGCGGCCACCGCCCGTACGTCGGAGGGCCCGCGCACCTCGATCCGCTGCCGGCGGAAGCCGCTCGAGCGGACCCGCCGGGACGCCTCGGCGAGCGCGTTGAGCGGCCGCCCCACGGTGCGCTGGAGCAGCACGCTGAGGGCGATCACACAGAGCGCGAAGACGATCAGCAGGGCGGCGAGCACCCGGTCGCGGGTGTGGCGGGCGTCGTCCAGCTCGCCGCGCGCCAGGTCCCGGGCGGCGTCGAGATGCGCCTGCTGGGTGCCGTACAGCTGCCGCAGCTCGTCGAAGGCGGCCTTGCTCTCGGCGGTCCTGGCGGACGAGCGCGCCCCGGGGCCGTCGCGCCGGACGCCGGCGATCAGCGGGTCGGCGTGCACCCGGCGCCACTCCGCGGCGGCGGCGGCGATCCGGTCCAGGTCGCGGTTGTACGGCTGGCCGTCGCCCATCGCGGAGCGCACCCGGGCCAGCCGCTCCGTCTCCTCCTTCTTGCCGGAGGCGAACGGCTCCAGGAACGAGGCGTCACCGGTCAGCGCGAATCCCCGTACCCCCGTCTCCTGGTTCAGCAGCGCGTTCTGGAGCTGGAAGGAGGCGGAGCGGGCCGGCTGGATGCGGTCGACCAGCTCGGTGGTCCGGTCCGAGATGCTGGCCAGGACCAGGCCCCCCGCGACCACGCAGCCGCAGACGACGAGGACGAAGGCGGCCAGGATCAGATGGACCCAGTTCTGTACGGACAGCCGCGCCCAGCTGCCGGCCGGCTGTACGGAGGGGTCCGTTATCTCACTGTTCATGGGGGGTGTTTCTCCAGCCGAGGTGCAGGACGGCGACGTCGTCGGCGAGACCCCCGTGCGGGGCCGCCGCCTCCGAGGCGCCCGCGACCAGTGCGTCCACGAACGGGCGGGCGGCGAGCGGGGCCAGGTCCCGGGCCATGCCGAGCAGTCCCTCCTCGCCGAGCCGGCTGTGGGGTCCGGTGCGTCCCTCGAAGAGGCCGTCGGTGAACAGGACGAGGGCGGCGCCGGGCGCGAGTTCCACATCGGTGACCGACCACTGGCCGTGCCCGGGCAGCAGCCCGAGCGCCATCCCGCCCTCGGGCTCCACCCAGTCGACCTCCGTGCCGTGCCGGAGCAGCAGCCCGGGGTGGCCGGCCCGGATGACGCGGACGCGGTCGCCGCCGGGCGCAAAGGCCAGCGAGGTGACGGTCGCGAAGACATGGGGGTCGGAGCGCTCGGCGACCAGGATCGACTCCAGGAGCCCGAGCTGCTCCAGCGGGTCGGTGCCGCACAGGACGGCGGTGCGCCAGGCGACCCGCAGGCACACTCCGAGCGCCGCCTCCGCCGCTCCGTGCCCCGACACGTCACCGATGACCGCCCACACCGTGCCGTCCGACGTCTGGACCACGTCGTAGAAGTCACCGCTGAGCAGTCCGTGGGCCCGGCCCGGTTCGTAGCGGGCGACGGCCTGGAAGCTGTCGTCGTTCAGCAGGGGGACGGGCAGCAGGCCGCGTTCCAGGCGCGCGTTCTCCTGCGCGATCAGCTGGTTGGCGCGCAGCGCGGAGGCGGCCCGCTCGACCTGCTTGCGCTGGAGGGCGTACCGGATCGCGCGCGCCAGGGCCTGCGGATCGAGCCGGCCCTTGACAAGGTAGTCCTGGGCTCCGGTCGCCACGGCGTCCAGGCCGGCGTCGGCCTCCGCGAGACCGGTCAGCACCACGATCGCGGCGTCCGGGGACGACTCGACGATCTGTGTGACGGACCGCAGGCCGTGGACGTCGGGCAGGTGCAGATCGAGCAGGACGCAGACGGGCGCCCGGTGGGCCCGCAGGAAGGCCAGCGCCTCGGCCAGGGTCTTGCACCAGGTGAGATCCGAGTCCAGCTCGCTGTCGGCGAGCATCTCCTCCACGAGCAGCGCGTCGCCCGCGTCGTCCTCGACCAGCAGGATGGTACCGCCGACGTCCCAGACCGAGGCCCTGCCGTCCGCCTCGTGTGCCGTCTGGACCGGGAAGGACTCCGGTACGGGGGGCCGAGCCGGGGCGCTCATGCGCATCTCAGCCACGCTCCACCCTCTCCTCGCCACCGTACGGGCCGCCCGCCGGTATGCACGCAGCATATGTGAACGGCGCCCGCCGCTTTGCCGTCGGGCGCCGTCCACCGCGCCTTCGTCCACACTCCGCCGGTGCGTGGCCGATTCGTGAGGGTGAAGGGGTCGGGCCGGGTCCGCGGGCCCGGCCCGAAGGGATTCAGGCTTCCACGGACATGCCGGCCCGCAGCCGCTTGACGATGCGCGCGAGCAGCCGGGACACGTGCATCTGCGAGACCCCGAGCTCCGCTCCGATCTGGGCCTGGGTCATCTCCTCACCGAACCGCATCTGGACGATCCGGCGCTCGCGCTCGTCCAGCTGCTCCAGCAGGGGCGCCAGCGTGTGCAGGTTCTCGACGGTCTCCATGCCGGGGTCGGCCTCACCGAGCACATCGGCGAGCGACCGCTGCTCGTTGCCGGAGTCCGTCTCGGTGGTGGGGGTGTCGAGCGATCCCGCCGAGTACCCGTTGGCAGCGACCAGACCCTCGATGATCTCCTCCTCGGACAGATCGAGGTGGGCGGCCAGCTCGGCGACCGTCGGGTCGCGGTCCAGCCGCGCCGACAGCGTCTCCTTCGCCTTCGCGAGATCGACACGCAGCTCCTGGAGCCGGCGCGGCACGTGCACCGCCCAGGTGGTGTCCCGGAAGAAGCGCTTGATCTCGCCGACGATGTAGGGGACGGCGAATGTGGCGAACTCCACCTCGCGGGAGAGGTCGAAGCGGTCGATGGCCTTGATCAGGCCGATGGTGCCGACCTGGATGATGTCCTCGGTGTCGTCGCCGCCGCGGTTGCGGAACCGCGAAGCGGCGTACCGCACCAGCGAGAGATTCATCTCGATGAGGGTGTTGCGCGCGTACTGGTACTCGTGCGTGCCCTCCTCCAGCGTCTGCAGCTGGTCCAGGAACATCTTCGAGAGGGCCCGGGCGTCCTTGGGGGCGACCTTCCCGGTGTCCTCGATCCACGGCAGCTCCGCGGTCCCCGCGCCGAGCGGTGCGCCGTTCTGTCCGGAGAGCGTGCACGCGTCGCCGAGGATTCCGTCGGTCCGCTCCGTCGTGGTCGCCATGATGTGGGCCCCTCCTTGTCGCCAAGTGCTTCGCACACCGCTTGCCCCGGATTCGCGAGGCCATGCGCGACCGGCACAAGACTTTTTCATTCTTCTTCGCCCCGCCCCGCCTTCACCCGATCGGAGCAGCTCACGGATCATGGCAAACTTGACCGAGCCCCACGCCCCCGGTGAGGCCGGCGGCACGAGCACAGAGGAACGGCGATGACGGTGACAGAGGACGGCCCCGCGATCGTGGCCGGGGCCGAGACATTCGGTCCCGGCATCGACCCCGAGCGGCTGGCCGTCTGCCTGAGCGTCCTGGACGAACTCGACACCATCGAGGTCGACCACCCGGACGCCGTCGCGGTGCGCCGGGCCACCGCCGGGATCTACCGGACCGTGAAGCAGCGCCGCCGCCAGGAGCGCCGGGCCGCCAAGACCGCGCACGACAAGGCGGTGACCGAGGCCACCGCCACCGGCTCCGCCGAGCGCATCGACGACGAGACCCAGGGGGTCCTGCCGTCCTCGTCCGCCGGGAGCGAGATCGCCGGCATCCTCCAGCGGCCCCGGTCCTGCTACGTGTGCAAGACGCGGTACGTCGAGGTCGACGCGTTCTACCACCAGCTCTGCCAGGACTGCGCCCGGGAGAACCGCGCCCGCCGCGACGCGCGCACCGACCTGACGGGCCGCCGGGCGCTCCTCACCGGCGGACGCGCCAAGATCGGCATGTACATCGCGCTGCGGCTGCTCCGCGACGGGGCTCACACCACGATCACCACACGCTTCCCCAACGACGCGATCCGCCGCTTCAAGGCGATGGAGGACAGCGACGAGTGGATCCACCGCCTGAAGATCGTCGGCATCGACCTGCGCGACCCGGCCCAGGTCGTCGCCCTCGCCGACTCGGTCGCCGCGGAGGGCCCGCTCGACATCCTGATCAACAACGCGGCGCAGACGGTACGCCGCTCCCAGCAGGCGTACAGCGAACTGCTGTCCGCCGAGTCCGCCCCGCTGCCCGCCGGTGAGCTGCCCGCCGCCGAGGTCATCGGCACCTTCGGCAGCGGCAGCGTCGACCGGGTCGCCGCATTGCCCGCCGCGCGCAAGGAGGCGCTGAGCGCGCAGGAGGTCACGGACCTGGCCCTGGTCAGCGGTTCGGCGTCGCCGGCCCGGATCGCCGCCGGGACCGCGATCGACGCGGGCGGTCTCGTCCCGGACCTGCACGACACCAACAGCTGGATCCAGACAGTCGACGAGGTCGAGCCGATCGAGCTGCTGGAAGTCCAGCTCTGCAACTCCACCGCGCCGTTCATCCTGATCAGCCGGCTCCGCCCGGCCATGGCGGCGACCGCGGCCAAGCACTCCTACGTGGTCAACGTCTCCGCGATGGAGGGCGTGTTCGGGCGCGGCTACAAGGGTGCGGGGCACCCGCACACCAACATGGCCAAGGCCGCGCTGAACATGCTGACCCGCACCAGCGCCCAGGAGATGTTCGAGAAGGACGGCATCCTGATGACCGCGGTCGATACCGGCTGGATCACCGACGAGCGCCCGCACCCGGACAAGATGCGGCTGGCGGAGGAGGGCTTCCACGCCCCGCTCGACCTGGTCGACGGCGCCGCCCGGGTCTACGATCCCATCGTGCGCGGCGAGGCCGGCGAGGCGTTGTACGGATGCTTCCTGAAGGACTACGCCCCCGCCAACTGGTAGGGGAGCGGGGGCGGTCGCCCCGGCGTGCGGAGACCCGGCAGGGATGATTTCCTGGCCGGGTCTTTTCCGTACGCGGTGGCCGAAAGTGACCCATGGCACACGATCCATCGAGCGCGGAAGCGCTCATTTGGTTACTCTGATGTGAACGGACGTCATCGAGGAGTCCACGAACCTTCCTCGACCGTCCTGGGACAGGCTTGTCAACCAAGTCGCCGTCCCGCCCCCGTATCCGGCGCCACCGCGACCGAACTGTTCCTGCCCCTGCCCCGCGCGGGCGGCTGATTCCCGGCAATGAGAACCGGGGCGTCGGCGACGCCCGGGGCTACGCGACACGAAGGAGTGCGCGGTGACGACACCGGAATTGACGAAGCAAGAGAAGCGGCCTGCCGAACGGCACGGAAAGCCGGGGCGCGGCGGCGACAAGCTCCAGAACATCGAGGTCTGGGCCAGGTCCGCGCCGATCCGCCTGGCCGGCTACGAGGACGACCTCGCCGAGCCGCACATCCTGCCCGGCATCGACTGATACCCCGGACCCCTGCTGTGGCCCGCCCCCGCCGGGGGCGGGCCACAGCACGTTCCGCCGCTCCTCAGAACACCGCGCGCGCCACGGCGGCCCCGGCGAAGGAGAGCCCCAGCCCGATGCCGACGGTGAGCAGGAGATACGCCGCCGCGAGGCCCAGCCGGCGGGCCGAGTTGAGGGTGAGTAGTTCGTACGAGAACGTCGACCACGTCGACAGCGCCCCGCAGAAGCCGGTGGCCAGCAGCAGATTCAGCCGGGTGCCCAGATCGCCGTCGGTCGCCGCCTCCGCGACGAAGCCGAGGATCAGCGCCGCGCCCGCGTTGGCCGCGAAGGTGCCCCAGGGGAAGGCACTGTGCAGGCGGAACTTCGCGTCCACGCCGAGCAGATAGCGCACCGGCGCCCCCACCAGGCCACCGGCCAGCACGAGCAGCCAGTCGGTCATGACGCCTCGCCCCGCGCCCCGTAGGACCGGCCGAAGACGAAGTGCGCCGCGAACGCCCCCGCCGTCACGGCGGCCAGCGCCGCCGCCACGGTCAGCACCAGGCAGCCGGTCGCGTAACCGGGCTGATGGTTCTCGAACAGCTGCCGCACATTGTCCGTGTAGTGCGAGAACGACGTGAAGCCGCCGAGCACCCCGGTGCCGAGCAGCGGACTGATCAGCCTGGGAGCCCCGGGGAAGCGCAGCTTCAGGGTGACCATCAGGATCCCCATCAGGAAGCAGCCCACCGTGTTGACCAGCAGGATCGTCCAGGGGAAGGCGAACGTCCCGGTCGGCCACAGGCGTTCGGCCGCGTACCGCGCGGCGGCCCCCGCCGCACCGCCGACCGCAACGGCGGCCACGACCGGGAGCTGCACGCCCGGGTGGTGGTCCGGGTGGCTGTGGCGGTGCAACCGCATCTTCTGGGACATCCCGTGAACGTACGGACTGCCGTGCGATGCCGAGGGCCCGGACTCCGGCGTGCCTCCGGCGGTGTACCCGAGTGGGCTACCGGGAAAGCTCCCGGCGCGAGAAGCGCACGTTTGTGTGACTCCATGGCATATGTCGGACGTCTCCGGTCGTCCGCCCTGCCCGAAGCGCACCCCCGCCGAAGAACTGCTGGAGCACGCCGTGTCCCTCGCCGAGCCGGACCTCGTCCGGCGGCTGGAGAGCCGTCAGCCGTCCGCGTATCTGCTGGCATCCCTGCGCGGCGTCGGCCAGGTCGACTTCCAGGCGGGCCTGTTCACCGGTGCGGCGATCCTCGCGGGGCTGTGGGCGGCGGGCTGGGAGACCGGCCTCTTCGCCACGCTGGGGACGCTGATCGCCACGGCCGCCGCCTACGCGCTGGCCGTCGACCGGGGGAGCATCGCGCTCGGCATGCAGGGGTTCGCGGGCTGCCTGACCGGCATCGCCCTCGTCTCGACGCTCGGCAACCACCCGGCCACGTATGTGCTGACCGTCGTGGGCGCCGTGCTGTGCGTCGTTCTCATGGCGGCCCTCGCCACCCTCCTCGCGCCGTACCACCTCAGCCCCATGACCGCGCCGTTCTGCCTGGTCTCCGGCGTGATGGTGGTGGGCGCCCCCTCCTTCGACCGCGTCTGGCACGGTGCCCCGACCGCCGTCTCCAGCACGACGAGCGGCGACACCGGGATCACCTGGAACGCCTTGTGGCACGCCTTCTTCAACAACGTCTCGCAGGTCTTCCTGGTCGAGAGCTGGTACGTCGGACTGATCATGCTTGCCGGGCTCGCCCTGGCCGGCCCGCGCGTCGTCCTCTGGGCCGCCGCCGGCAGCGTGGCCGGGATCGTCGCCGCCTGGCTGCTGGGCGCGCCGACGGCGCTGATCGCCAACGGCATCTACGGATACAACGCGGTGCTCGTCGCCATCGGCCTCGGGGCCGTCTTCCTGGCCCCCGGGGTCTGGAACGGGATCTACGCGCTGCTCGGCGCGGTGTTCAGCACCGGGCTCACCGCGTCCCTGACCTCCTTCTTCAAACCGTTCGGCGGCCACACCTTCACCTGGCCCTTCATCCTCACCACCTGGACCCTGCTGGCCGCCGTGCCGCTGCTGCCGCGTCTGCGCCGCAGCGGCTGACGAGGCCCCGGACCCTCGCCCCCGCACATCCCGAGGAAGGCATCCACGATGAACCTCGCCCCCCGCGAGATCGACAAACTGCTCGTCTACGTCGTGGCCGACCTGGCCCGCAAGCGCCAGGACCGCGGCCTCAAGCTCAACTACAGCGAGTCGGTCGCGCTGATCACCGAGGCGATCCTGGAGGCGGCCCGCGACGGCAAGAGCGTCGCGGACTGCATGGAACTGGGCCGCCACGTGGTGGGCGAGGACGACACCATGCCCGGGGTGCGGGAGATGCTCGGCCTGCTCCAGGTCGAGGCGTCCTTCGTGGACGGCACCAAGCTGGTCTCCTGCCACGATCCCATCGGCGGCTGACCGTGGCGGGGAACGGGGCCGTCATCGCGGTCTGCGGCCACGAAGCCGCGTACGGCCGGGCGCTGGACGGCCTGCTCGGCCCGGACGTGAGCGTCGTCGCCAACGGCCGCGCGCTCTTCCGGGCCGTTGCCGCGCACCGGCGCCGGGGCGAGCCCTCCACGGTCGTCCCGATGACGCTGGGCCGCGAGCCCGGACTCGTCGCGGACACCGCGCGCACCCTGCGCGCCGTCCCCGCCGCCGGCCCGGGAGCCGTCCTGCTCGCCGAGCCCTTCGGTACCGCCCAGCACCTCGTCGCCTGGCTGCGGGCGGCGGCCGGCCGGGCACCCGCCGACGCCGCGCTCCTCGTCACCGCCCCGTCCGGCGACCCGTTCGAGGACGCCGAGCTCCACCGCGTCGCCGCGCTGGTGCGTCGCTACGGGCGCCACACCCTGGTCGAGGTGGCCTTCGACGGCGGCGACCCGGACCCGGCCGAAGGCGTCCGGCGCTGCGGGCTGCTGGGCGCGGAGCGCGTGGCGCTGCTGCCCGCGTCGTTCGCGGAGATCGGCCCGGTCGGCGCGCAACCGGTGCCGGTGGCGGACATCGGCCCCTTGGTGCAGGTCCCCGCGCTGCGGCGGGTGCTGGACGAGCGCGTGGCCGACGCACACCGGCGCCTGCGCGAGCACGGCGACGACGGCATCACCGCCGGGCTCGCCGCAGCCGACCACCACGGCCACGCCCACACCCACTCGCCGGGCGAGGGCCATGGCCACGCGCACGGGCATCCCCACGCACACGGCCCCGGGGACGCTCACCGGCACCACCACCATCATCCGTCCGCCGCCGCAGCGGACCGAGGCATCAGGAGCAGCGCATGACGTTCCGTCAGCAATACCTGTACGGAGACGGCCCGATCGAGCTCAACGCGGGCCGCCGCACGCTCAAGGTCACCGTGAGCAACACCGGCGACCGGGCCGTCCAGATCGGCTCGCACTACCACTTCTTCGAGGTCAACTCGGCGCTCTCCTTCGACCGCGAGGCGACCCTCGGCATGCACCTCAACATCGCCGCCGGCACCTCCGTACGGTTCGAGCCCGGCGGGACGCGCGAGGTCGAGCTGTGCGCGTACGCCGGAACCGGCCGGCTCACCGGCTTCAGCGGGCTCCTCAACGGCAGTCTCTCCTCGCACCCCGCCCGCGTCGAAGCCGTCCGCAGGGCCATCGAGCGCGGCTTCGAGGGCGCGCGGAGCACGGCAGGCTCCACCGAGGACTCCAAGGATGCCAAGGCCGCCAAGCCGGATAGGCCCGCCAAGCCCGCCAAGCCCGCCAAGCCCGCCAAGCCCGCCAAGCCCGCCAAGTCCGGCAAGGACAAGAAGAAGGGTTCGCGCTGATGCCCATCCTGCCCCGCAAGCAGTACACCGACATGTTCGGCCCGACGGTCGGTGACCGCTTCCACCTCGCCGACACCAACCTCGTCGTCGAGGTCGAGAAGGACTACAGCGAGGGCCTGTACGGCGACGAGGTCGTCTACGGCGGCGGCAAGACCATGCGCGACGGCATGGCCTCCGACCCGCAGGCCACCGCGGCCCAGGGCGCGCTGGACACCGTCATCACCAACGTGGTGGTCATCGACCCCATGGTCGGCGTCGTCAAGTGCGACATCGGCATCAAGGACGGCTTCATCGTCGGCATCGGCAAGTCCGGCAACCCGCAGACGCAGAACAACGTCGACCCGGACCTGGTCGTCGGGCCCGGCACGGAGGCCATCGCGGGCGAGCACCTGATCGCCACCGCCGGCGCCATCGACACCCATGTGCACCTCATCGCCCCGCAGCAGGCCGAACAGGCGCTGACCAACGGGATCACCACGCTCATCGGCGGCGGCACCGGCCCGACGGACGGCTCCAACGGCACGACCTGCACCCCGGGCCCGTACAACATCGGCAAGCTGCTCCAGGCGGCCGAGGCGTTCCCGGTCAACCTCGGCATCATGGCGAAGGGCAACGGCAGCCTGCCCGAGGCGCTCAACGAGCAGATCGCCGCGGGCGCCTGCGGTCTCAAGGTGCACGAGGACTGGGGCGCCACCCCGGCCGTCATCGACAACGCGCTGACCGTCGCCGACGCCCACGACGTCCAGGTGTCGATCCACACCGACAGCCTCAACGAGAGCGGGTTCTTCGAGGACACCCGCTCCGCCATCGACGGCCGGGCCATCCACACCTTCCACAGCGAGGGCGCGGGCGGCGGCCACGCCCCCGACATCCTTCGCGTGACCGGCGAACCGAACGTCCTGCCGTCCTCCACCAACCCGACGCTGCCCTACACCAGGAACTCGGTGGACGAACTCCTCGACATGGTCATGGTCTGCCACCACCTGAGCCGTGACATCCCCGAGGACGTGTCGTTCGCCGACAGCCGGGTACGGGCCGAGACCATCGCCGCCGAGTCCGTGCTCCACGACCTCGGAGTGATCAGCATGTTCTCCTCCGACTCCCAGGCGATGGGCCGCATCGGCGAGTCCGTCACCCGGGCCTTCCAGACCGCGCACCACTGCAAGGACAAGCTCGGGATCCTGGAGGGCGACTCGGAGCGCAACGACAACCAGCGGGTGCTGCGCTACCTCGCCAAGGTCACCATCAACCCCGCCATCGCCTCCGGGATCTCCGACTACGTGGGCTCGATCGAGAAGGGCAAGCTCGCCGACATCGTGCTGTGGCCCATCCACTCCTTCGCCGCCAAGCCGAAGATGATCATCAAGGGCGGCATCGTCTCCTGGGCGCAGATGGGCGACCCCAACGCCTCCCTGCCGACCCCGCAACCGGTGATCTACCGCCCGATGTTCGGGCAGTACGGCAAGGCGCTCCCGGCCACCCACGCCACATTCATGTCGCAGGCGGGCATCGCCGCCGGAGTGCCGGCCGAACTCGGCCTGCAACGGCAGGTCCTCCCGGTGCGCCGAACCCGCACCATCGGCAAGCACAACATGATCCGCAACGACGCCCTGCCCGACGTCCAGGTCGACCCGGAGACCTTCAAGGTCACGCTCAACGGCAAGGTCGCCACCATCGACCCGGCCGAGACGCTGCCCCTGAACCACCTCTACTTCCTGGTCTAGGGCCGATGTACCGCAAGGAGGGCGACATCGCCGGCGACCCCGGCCCGGCCGCGACCACGGCGGCCACCGGCCTCGGACCGCTGCTGGTCAGCCTCCAGCTGACCGACTCGGCGTTCCCGAGCGGCTTCTACACCCTCTCGCACAGCCTGGAGGGCTACGCCCAGGCGGGCGCCGTGGACGCCGAGAGCCTGCCGCTGCTGCTGGCGGACCTGCTGCTGCACGGGGTCGGACCCGCCGACGCCACCGCGCTCGCCCTCGCCCACCGGGCGACCGCGGCGGGCGACCCGGAGGCCGTGGTCCGGATCGACGAGCACCTGTTCGCCACGAAGCTGGGCCGGGAGATGCGCCAGGCCGCCACCCGGACCGGACGCCAGCTCCTGGATCTGGGCCACGAGGTCTTCGGACGCCCGGAGATCGGCGCCTACTACGACCGGGTCGTGCGCCGCGAGGCCCCGGGCACCCAGGCGGTCGCGGCCGGGATCGTCTACGCGGCGACCGGCGTCCCGGTCCGCCAGGCCGTCGCCGCCGACCTGTTCGCGTTCTGCGTCAGCTTCGCCGGCGCCGCCCTGCGACTCCGGCTGACCGACCACCGTACGGCGCAGACCCTGCTGAGAGGCGCCGCACCCGTCATCGAGACCGCCGTCGACGCGGCGCTGCGCAGGGAATTGGACGACGTCGGCGCCACCGTCTTCGCCTCGGACGTCATGTCGGGCCGTCATGAACGCGCCGAGGCCCGGCTCTTCGCCAGCTGACCACCCCACCCCCGCGACATCCAAGGGAGAACCATGGACGACAACGTACTCAGGGTCGGCATCGGCGGACCCGTCGGTTCCGGCAAGACCGCGCTCATCGAGGCGCTGGTCCCGGTCCTGATCGCAGGCGGCCACCGCCCCGCCGTCATCACCAACGACATCTACACGCAGGAGGACGCCCAGCACGTCCGCCGCACCCTGGCCGGCGTCCTCGAACCCGAGCGGGTCGTCGGCGTCGAGACGGGCGCCTGCCCGCACACCGCCGTACGCGACGACCCCACGATGAACCTCGCGGCCGGCGCCGAGATGCTGGAACGCTTCCCGGACACCGACACCCTCCTGTACGAGTCCGGCGGCGACAACCTCACCCTGACGTTCAGCCCGGCCCTGGTCGACCTCTTCCTCTTCGTGCTCGACACCGCGGAGGGCGAGAAGATGCCCCGTAAGCGCGGACCCGGCATCACCGACTCCGACCTCCTGGTCATCAACAAGATCGACATCGCGCAGTACGTGCGCACGGACATCAACGTCATGGAGTCCGACGCCCACCGGGTGCGCGGCGACCGCCCCGTCGTCCTCACCGACTGCCTGACCGGCGTGGGCGTGGACGAGATCGCCGGCTACCTCGAATCGCGCCGCAAGGTGCTGATCTGACATGCCGCTCGCCCCGCAACGGCCGAAGGCCCGGCTCACCGAGGAGTACTACACGCCCGTCCGCGTCCCCCCGGACGTGGCGGCCCTGGCCTCCGTCCCGGACACGCTGGCCCCCGGCTCCCCGGCCAAGGTCGGCATCCTCGATCTCGCCTTCGCCGTGCGGGGCGGGCGCACCGACCTCGTCGGGCGCTACCAGAAGACCCCGCTCCAGATCATGCGTCCGCTGTGGATCGACCCCGCGCAGCCCGGCATGAGTTACGTGTACCTGATGGCGACCGGCGGCGGCATCGCCCAGGCCGACCGCTACCGGATGGATTTCCACTGCGGCCCCGGCACCCAGGTCCACCTGACGACCCAGGCCGCGACCAAGGTCTTCCGGATGGAGCACGACTACGCGAGCCAGCGCGTCCACCTCACCGCCGAGGCCGGCAGCTACGTCGAATACCTCCCCGACCCGCTCATCCCGTTCCGGGACGCGCGGTTCTACCAGCGCACCGAGGTCACCGTCGCGCCCGGTGCCACCGTTCTCGTCGGCGACACCCTCACCGCCGGCCGGCTCGCCCGGGGGGAGCGCCACGCGTACCGGATGCTCGCCACCGACCTCCGCGTCAGCAGGCCCGACGGCACCCTCCTCGCCGTCGACACCCTGCGCCTGGCGCCCGGGCGCCCGGGGACCGGAGTTCTCGGGCCCGGGGTGTTCGCCGGCCACGACCACGTCGCCTCGCTCTTCGTGGTGACCGACCACGTTCCCGCCCCCGCGCTCGCCGACACCCTGCACGAGGCACTGGCCGGGCTCGGCGTCCTGTACGGGGTGAGCGTGCTGCCCCGGGACTGCGGGGCGTGGGTGCGGCTGCTCGACGACAGCCCGGTCCGGGTCGCGGAGGCGCACCGGGCCGCCTGGCACGCCGTACGCCGGCTGCTCACCGGCCACCCGCCGCCCGACCTGCGCAAGCCGTAGCACTTCCCCTTCCGCCCCTTCCTCACACGAGGTATCGCCGATGATCACCGCTCCCGCGCCCATGCCGGCCGCGTACGACTCCGGGGACACCGCCTGGCTGCTCGCCGCCACCGCCATGGTCCTGCTGATGACGCCCGGCCTCGCGTTCTTCTACGGCGGCATGGTGCGCACCCGGCACGTGCTCATGATGATCAAGATGAGCTTCGCCGCGCTCGCCTTCGGCACCCTCGTCTGGTGGGTCCTCGGCTACACCCTGGCGTTCGGACCGGACGTCGGCGGTGCCGGGCTCATCGGGAACCTCGACCACGTGTTCATGAAGGGCATCGAGCTCAACACGCTGACCGGGGCCATCCCCACGTACATCTACAGCACCTTCCAGATGGGCTTCGCCGTCATCACCGTGGCGCTGATCAGCGGTTCCATCGCCGACCGTGCCACGATGCGGGGCTGGCTCGTCTTCGTCGTGCTGTGGCTGCTGATCGTCTACATCCCCATCGCGCACTGGGTGTTCGACAAGGACGGGTGGATCGTGAAGCACCTCGGCGCCCTCGACTTCGCCGGCGGGCTGCCGGTGGAGCTCAACTCCGGAGTGGCCGGGCTCGCCGTCGCCCTCGTGCTGCGCGCGCCCCGCGACTTCGCGCGCCGCGGGGAACGCCCCAACAACATCCCGCTCGTGGTCGTCGGAGTCGGGCTGCTCTGGTTCGGCTGGTTCGGCTTCAACTCCGGCTCCGCGCTCACCGACCAGGGCACCGCCGCGGCCGCGTTCATCAACACGCAGCTCGGTGCGGCGGGCGCCATGGTGACCTGGCCGCTGGTCGAGAAGTGGCGCACGGGCCGGGTGACCACCATGGGCGTCGTCTCCTCCGCTGTCGCGGGCATGGTCGCCATCACCCCGGCCTGCGGCGAGATCAACACGCTGGGCGCGGTGATCACGGGTCTGGTCGTGGGGGCGGTGAGCGCGTACGCCATCACCCTCAAGTTCCGCTTCCACGTGGACGACACGCTGGATGTCGTCGGGGTGCACGGCGTCGGCGGACTGATCGGCCTGGTCATGGTCGGCCTCTTCGCCACGGCGCGCATCAGCGGCAAGGAGGGCCTGTTCTACGGCGGCGGCTGGGGCCTCCTCGGCAAACAGCTCGTCGCGATCGTGTCCGTGATCGCGTTCTCGTTCATCCTCACGTGGCTCATCGCCAAGGCCGTCGACCTGACCGTCGGCTTCCGGGCCGATGAGGAGTACGCGAAGGTGCCCGGCGAGGAGGCCGAGCGCGCGTACGACTTCCAGACCGCCGAGCGACTGGGCGCGCTGGTCTCCGGCCGGCGGGTGGCGAGCGACGACGAACTGGTCCAGCAGATCAGCCGGCTGCTGCGGGCCCGCGAGAGCGAGAAGTAGCCGCTCACGCCCTGGTGGGACGCAGGAAATCGCGTACGAACGTGCGGTGCCACCAGCAGCCGGTGGCCCGCAGTTCGGACCATGTGGTGAAGCGGTAGCGGAAGACCCTGGCCCGCACCTGGGCGGGCGGGGCGTCCGGGAACGGGTTGTGCCGCAGCAGCCGCAGCGTGTCCCGGTCGTTCTCCAGCAGCCGCTCCACGAACGGCCCGAACCAGGCCCGTGCGTACGCGGGGGAGAGCGCCGCGAACCACATCATCCAGTCGAGCCGCAGATGATACGGGGCGAACTGGCACGGCATCCGGCGTGGATCGCCCGGCTTGCCCCGGAAGCCGTACTCCTTCCACACCGTGCCCGGGCGCACCACCGCGTCCTCCGTGCCCTCGACCACCACTTCGAGGCGGACCCGGCTGATGCTGCCGAACGCGCCGTACGTGTTGACCAGGTGCAGCGGGTCGAAGGACCGGTTCATCACCTGGCGGCGGGAGACCAGATTGCGGGCCGGGCGGTAGCTGAGGACAAGGACCAGCGCGGTGACCGCGATGACCACCACCGCGTACCAGACGGGCGCGCCCCGCTGGGCGGGCGGCTCGGTCACCGGCGACCAGTCGATGGCCGGCAGGGCGAGCGTGATGGTCAGCCAGTTGAGCCAGGCGAAGTTCCCCGAGAGCACCAGCCACAACTGCGTGACGATCATCAGCCCGGCCGCCACGCTCGCCACCGGCTGCGGGGTGAACAGCAGCACCGGAACGAGCAGCTGCGTCACATGGTTGGCCGCCACCTCCACCCGGTGCACGGGGCGGGGGAGATGGTGGAAGAACCAGCTCAACGGGCCCGGCATCGGCTGCGTCTCGTGGTGGAAGTCCAGACACGTCAGGTTCCGCCAGCAGGCGTCGCCGCGCCATTTGATGAGCCCGGCGCCGAACTCCAGCCGGAACAGCACCCACCGCAGCAGCCAGAGCACCAGCACCGGTGGCGCCGTGCCCTCGTTCCCCAGGAAGACGGCGAGGAAACCCGTCTCCAGCAGCAACGATTCCCAGCCGAAGCCGTACCAGACACCGCCCACCTGCACGATCGACAGATACAGCAGCCACGGCAGCGCCCACAGCGCCATCGCGGCCCCCAGCGGCACCTGGTTGTCCGCCCCGGCGATCAGCGCGACGGAGGCGGCGCACCCGGTCCAGGCGACTCCGGCGAAGAAACGGTCCGAGCAGTGGAGCCGGAAGAGCCCCGGGGCGCTGCGCCAGGACGTACGCCGCAGCGCCCCGGTCGCGGGCAGCATGCCGCGCTCCCCGATCAGCGCCCGGAACTGAAGCGCCGCGGTGAGGAAGGCGGTCAGGTAGATGACGGCGAGGGCCTTCTGGAAGACCAGCCGGCCGAGCCAGTACCCGTCAGCGGTGAACCACTCCATCGCTACCAGTATCGGCCGTGCGCCCGCCGTCCGCCGGATGTCCCCGGGGTCCGTCCGTTTGCGGCGGACCGGGAAGTGCGGCAGACATGAGGGGAGCGACCGGGAGACCGGTGACCAGGCAGGAGACCCGCCCGTGCCCTCACGCATACGACTGCGCCGCACCGTCCCCGCCCTGCTCTGCGCCGGCCTCCTCCTCACCGCGGGCTGTGCCCGGGACACCTCCGGCGGCGGATCCGCCGCGCGGACGGGCGACCCCGGCGACCTCGTCCTCCAGCCCGCGGCCGACCCCGGGACCGCCCCCTTCACCGCCTCCACCGCGGGCGGTCCAGGCCTGCCCCCGGCCGCCTCGCGCACCGGGCCGCCCCCCTCCCCGTCGACGCCCGGGCGGGCGCTCAAGCGCACCGGATCGACGCCCGGCCTGTACGCCGGAACACGCGCCGTCCCCTCCTGCGACGTCGAGGCGCAGATCCGGATGCTCACCGTGGACCCGGCGCGGGAGGAGGCGTTCGCGCGCACCGTGTCCGTCTCCCACGACAAGGTCGCCGGCTTCCTGCGCGGCCTGACCCCCGTGCTGCTCCGCGCCGACACCCTGGTCACCGGGCACGGCTTCCGGGACGGCTCCGTCACCACCTACCAGTCCGTGCTGCAGGCCGGCACCGCGGTCATGGTCGACGGCCGGGGGCTGCCCCGGGTCCGCTGCGTCTGCGGCAACCCGCTGGAGCCGCCGGCCGGCGCGGGCGACGCGGCGGCCGGAACGGGCAAGCGGTGGCAGGGGTTCGACCCGGCGCGGACCGTCGTGGTCGAGCCCGCCGCGAGACCCGTGGCAGAGCTGGTGATCGCCGACCTGGCCCACCACAGCTGGATCGCCCGGCCGGCCGGCGACGAGGGCACCGGCGACCGCGTTCCCGAGGAGCCGCCGCCCTACACCCCCGACACCGACATCACCGGCCCGCTCCCCGACGTACCGCCGCCGGGCACCGAGCGGCCGGAGCCCTCCCGGTCCCCGGAGGACTGCCCGACGCCCGACGTACCCACTCCGCAGACGCCCACACCGCCCGGTGAGCCGGCGGTGGCCGGCGAGGTACCCGCCCGGGCGCCGGGGGAAACACGCTGCCCGACCCCGACCGGTGAACCCACCGACGAGCCCTCCGGGGTGCCGCCGGTGCCGGACCGGCCGCCCGGGTCCGACGAGCCGCCGACGTCCATCAGGCTGTCCCGGGGCGCCGACGACGGTCCGGCCGCGCGCTGGTGAGGGGCGGCGGGCCTCACTCCTCGGTGGGCAGCCAGTTGCCGTGGAGGCCCAGGGGGACGCGGACCGGGATGCGGACCCGGGCCACCGGACCCGATGCCGGGTCCTCGGACGGGATGACGAGCAGCCAGCTGGTCCCGTCGGTGCGGTCGGTGGCGTACGTCATCCAGTAGCCGCCCTCGCCCGGTCCGGTGCCGGGGACGGGCGCGAAGACCGGCTCACCCACCGACAGGTCCCCGGCCCGCCATGCCACATGCGGGCCGGACGGGTCGTTGCCGTCGTACCAGCGCAGTGTGTCGTACTCGCCGGGCAGCAGGTCCGGGCCGCCGGAGTCCGAGGCCACGGCCAGCTGGTGGTGGCGCCTGCCGATCAGCCGGTCGTCGGTGCGCGGGAGCTCCATCCGGACGTCGTCCAGCACGGTCCGGCGCATCGTGCCCGCGACGGGATCGATGACCGCGCGCACCAGACCCGCGTGGTTGGGCTCCGCCCCCTCGGCGGGCGCGCCCAGCGACAGGCGGGTCCACTGCACGTAGTCCAGCACCACGTCACCGCCGCCGGGCTCGGTGTCGTACGCGTTGACCGTGTGCCACAGCCAGAAGGCGTCGTCCGATGCCCAGCGCACCGGGCCGCCGTCGCGCGGGATCAGGGCGAGACGGGTGCCGCGTTCGGGGCGCCAGTCGAGCATCGAGCCGCCGTTCATGGCGGCCGCGATGTCGAAGAACACCGGCGCCAGCACGAGCACCAGGAAACGCGGGGTGATCGCCATGTCGTGGATCATCATCGGCTCGTCCGCCCCGTCCACGGGGGTGGGGCCCCGGAGCACGTCGCCCAGGGGGCCGATCGCGGACCAGGTGAGGTGGGGCGGCTCCAGGCCGTAGCAGAAGACCAGCATCTCGCCCGTGATCGGATCGGTCTTCGGGTGCGCGGTGATGCCCGCCGGCAGCGCGCCGCCGAACGTCTCTCTGCCGACGGTCGTCAGGTCGGGCGTCATGAGGAACGGGCAGTCGGACTCAGCGAGCGCCAGCAGCCGTCCCGCGTGCCGCACCACGTTGATGTCGGGCATGTCGCGGAAGGTGCCGGCCAGCTCCGGCCCGACGTCGGGCTCCTGCGGCAGGATCATCGACTCGATGCCGCCCCACAGCGCCCGCCCGGCCCGCTCCTCGGCGACCACGGCGGGTGTCCGGACGAACCGGTTGCGGTAGCGGGCCCGGCCGCCGGAGATCCACACGCCGTGCAGCATGCCGTCGCCGTCGATCGGGTAGAGGTACGAACCGATCGGCGTGAAGCGGGGGTTGGGGCCGTTGCGCAGGAACACCCCGTCCAGCTCGCCGGGCAGTGCGCCCCTCACTTCAAGATCCGCCTCGTCGACCTCTTCGGTCACGGGGGCGAAGCGCCCCGAGAGGTGGGCGACCCGGCTCGGGTCGAAGGTGTGTGCGGCATGTGCGGCCATGGCGGCCTCCCTTGCCGGGACGTGGGCGCGCACCCGGAACGGGCCGGGCTGACTCCTCATTGAATCCCCGGCCCAGGACCGTCGCAACGCGGGTCGCGGGGTGCGGTGGGCCGTGCCCTGGCCCACCATGGAAGACGCGGCAGATCGCCGCGCCGGGCCTCACCTTCGGAGGTGTCCGGTGTCCGAAGCCCGCTCCGGGCGGCGGACGGGGAACCTGTTCTTCGCCTTCGCGCCCTGGATCATCTTCGTCGTCATCGCCTCTCCCAGCACCTGGGAGTACGCCGCACTGGCCGGCCTGGTGGCCGCCGTGGTGCTCAACCTGCCGGACATGCGCCGGGGTTCCTTCAAAGTCCTGGAGGCCACAGGCATCGTCTTCTTCGCGCTGCTGAGCGTCCTGGCACTGTTCCTGGACCGTCAGGACCTGGACTGGGTGGAGCGGTACGCCCAGGTGCTGTCCAGTGCCGTGATCGCGGTGGTGGCGCTCGGTTCGCTGGCGTTCGTTCCGTTCACCGAGCAGTACGCACGTGAGTCGACGCCCCGGGAGGTGTGGGGTTCGCCGGCGTTCCGCCACGTCAACCGGGTGCTGACCTTGCTGTGGGGCGCGGTCTTCGCGGCCACGGCCCTGCTGGGCCTGCTCGCGCTCCACACCTCGTCGGGGCGCGACTGGTTCAACTGGATCATCCCGGTGGCCCTGCTGGTGCTCGCCGTCCGCTTCACCGAGCGCTATCCGGACCGGGTGCGCGAGCGGTCCCGTAACGCGCACGCCTCCCCATGAAGCGCATCGGACCCGGGCGGAAGGCCTGGTCCAGGCCCCGCACACCTCTTCCGGGTGTGCGGGGCCGTCGCCTTGGTGTCAGTGGCCGGCCTCCGAGGCGTCCAGCATCGCCTCGCGCTCCACGACCTTGACGCGCTCGCGGTCCTGCTCGGCCCCGAGGGCGCGCTCGTGCGCGTCGAGGCGGTACCAGCCCTCACGGGTGGTGTAGCGGATGCCGCGCTCCTCCAGGAAGGCGGTGACGGCCTCCGGCTCGGGCCGCTCCGGGGCGGGCAGCCGCCCGGCGGCGTGGTCCTCCAGGAGGCAGGCGACCGTCTCGTTGGCGTCGCCCTTGGTGTGGCCGATCAGGCCGACCGGGCCCCGCTTGATCCACCCGGTGACGTACACCGACTCCATCGGCTCGCCGCCTTCGAGGACCCGGCCCGCGGCGTGCGGCACCGTGCCCGACGCGACGTCGAACGGCAGCTTCGGCAGCTCGCGCGAGTAGTAGCCCACCGCCCGGTAGACGCTCTGGACGTCCCAGTCGTGGAAGGTGCCGGTGCCGCGCACATTGCCGGTGCCGTCCAGCTCGGTGCGCTCGGTGCGCAGACCGGTGACCCGGCCGTCCTCGCCGATGATCTCCACGGGCGACTCGAAGAAGTGCAGGAAGAGCTTGTGCGGCCGGTCGCCGACGTCGCGGATCGCCCAGTTCTCCAGCGTGGAGGCGACCATGTTGGCCTGCTTGTTCCCACGCCTGGTCTCGATCGAACCCGCGTCGTAGTCGATGTCCTCGGGGTTGACGATGACCTCGATGTTGGGCGAGTGGTCCAGCTCGCGCAGCTCCATCGGGCTGAACTTCGCCTGGGCCGGGCCGCGACGGCCGAAGACGTGCACCTCCAGCGCCTTGTTCGCCTTCAGGCCGTCGTAGACGTTGGCCGGGATCTCCGTCGGCAGCAGCTCGTCGGCGGTCTTCGCGAGGATGCGGGCCACGTCCAGGGCCACGTTGCCGACGCCCAGCACGGCGACCTTCTCGGCCTCCAGCGGCCAGGTGCGCGGGACGTCCGGGTGGCCGTCGTACCAGGAGACGAAGTCGGCGGCCCCGTAGGAGCCGTCCAGGTCGTGGCCCGGAATGTCGAGCGCGCGGTCCGCGTCGGCGCCCGTCGAGAAGATCACCGCGTCGTAGAACGTGCGCAGCTCGTCGAGGTCCAGGTCGTTCGGGTAGTCGACGTTGCCGAACAGGCGCAGCTGCGGCTTGTCCAGCACCTGGTGCAGCGCCTGCACGATGCCCTTGATGCGCGGGTGGTCCGGCGCCACGCCGTAGCGGATCAGGCCGAAGGGGGCGGGCATCCGCTCGAAGAGGTCGATGGAGACACCCGGGTCGGCGGCCGCGTCGGATTTGAGCAGCGCGTCCGCCGCGTAGATGCCGGCGGGACCGGCTCCGACGATGGCGACGCGGACGGGGCGTGTCATGGCGAGCTGTTCCTTCGAACGGGTGAGCAGAAGCGGGGCCGGTTGGTAAGGCAAGGCTTAGTCGACCCCGTCGCACACGTTAGCCCCTGCTCGGACCCGCTTTCGGGGCGGGGCGGCCCTACTGGGCGGTATTCGGCCCCTCCTCTCGCGCCGGCGCCCGGGAAATCCCCGTGATGTGGCCCTCCGGCACGCTCCGTGAATGTGTCCTATCGCACGTTCACCAAATGGACGGTTCAGTCGAAGAATCGGACAAATGGTGGCAGAGTGACGCACATGGATGATCGGGTAGCGGGTGCCCTGTCACTCCCGGACGACTGGCCCGCCCACCCGGATCTCAGCCTCGCCCTGAACCGAATGGGCAGCTTCGACTGGGATCTCGACAGCGGCCTCATGCACTTGGACCGGCCCGCCCTCGACGTGTTCGATCTGAGGGCCGACGAATACGACAACCGCCCCCAGACGCTCGGTCTGCGCGTGCCGCCCGACGAGGGTGTCCGGCTGGACGCCATGGTCTCGGAGACGCTGAAGAGCGGCCGCAGCAACTACGGGGCGTACTTCCGGCTCCAGTCGCGCGACGGAACCCTGCGCTGGGCGCACACCCAGGGCTTCGTGCGCCGCGACGACAGCGGCCGCCCCCGCCGGATCATCGGCATCGTCAGGGACGCCGGCCCCGAACTCGCCGAGTCCGCCGCCCGCCGCGAGCTGGACGAGGAGCTGCGCCGCCGCACCAGCCTGGTCGACGCCACCACGGCCGCGCTGGCCCACGCCCGTACCGTCAAGGACGTCATCGAGGTCCTGAAGAACTCCGAGGGCCTGGCCCTGCTCGGTGCGACCAGCCTGGTCATGGGGCTCATCGAGGCCGGACGCATCCACCTGGTGGCCGACGGGCCCGAGGGGTCGTTCGTGCCCGGCACCCGGTACACCCGGACGGACGAGCAGTACCCGATGAGCGAGGTCGTCCGCACGCTCGGCCCCCGCTTCATCGAGTCGGCCGAGGACTTCGCCACCTCCTACCCCGTCCTGTGGCCGCACATCAGCCACCTCGGGATCACCTCCGCCGCCTACCTCCCGCTGATCGCCCAGGCCCGCCCCATCGGCGCACTCGGCCTCCTCTACAGCGGCAAGGACGGCTTCACCGCCGACGAACGGAACCTGCTGCTGGCCCTCGGCAGCTCCATCGCCCAGAGCCTCCAGCGGGCCATGCTCTACGAACAGGAGCACGACCTCGCCGAAGGGCTCCAGCAGGCCATGCTGCCGCGCCGGATCCCCGACGTGCCCGGCGCCCAGATCGCGGTGCGCTACCGCTCGGCCCGGCTCGGCCGGGACATCGGCGGCGACTGGTACGACGTCATCCCGCTGCCCGGCGGCCGGGTCGGCGCCGTCATCGGGGACGTGCAGGGCCACGACACCCACGCGGCCGCCGTGATGGGCCAGCTCCGCATCGTGCTGCGGGCGTACGCCGCCGAGGGGCACAGCCCCGCCACGGTCATGGCACGCGCCTCCGTGTTCCTGCACGAACTGGACACCGACCGCTTCGCCACCTGCACCTACGCCGAGGCCGACCTGACCACCGGCGTGGTCCAGCTGGTCCGTGCCGGACACGTCGACCCGCTCGTGCGCGACGCCGACGGCGGCTGCCGCAGGGTGCCCTCCGAGGGCGGGCTGCCGCTCGGGCTGTCCGCCGAATTCGGCCGGCTCGAATACCCGGTCGGCACGGTCGAGCTGGACCCCGGCCAGACCATGGTGCTGTTCACCGACGGGCTGGTGGAACTGCCGGGCGCCGATCTGGACGAGGGCACCCAGCTGCTCACCGCCCTCGTCACCAACGGACCGCAGGACCTCGACCAGCTCGCCGACCGCCTCTGTGCGTCCGTGGACGAGCGCGGCGGCGAGGACGATGTGGCCCTGCTGCTCCTGCGCCGCAAGGCCGCACAGGCCCCGCAGCCGGGCGGCCGGCTCCAGCAGCACGTCGCCCAGAACGACCCCGAGGCGCTCAGCTCGGCCCGCCATATGATCCGCGCGGCGGTCCGGGCCTGGGGTGCCAAGGACCGGGCCGACGAGGTCGAGCTGGCCGCCGACGAGCTGGTCACCAACGCCCTGATGCACACCGACGGCGGCGCCATCGTCACGATCCGGGTCCTCACCGGTCCCGAGCGGCGGCTCCGGGTCGACGTCGAGGACCGGTCGAGCGCCCTGCCGCGCCGCCGGGAAGCCGGCGAGGCCGGAGTCTCCGGACGCGGCCTGCTGCTGGTCGACCAGCTCGCGGACGCCTGGGGCGTCGAGTCCCGGGGCACCGGAAAGTGCGTCTGGAGCGAGTTCGTCGTTCCGCCACGCGACTGACCCGCCGTCCGCTCTTCGTCCGGACGGCCGAGAACCGCACGGCCGAGAAGTTGCGCGCAATGAGAATGTAACTGAACGTAACGTGTCTGTACTTGACCGTGATGGACCGCCGGAGATTGACTGCGACCTGGTCGGTCTCCCGTCTTCGATGACATGAGGACCCGTTGGGCACTGAGCTACTGGCACCCCTCGATCTCGCCTTCTGGCACCTCGAGTCCGCTGCCCACCCCATGCACCTCGGCGCGCTCGCCGTCTTCGCGCCGCCCCCGGGCGCCGACCCCGGACCCGACGCGCTCCTCGGCCTCCTCGGCGCCCGCGCCGCCGCGATTCCCCGGCTGCGCATGCGGGTACGCGACGTGCTGCTGCCCGTCGGCGGCGCGGCCTGGTCCACCGATCCGGAGTTCGACGTGTACCGCCATGTCCGGCGCGTACGGCTGCCCGCCGAGGAGACGGCGCCCGGCGGCGCGGGCTTCATGGCGGCCGCGACCCGGCTCGCCGGAGAGCTGATGGAGCGGCCCCTCCGCCGCGGCCTGCCGCCCTGGGAGATGTACCTCATCGACGGACCGGGCGGCGGGCCGTTCGCCGTGCTGGTCAAGCTCCATCACGCGCTCGCCGACGGGATGCGGGCGGTCGCCATCGGGGCCGGGATCTTCGACCAGATCGCCTCCGCGACCGCCCGGCCCGGCCCTTCCACCCGGCCACGCCCGGTGCCGCCCCGGTCCTGGATGCCGGGCCCGCGCCAGGTCGCCGGGCTCGCCCTCGGCCGCATCGAGGACCTGGGCCGCGCCTTCGGAGTCGGCGCCTCGCTGGTCCGGGCCGGCCGCCTCGACCCGCGCGGCGCACCCATGCTCCGGGCCGGCTCCAGCGGGACGCGGCGGCTCGCCACGGCCGACCTCGACCTCGACGCCGTGCGGCGCGTCCGCCGCGTGGCCGGGGGCACCGGGAACGATGTGCTGCTCGCCGTCGTGGCGGGCGCGCTGCGGCGCTGGATGCTGGAACGCGGCGAGACCCCGCCGCGCGCCGACCCGCGCGCCCTGGTCCCGGTCTCGCGGCGCCGGCCGGGCGGCGCGGCCGTGGCGACCGGCAACCGGCTCTCCGCCTACCTCCTGGACCTTCCCGTCTCGGAGCCGGACCCCCGGGAGCGGCTGCGCGCGGTACGCGAGGCGATGGACCGCAACAAGGCCGCGGGCCCGCTGCGGGGCGCCGGGGCGGTCGCCGTGCTGGCCGATCAACTGCCGTCGCTGGCCCACCGTTTCGGCGCCCCGCTCGCCGGGAACGCGGCCCGGATGCTCTTCGACGTCCTGGTCACCAGCGTCCCCCTGCCGCGCTCCCGCCTCTCGCTGGCCGGCTGCCCGCTGAGCGCCCTGTACCCGATGGCGCCGCTGGCCCGGGGGCAGTCGATGGCCGTCGCGCTGACGACGTACGGCTCGCGCGTGCACATCGGCGTCGTGGCCGACGGCAAGGCGCTGCCCGGACCGGACGGGCTGGCGCGTTGCGCCGACGAGGAGCTGGCCGCGCTACTCGATGAGGTGGTCAGGAAATAGATCGGACAGATCCACGGTCGATCGCTGCGATTGGTGACGGCAGAGGTGTTGACGCGCCCAAGTGATCCGATGAATATTCGCTGAGTGGCAGCGATCATCGAGGAGGGCGGCGACAGTATGCGGCGCAACAGGCTGGGCGGCAGCACCGTCGAGATCACCGAACTCTCCTTCGGCGCCGCCGCGATCGGCAACCTCTTCAGCGAAGTGGAACCGGAACGGGCGGCGGCCACCGTCGACGCCGCCTGGGACGCGGGCATCCGCCACTTCGACACCGCGCCGCACTACGGACTCGGCCTCTCCGAACGCCGTCTCGGGGAGGCCCTGCGCCGCCGCCCCCGCGACGCGTACACGCTCTCCACCAAGGTCGGCCGCGTCCTCGACCCGCTGCCCCCCTCGGAGACCGCCGCGTCCGACGGGCTCTCCGAGGGCTTCGCCGTACGCGCCACACACCGCCGCCGCTGGGACTTCAGCGCGGCCGGCGTCCGCCGCAGCATCGAGGACAGCCTCGACCGCCTCGGCCTCGACCGCATCGACATCGCCTACCTCCACGACCCCGACGACCACGCGGAACCCGCCTTCCGCGAGGCGTACCCGGAACTGGAGAAGCTGCGCGCCGAAGGGGTCGTCGGGGCGATCGGCGCCGGTATGAACCAGACCGCGATGCTCACCCGCTTCGTCCGCGACACCGACGTCGACGTCGTCCTGTGCGCCGGCCGGTTCACCCTCCTCGACCAGTCGGCCCTCACCGACCTGCTGCCGGCCGCCGCCGCACGCGGCCGGAGCGTCGTCGTCGGCGGCGTCTTCAACTCCGGCCTCCTAGCCGACCCCCGCCCCGGCGCCACCTACGACTACGCCACTGCCCCCATCGGCCTCCTCGACCGCGCCCTCGGACTGAGGGGGGTCACCGAGGCCCACGGGGTGCCGCTGCGCGCCGCCGCTCTGCGGTACCCGCTCACCCACCCGGCCGTCGCCGGGGTGCTCGTCGGCACCCGTTCCCCGGACGAGGTGCGCGACGCCGCCGCACAGCTGAGCCGGGAGATCCCCGACGCCCTCTGGGACGACCTGCGCGACCAGGGCCTGCTGCCCGGAAACGGACACTGACATGCGAATCGCCCTGCACACCAAGGTCCGCGCCGACCGCATCGCGGAGTACGAGGCCGCGCACCGGGAGGTCCCGCCGGAGCTGACCCGGGCGATCCGGGCGGCGGGCGCCGGCTCCTGGACGATCTGGCGCAGCGGCACCGACCTCTTCCACCTCATCGAGTGCGACGACTACGCCCGTCTCCTCGCCGAGCTGGAGCGGCTGCCCGTCAACGTCGCCTGGCAGGCCCGGATGGACGGCCTCCTCGACGTGGCCCACGACTACTCCGCCGAGGGCGCCGAAGCCGGGCTCCCCGTCGTCTGGGAGCTGTGAGATGACGGCGGGGCCCCGCGTCGTGGACGCCCACCACCATGTGTGGGACCTCGCGGTACGCGACCAGGACTGGATCACCGGCGAGGCGCTGGCCCCCCTGCGCCGCGACTTCACCCTCGCCGACCTGGAACCGGAGGCCCGCGCGGCCGGGGTCGCCGCCACCGTGCTCGTCCAGACCGTCACCGTGGCCGAGGAGACGCCCGAGTTCTTGGCGCTCGCCGACGGCAGCGAGCTGGTCGCCGGGGTCGTCGGCTGGACCGACCTCACCGCACCGGACATCGCCGACACCCTGGCCGCCCTGCGCGAACTCCCCGGGGGCGACCGGCTCGTCGGACTGCGCCACCAGGTCCAGGGCGAACCGGACCCCGAGTGGCTGCTGCGGCCGGAAGTGCTGCGCGGTCTGGCCGCCGTGGCCGACGCCGGGCTCGTCTACGACCTGGTGATCCTCCCGCACCAGCTGCCCGCCGCGACCCGGGCGGCCGCCGCGCTCCCCGGCCTCGTGTTCGTACTGGACCACGCCGGAAAGCCGCCCGTCGTCACCGGGCGCACCCAGCCCTGGGCCGACGACCTGCGGGCCCTCGCCGCCCTCCCCAACACCGTCTGCAAGCTCTCCGGCCTGGTCACCGAAGCGGACTGGCGCGGCTGGACCCCGGCCGGCCTGCGCCCGTACGCGGAGACCGTCATCGACGCCTTCGGACCCGGGCGGCTCATGTACGGCTCCGACTGGCCGGTGTGCCGCCTCGCCTCCACGTACACCGAGGTCCTGGACACCGCCCGCGCCCTGATCCAGGACCTGAGCGAGAACGAGCGGGCCGCCGTGCTCGCCACCACCGCCGAACGCGTGTACGGCCTCCGATAGGCGCCGGGGGCGCCGCTGCGGCAGGCTGGAACCATGCCCGAACTCCCGGAAGTCGAAGCCCTGCGGCTCTTCCTCGACGACCACCTCGTCGGCAAGGAGATCGACCGCGTCCTGCCGCTCGCGATCAGCGTCCTCAAGACGTACGACCCGCCGCTGACCGCCCTGCACGGCGGCACGGTCACCGACGTGCGGCGGCACGGCAAGTTCCTCGACATCGGCGTCGGCCCGCTCCACCTGATCACCCACCTCGCCCGGGCCGGCTGGCTCCGCTGGAACGACGCCTTTCCCGCTGCCCCGCCGCGCCCCGGCAAGGGCCCGCTCGCGCTGCGTACCGTCCTCACCGGCGGCGACGGCTTCGACCTGACCGAGGCCGGCACCACCAAACGCCTCGCCGTCCACCTCGTGCACGACCCGGCCGAGGTCCCCGGGATCGCCCGCCTCGGGCCCGACCCGCTCGGCCCGGAATTCGACCGGGACGCGTTCGCCGCGCTGCTCGACGGGGAACGCCGCCAGATCAAGGGCGCCCTGCGCGACCAGTCGCTCATCGCCGGCATCGGCAACGCGTACAGCGACGAGATCCTGCACGTCGCGAAGATGTCGCCCTTCAAGCCCACCGCCCACCTCACCGACGAAGAGATCACCCGGCTCCACGAGGCCTTGCGCACCACCCTGGAGGACGCCGTCGCCCGGTCCGGCGGGGTCGAGGCAGGACGCCTCAAGGCCGAGAAGAAGAGCGCGATGCGCGTCCACGGACGCACCGGCCAGGCGTGCCCGGTCTGCGGAGACACCATCCGCGAGGTCTCCTTCAGCGACTCCTCGCTCCAGTACTGCCCGACCTGTCAGACGGGCGGCAAACCGCTCGCGGACCGCCGCCTGTCCCGGCTGCTCAAGTAGGGGCGCGATGCGCGGGGCACGCCCTACACTCCGGCCTCATGCTCCGCGTACTCGCCGTCGATGACGAAGAACCCGCCCTGGAGGAACTGCTCTACCTCCTGCGCGCCGACCCCCGCATCCGCAGCGCGGAGGGCGCCACCGGGGCCACCGAGGCGCTGCGCCGCATCGGGAGCGCCGTCGACGCGGGACCCGACGACCCGTCCGCCATCGACGTGGTCTTCCTGGACATCCACATGGCCGGCCTATCCGGGCTCGACGTCGCCCAGCTCCTCGCCGGATTCGCCGCACCGCCGCTCATCGTCTTCGTCACCGCCCACGAGGGCTTCGCCGTGCACGCCTTCGACCTCAAGGCCGTCGACTACGTCCTCAAACCGGTCCGCCGCGAACGCCTCGCCGAGGCCGTACGACGCGTCGCCGAGCAGGTCCAGGACCGTTCCGCCCCCGTCGTCCACGACACCGCGCAGGACCAGATAGCCGTCGAACTGGGCGGCGTCATCCGCTTCATCCCGATCGACGACATCGCGTACGCCGAGGCCCAGGGCGACTACGCCCGGCTGCACACCGCCCAGGGCAGCCACCTCGTCCGCGTCCCCCTCACCACCCTGGAGGAGCGCTGGCGCACCCGCGGCTTCGTCCGCATCCACCGCCGCCACCTCGTGGCCCTCGGCCGGATCGACGAACTGCGCCTGGACGCCGGCAGCATGAGCGTCCGCATCGGCACCGCGGAACTCGCCGTCAGCCGCCGCCACACCCGCGCGCTGCGCGATCTGCTGATGCGGCGGACCGGCCGCTGACCAGCGGCTACCGGGCCCGGAACCCCTTCCCAGCGGGGCCGGGTGCCGCCTACACTCCGGCCCCATGTCCGCAGAGCCCACACCCCGGCGCGAAGTGGTGACGGGGGAGCCCCGGCGGGTGCGCCCGCTGCCGCGCTACCGCACCCAGTCGGAGATCGAAGAGCAGACCGCGCTCGGCGGCGCCTACGTCCGCTCGCTGATGCGTGGACAGCTGCGGGCCGGACTCACCGCGTTCGCCGTCCTCGCCGCCGTCGTGGGCACCCTGCCCCTCGTCTTCGAGGCCCTGCACAGCTCCGCCGTCGTCTGGGCCGTCCTCGGCTTCGCCGCCTACCCGCCGCTCACCGTGCTCGCCTGGTGGTACGTGCGGCGCGCCGAGCGCAACGAGAGCGACTTCGCCCGGCTCGTGGAAGGCCGCTCCGCCCCGTGAGCCGCACGTACGCGGTGGCGGCCGTCGCCGCCGTCGTCCTGGCCACCGTCCTCGTCGGCGGCTTCGGGCTGCGGATCTCCCGCACCACCTCGGACTTCTACGTGGCCTCGCGCACCGTGCGCCCCCGGCTCAACGCCGCCGCCATCAGCGGCGAATACCTCTCCGCCGCCTCCTTCCTCGGCATCGCGGGCCTGGTCCTCGTGCACGGGCCCGACATGCTCTGGTACCCGGTCGGCTACACCGCCGGCTATCTGGTCCTGCTGGTCTTCGTCGCCGCTCCGCTGCGCCGCTCGGGGGCGTACACCCTGCCCGACTTCGCCGAAGGGCGCCTGGAGTCACGGCAGGTACGCAGACTCGTCAGCGTCCTCGTCGTCGGCGCGGGCTGGCTCTACCTGGTGCCCCAGCTCCAGGGCGCCGGACTCACCCTCAAGATCCTCACCGGCGCGCCGGGCTGGCTCGGCGACGTGCTGGTCGCCTCCGTCGTCGTCCTCGCCGTCGCGGCCGGCGGGATGCGCTCGATCACCTTCGTCCAGGTCTTCCAGTACTGGCTGAAGCTGACCGCGCTCCTCGTCCCCGCGATCTTCCTGGTGCTGGCCTGGCGGGACGACGGACAGCCCCGCATCACCTTCGACGCGCACCTCTCCGCGTTCCGCGCCGACCACCCGCTGTACGCGACCTACGGCCTCATCGTCGCCACCTTCCTCGGCACCATGGGCCTGCCGCACGTCGTCGTCCGCTTCTACACCAGCCCCAACGGCCGCGACGCCCGCCGCACCACCGTCGCCGTCCTCGCCCTCATCGGCGTTTTCTACCTCCTGCCGCCCGTCTACGGCGCGCTGGGCCGCCTGTACGCCCCCGAGCTGATCCACGGCGGCGACGCGGACGCCGCCGTGCTCCTGCTGCCCGGCCGGGTCATCGGCGGACTCGGCGGAGACCTGCTCGGGGCGCTCGTCGCGGGCGGCGCGTTCGCCGCGTTCCTCTCCACCGCGTCCGGGCTCACCATGGCCGTCGCCGGGGTCATCACCCAGGACGTGCTGCCCTCGCGCGGGGTGCGGCACTTCCGGCTGGCCACCGTCCTCGCCATCTCCGTGCCCCTGGCCGGCTCGCTGATGGTCAGCCGGGTGCCCGTCGCCGACTCCGTGGGCATGGCCTTCGCCGTCTCCGCGTCCTCCTTCTGTCCGCTGCTCGTCCTCGGCATCTGGTGGCGCCGTCTCACCCCGCCCGGGGCGGTGGCCGGACTCCTGCTCGGCGGCGGCTCCGCGCTCCTCTCCGTCGCCATTACGGTCAGCGGCGCGGTACGCCCGCCCGGCTGGCCGCACGCCCTGCTCGCCTGGCCCGCCGTCTGGTCCGTGCCCGTCGGTTTCCTCGCCATGGTCCTGGTCTCGCTCGCCACGCCGGGCCGGATACCGCCCGGCACCAACGCCGCGATGACCCGCTTCCACCTGCCCGAGGCGCTCACCACCGGGAGGCACCGATGACCGGGGCCGGATACGCGGTCATCGTCGTGCTCGCCCTCCTGCTGTTCGGCGGGGGCCTGCTGCTCGGCCGCCGGACCGCCCGGCCCGTGCGCACCAGCGACGTCGGCACGCCCGTCGAGCACGCCACCTTCGAGACCCTGCACACCGCGTCCCTGGCCGCGCCCCCGCTCCGCGCCGGGCTCACCGAGGACAGCGCCCGCCGGTCGGCGCGCCGGCTGCGCTCGCTGCTGGGCACCGACGCGCTGTGCCTCACCGACCGCGACGGGGTCCTGGTCTGGGACGGCGAGGGCGACCACCACGGCCGGGACGTCATGGAGCAGGTCGCGGGCGTCCTGGAGACCGGCCGCGACACCGCCTTCCACAGCGGCTGCGACGACCTGGACTGCCCGCTTAAGTGGGCCGTCGCCGTGCCGCTGACCGTCGACCACCGCGTCCTCGGCACCCTCGTCGCCTACGCCCCGCGCGAATCGGCGGTCCTGGCCCGGGCCGCGGGCGAGGTCGCCCGCTGGGTCTGCGTCCAGCTGGAACTCGCCGAGCTCGACCGCTCCCGCACCCAGCTCATCGAGGCCGAGATCAGGGCCCTGCGCGCACAGATCTCCCCGCACTTCATCTTCAACTCACTGGCCGCCATCGCGTCCTTCGTCCGCACCGATCCGGAGAAGGCCCGCGAACTGCTCCTGGAGTTCGCGGACTTCACCCGCTACTCCTTCCGCCGCCATGGCGACTTCACCACCCTCGCGGACGAGCTGCACTCCATCGACCAGTACCTCGCCCTGGTCCGGGCCCGCTTCGGTGAACGGCTCTCCGTCACCCTCCAGGTCGCCCCCGAGGTCCTGCCCGTGGCCCTGCCCTTCCTCTGCCTCCAGCCGCTCGTCGAGAACGCCGTCAAACACGGCCTCGAAGGCGCCGTCACCTCCAGCCGCATCACCATCAGCGCCCTGGACGCCGGCTCCGAGGCCGAGGTGGTCATCGAGGACGACGGCACCGGCATGGACCCCCAGCGGCTGCGCCACATCCTGCGCGGCGAGGGCGGCCGATCGACCGGCATCGGCCTGCTCAACGTGGACGAACGGCTCCGCCAGGTGTACGGGGACGAGTACGGGCTCGTCATCGAGACGGGCATCGGGGCCGGGATGCGGATCACCGTACGGCTGCCGAAGTACCGGGCCGGGGTGCACGGCTCCTGACAGGGCCTAGTACAGATGCACCGCGAGGTGCCCCAGCGGCAGGCCCAGCTGCCACGCCGGGGTCCACACCTGCGCCTCCTCCTCCGCGCCCTCCGGCTCCCAGGGCGGCAGCCGGCCGATGGCCTCCAGATCGGCGGCCAGCAGCTCGGTCTCCTCCAGCCACCGCCAGGCCGACCGGGCCAGCGCAAGATCCGCCCCGGTGCCGCCCGCCACCGGGGCGGCCAGCCGGGTGCGCACCCAGCGGCGCCACGGCGCCCCGGACGCGGTGAGCAGCCGCAGCTCGTCCACCCGGGCGGCCGGGAGCGCCCCGGCCACCGCACCGTCCAGCAGGAAGATGGTCAGCGCCAGCGCGTCCCGCCCCGCCCGGAACTCCAGCGTCGCCGGCTCCATCAGGTCGCCGGTGCGCAGCAGCTCGTCGGCCAGGTACTCCGCGTACATCCAGGCCATCGGGACCGGCAGCTCGCCCGCGCCGGACCCCTCATGACGTTCCGGAGGCATCCCGTATCGCCCCATTCCCTCGGTCTCGGGGCCGTACGGCCGGCGGGCTGCCCGGCCGATCGCCCACGCAGCATTGAACCGGGGGAGCGCGCCCCGCGTGGCCGGAAAGGCAGGATCCCCCGGACCGGCTCCGTCACAGGCACGACGTGCCGACGACCGTCCGCCCCTGGGAGGGGCGGCGCGTGTAGCCGGGCAGGTTGCGGGAAAGCACCCGCAGCGCGTAGTGAGAACGCGACTTGACCGTGCCCGCCGGTATCCCCAGCACCTCGGCCGTCTCGCCCACGCTCAGCCCCCGGAAGTAGATCTGCACCAGCACCGACCGGTGCTCCGGGCTCAGGGCGCGCACCGCCTCGCGCACATCGAGCGCCGCGACCGCCGATTCCGCCGTGTCGGCCCCCGCAGGTGCGCACTCCAGACCGGCGTCGCCGACCTCGGCCGGGCGGGCCAGCCGGGAGCGCCGGGCGTCGATCGCCAGCCGGCGCGCCACGGTGAACAGCCAGGGCCGCATCGACTCGTACGGGCCGTCGAACGCCTCCGGGTGCTGCCAGGCCCGCACCAGCGTCTCCTGGAGCAGGTCCTCGGCCCGCTGCCGGTCACCGAAGGTCAGACCGAGCAGGAAGTGGAACAGGGCGGGGCCGTGTTCACGCTGGAGCTCCGCGAGCGCCCGCTCATCGGTCTTCGTCGTGGTCATGGTGAACGCCCTTCCCGCCAAGGTCCCGCCTCGCTGCCGACCTGGCGTATACGAGCGCATTCAGGCCACGAGGAACAGGACAAACGCCGCCCCGTGCGACGAGCGGTCGCTCAGAGCGGCGAATGGTGCGGTGAACGGTCGGGCGGAGGGTCTACGGCACCACGGTGACCGGCCAGCGGCCCGCCTTCACCAGGCGGACGGCCACCGAACCGATGAAGCGGTGCCCGGCCGATTCCGAGGCGCCCACCACCACGGCGTCCGCCTTGAGTTCGTCGGCGGCGGTCACCAGCCCGTTGTACGGGTCACCCCGGAACGTATGGAACTCCCATCGGACGTCCCATATGTCCTTCATCCGGGCCGTCGACTGCCGGATCTCCTCCACCAGCCCCTCGGCCACCTCGGCGGTCGCGTCGCCGACCGGAGCCCCGAGCGCCGCGCCCGCCGCCAGCACCGGCTGGACGTACACCAGGGCCAGCATGGCCCGCTGGCGCCGCGCGAGCCCGGCCGCGTAGGCGGCCGCGCGCATGGACGACTCGGAACCGTCGAGGCCCGCGACGATCACTTTCGGTCCGTCTGTGCCACGTTCGAACTGGTGGGAGTGCTGATCTGTCACGGCAGTGAGGCTATCGGCTCGCCCCACGGCTTCCGGCCCGGCCTCCCGGGGGCCGCCTCCCGCTCACCAGGGGTTGCCGGGCTTTCCCCGCCATCCGGGTGCAAAAGCTCCGGCGCCCGGTGTCGCTGAGGCGGGCGGTAGGGCGGCCGTGCGAGCAGTGGGGGATGAAGAGTGATCACAGGCTGCCCCTGCGGAGAACGGTCCTGCGACTGGCCGCCGGCCTGGGCGCCGCCACCGCCGTACGTGTCGTCGCCGCGGACTCCGTGTCCTCCCCGGCCCGTCCGGCGAAGCCGCTCGCGGGAGCGGCGGGATCCCCGGCAACCGCCCTCCGCGTCCGGCCGCTCGCCTATAGGCTGCGCCCCATGACGGGACAGACGCCGCCGCGCCACCGCCCCGCGGCCCCGCCGGTCCGCACCCGGCCGTTCGAGCAGCTGACGGACATCGGGCATGCCATGGTGCTGTCCTTCGACGACGGTCCCGACCCGCTCTACACCCCGCACATCCTGGACACGCTGCGCGAGCACGACGTACGGGCGATGTTCTTCCTCTGCGGGGAGATGGCGAACGACAACCGCGACCTCGTCCGCCGGATCTCCGACGAGGGGCACACCGTGGGCAACCACTCGTGGAGCCACCCCCTGGTCACCAAGCTCTCCCGGGCCGGGATCACCGACGAGCTGGGCCGTACCAGCGACGTGATCGAGAAGATCACCGGCGCCGCGCCGCTCTGGTACCGGGCGCCCTACGGCGCCTGGAACCGCAACTCCTTCGAGATCGGCGCCGCGATGGGCATGGAACCGATGGCCTGGACCGTGGACACCCTCGACTGGACCGAGCCCGGCACCGGCACCATCGTCCGCCGGGTCAGGCAGGGCGCAGGCCCCGGAGTCGTGGTGCTCTCGCACGACGCGGGCGGCGACCGCTCGCAGAGCGTGGCGGCGCTGCGCCGGTATCTGCCGGAGCTGCTGGACGACGGGTACCGGCTCACGGTGCCGCGGCGCCGCTGACGAGCGTGTCAGCGGGTGTCCACCAGGCGGGCGAAGACCACGACGTTGCCGTCGTAGCCGTTGGCCTTGGTGTATCCGCCGCCGCAGGTGATGACCCGCAGCTCGGGCTGCCCGGTGTCGCCGTACACCCGAGCGCCGGGGAAGTCGTTCTTGGCGAAGACCTCGACGCCGTACACCTCGAAGACCGCCACCCGGTCGTCGCTGCGGTCGACCTCGATGTGGTCCCCCTTCTTCAGCGAGCCGAGCGCGTAGAAGACGGCGGGCCCCGCCTTGTTGTCGACGTGGCCGACGATGACGGAGGTGCCGGCCTGACCGGGGGCGATGCCGTTCTGGTACCAGCCGGCCAGGTTGGGATCCTCCGGCGGCGGGGTCTCGATCCAGCCGTCCGGGTCGAGATTCACGTCGATGACCGGTGCGTCGACCTGGATGGAGGGGATCGCCACGCGGGCGACGGGCGCGTACGGGAGCGGCTTGACGACCGGGCCCGGCGCCGGGGCCGCGGGGGCGTTGTTCTGCCGGCCCACCGAGGCGGCGGCGACCGGCTGCGGGGGGCCGGGGGAGAGGTCGGCCCCGTTGCGCATGAGCGCCAGACCGGAGAGCATCGCCAGGGCGAGCGCGCCCCACGGCGAGTGTCGGATCCGCTCCGGTCGCCAGTTGTCCCGGCCCATGGTTCTCCCTTCGTCGCGACGAGCAGAACGCTAGGCGCGGTGCCACCGGGCGGCGATCAGAGAAGGGCGAACGGGTGGCGGCGTACCACCCGGATGCTTATCGGAGTAGCGCGCGGACAAAACTTCTGACGGCCCATGACCTGGGCATCCGTCAGCTGCCGAGGTGTCGGCACGGCGTGTCGGATCACCGTTCCGGAGCAGCGCCGAAATGCGGGCGATCAAGGTTTTGGTGAGGGTTCGTCATGGGAGGCGTTCTCGTCGATCCATCCCGGCGCACAGAGCCCCGGGGCGCTTCCCGGTGGAGGTTGGAACGATGCGTGCTACACGCGCTCTGGTGGTCGCGGCGGCCGCCGTCGCCGCCCTCGGGGCCGGCGCCCCGATGGCGGCCGCCGGCGGAGACGTCGGGAACAATCAGAACAACAACCAGAACAGCGGCAACAACCAGAACGACTGGAACGACCCGGGCGGCTGGAACAACAACAACGGCAACGGCAACGGCAACAACAACGGCAACGGCAACGGCAACGGCAACGGCAACGGGCGCAACAACGGCCCGAACAACGTGACCGTCGACCCCGAGCGCGTCCACCAGGGCGCGGCCATGCAGGTCAGCGCCGAGGGCTGCGGCCGGGGCGGCAGCGTCTCGTCCAACGCGTTCCGTACCACCCGGCTGTCGGCCGGCCGGGTCGGCCACGCCCGGGTCCGCATCTTCAACGACGCCACGCCCGGCACGTACAACCTGACGGTCCGGTGCGACGGCACCGACCGGACGGCGGGCCACCGCTTCACCGTGCTCGACAGCCGGGGCGCCCAGGGCGGGCTCGGCGGCTCGATGGCGGCGACCCCGGCGGAGATGGGTGTCGGGGCCGGTCTCGTGGCCTCGGCGGCACTCGGCGGAGGCGTGTACATCATGCGCCGCCGGAGGACGGGCCATGGGGCGGCCTGACCGTCAGGACGCCCCCGCCGGACCGATAACGAAGTCGCCCCGAGTCCTGTGTGAGGACCCGGGGCGACTCTCGTTGCCCACTCCGCTCGTACCGGTCAGTGCGAGCGGCTCTCCCTGCGGCGGCGTACGAAGAACACGACACCGGCCCCGGCGGCCACGGCGAGTGCGGTGCCCGCCACGATCTCGCGGGAGTTCACGCTGTCGATGCTGCCGCCCAGACCGCCCTGCACACCGGCCGGCGAGGCCGTGGCGGCCGCCGTGCTGGTCGAACTCGTGGTGGGCGTGCCCGTGGCCGCGCTGACGGTGAGATTCACCTTGGCCGTGGAGCTGGGCGAGGTGTTGCAGATGAACGTCACCTCGTAGGCGGCGCCCGGCTTGGCGTCCCAGTCGACGGTCGCCTGGGCGCTGCCGTTCACCGGGATGGTGACGGTGTCGAACACCCCCGAGGACGCCGTGGCCGTCGTCGAGCAGCCCCGCGCCGCCAGGGTGACCTTGCCCCCGGGCGCGACCACCGACGGCGTCACGGTGTATCCGTTCCCGCCGCCCGACGGACCGCCCGCGGTCGCGGCGTACGCGGTCACGGCCGGGCCGGTCAGGGCGAGTGCGGCGGCGCCGAGCAGAGCGACGGGGGCGACACGTATTGCGCGCATGGTGAATCCTCCGGGTCCCCGAGGAGCAGCTGCGGAACGGATTTCCACAAAGTGTTAGAAATGCACCTCGAATGCCGCCCACGCTAGAAGTGGTGCATTTCGCCCGCGATCGGGGTCCGGCGAATGGGGCACCGCTGTCCCCCGGGCGGCGCACCGGCCCTCGGTCAGCCGTCCGCCGCGCCCGGGAAGAGGTCGAGGAAGGGGGCGGCGGTGGCGGAGAAGCCTCGTCCGAATGGGGAGTCGAAGTCCCAGATGAGGAAGAGGAGGAAGGCGATCAGCACACTGAAGAGGCCCGCGAGCAGGAGTTCCCGGAACGTCCGGCGGATCTGCAGGGTGAAGATCAGTCCCACGGTCACCAGGGCGCCGATGATCAGCCCGAACCACACCACCCCGGGCATGGTCGCGCCCGCGCTCTGCCCCCGTGAACTGCGGGCGTCATCGGCGGCGGCGACCTGATCGACCAGGGGCTGGTAAGCCTCGCCCTCGTGGTCCGTCTTCGGCCGGTAGTCCGTGACGTCGGCGCGTACCTTGTCCAGCAGTTCGGTGCCGCGGTCGCTGAGCCTCCCGTGCTCGGTCATGGTCCGCCACTCGTCGTGCACCACATAGCTCACGTACGCGTCGACATCGGCCCGGATGCGGGTGCGCACCTCCTGCGGATAGACGGAGGAGCGCGCGCTCACCTCGTGCAGGGCCTGGGCCTCCTGGCGTACGTACTCCTGTGCGGCGCTCCGGCCCTCCCAGACGCCCGCGATGGCGAGGCCCAGCACGATCGCGTAGATCACTCCGATCATCATCGTCATGTACTCGATGACATCCGGGGTTTCGGACGGGTCGTCGTCCTCCGGGAGTCTGCGGTTGCTGAGGACCGCGATGGTCAGGACGACGGCGGTGGCCGCGACCATGGCGAGCGTGAGAACGAGCCATTCCGACATGAGCGTCTCCGGGATTCATCGGGAACGGGGGCGCAGCACGGCGACGGCGAACACCGCGGGGGCCGTGATCATCAAGGTGAGCGTGACCAAGGAGGTGTGGCGCTGCGGCGTCTTCCGCACCGGTCTGCGGTAGGCGGGGAGTGCGACGTGGACGGAAGGCGAGGGCCGTACCGATGGCGAGGGGCTCGGCTTCGGCTTCGGGGCCGGTTTCGGTTCCGGGGCCGGCGGCGGGGGAGGGGGCGGTGGCGGCGTCGGTGGTGCCGGTTCGGGCTCGGGTGCCGGAGGCGGCGGAGGCGGGGGTGGCGGCGGCGGTGGTGGTGGTGCCGGCTTCGGGGGCGGCGGTGGCGGAGGGGGCGGCTTCGGTTTCGGTGTGGGCGTCGGAGTGGGCTCCGGGCCGGCGAAGCAGCTGCCGTCGCCGCTGACGGCGACCGCCGTGCCGCCGCCGTCCTCCCCGATGGACGCGTACGCGCAGCTGTCGGCGGTCGCGGAGGTGGGGGCGGTCAGCAGCCAGGTGAGCGCGAGCGCCGTGGCCAGCCGCCAGAAGAGTGATCCGTACACGACCGGGAGCATGTTCCGGGCCGCGCGGCGGCACGCCGTACCCCCACCGGATTCGCCTGATGGAGGGGACCTGGGGCGTGCGAGGTTTGGTGCCGGTGAAATGGAACAGGCGCGTGCGGGCGCCCGGTCTCCGGAAATGGCCGATTGTCGACCCTCTCCCGGGGAATGGCCCCAAAGGAGGTGTCACCGGCCCCGTGCATTCCCGGCCTTGGGACGGCAACGGGGAGGCGCGCGCCGGCCCGCGGGCGCCCGGACGCCGCTGTGCCGCCCCGAGGGCTGCCGGCCCGCGAACGCCAACGTCCAAGGCCTTCGCGGGACATGGTGCCCGGGCTTCACCGACGCGGACTTCGCTGACATGCCAAAGTAGTCCGGGAGTGAACTATTTGATCCCTCTCGTTCATCGAATGTGACGGGCAGCGACGACCCGGTTGCACATGCCACGAGAGTGTGACCAATAACGGACGGCTAATTTCCGTTTCCCCTCGCTCTCTTGGCGGACGATCAGTAGCCTCTGGTCCACACTGACCATGGACATGGCCGGATCGCCGTGGCGACTTGTTGGAGACATCGATGGAGCGTCCCGCCTGGGCACCGCAAGGCATTGACATTTCGGTGCCGAGCGTGTCCCGAATGTATGACTTCTATCTGGGCGGCTCGCACAATTTCGAGGTGGACCGGGAAGCGGCCCGGAAGGCCATGGAGTTCATGCCGGGACTTCCCAAGGTCATGCAGGCGAACCGGGCGTTTATGCGCCGCGCGGTGCGCTACGCGCTGAGCGAGGGCGTCAGCCAGTTCCTCGACATCGGTTCCGGGATACCCACCTTCGGCAATGTCCACGAGGTGGCCCAGGGCATCGACCCCGCCGCCAAGGTCGCCTACGTCGACCACGACCCGGTCGCCGTCGCGCACAGCCAGGCCGTCCTCGAAGGCAACGACGGCGCCACGATCGCCTCCGCCGACCTGCGCCGCCCCCAAGAGATCCGGGACAGTCCCGAGGTGAACAAACTCCTCGACTTCGACCGCCCGGTGGCGCTGCTGCTCGTGGCCGTCCTGCACTTCATCGAGGACTCCGACGACCCGCAGGGCGCCGTCGCCGCGCTCCGCGACATGCTCGCCCCCGGCAGCCTCCTGGTCGTCACCCACGCCACGTACGAGGGCATTCCGCTGAGCCGCGAGGAGGCCGGCGGCGCGGTCGGCGTCTACCGGAACATCCGCAACCCGCTGATCATGCGCACGCGTGACGAGGTCGCCCGCTTCTTCGACGGCTACGAGCTGGTCGAGCCCGGCCTCGTCGCGATGCCGGAATGGCGCCCCGAGAACGCCGCGGCCCCCGAGAACGAGGACCCATACGCCTTCTCGGGCATCGCGGGAGTGGGACGCAAGGCGTGAGCATTCCCGCCCAGTCGTCCGGAGCCCCGGAGGCGGCGCCCGACGGCCCCGAGGACCGGCTCCGGAGGTTCGCCACCATCTGGAGCCGGGCCATCTTCCCGTCGACGGCCACCTCCCTGACCCGGCCCGAGTTCGAGCAGCACCTGCTGCCGCTGGCCCGCACGCTCAGCGAGACCCTGCACGCCCGCCCGTTCGACGCGGCCGCGGCGACCGGGGTCGGCGGCGCGCTCGTCGCCGCCCACTGCACCGACCCGGACGCACTCAGCGCCACGCTCGGCGTCGTCGACTCGTACCTCGTGCTCTACTGCGGCAGCAACGGACCGGTGGCCCTCACCACCGAGGACAGCCGGTCCCGCTGCGCCCGCATCCAGCACGCGGTGGCCGCCGGCTTCACGCAGGCCCTGCGCGAACGGACGCTGGCCGAGCAGGAGGCCATCGCCCGCTCGGCGCTCACCGCCCGCTCCCACGCCGAACAGGCCCTGCACGCCACCGAGGCACGCTTCCGCGCCGTCTTCAAGGACGCGGCCATCGGCATCGGGATCGCCGACCTCGACGGCAATGTGCTGGAGGTCAACGACACGCTCACCCGGATGTTCGGCGGCCTGGAGAACCACGTCCTGAGCCACCGCGTCAACGAGTGGGTCCACCCAGAGGACTCCCCGCAGGTCTGGAAGTACTACAACGAGCTGGTACGCGGCGAACGCGAGCACTACCGGGTGGAGAAGCCGTACTACCGCAACGACGGCACCGTGCTGTGGACCAACCTGACGGTGTCGCTGCTGCGCGACGCCGAGGGGCGGCCCGAATACCAGCTGGCGCTGCTGGAGGACACCACCGAGCGCCGCCTGCTCAACCTCCGCCTCCGCTACGAGGCCACCCATGACGCGCTCACCGGTCTGCCCAACCGGACGCTCTTCTTCGAGCGCCTGGAGAAAGCGCTCTCAGCCGGCGACGGCAGCCGCTTCGGCCTCTGCTACCTGGACCTGGACGGCTTCAAGGCGATCAACGACAGCCTCGGCCACGCCGCGGGCGACCGGCTGCTCGTGGAGGTCGCGGACCGCCTCCAGAGCTGCGCGACCGCCTCCGGCGAGATGGTCGCCAGGCTCGGCGGCGACGAGTTCGTGGCGCTCACGACGAGCTTCGACAGCCCCGCCGAGGTGGACGAACTCGCCTGCCGCATCCTCGGCGTCCTCAGCACACCCATCCGGCTGGACGGGCGCGAGCTGACGGTGCGCGGCTCCATCGGCGTCGTGGAGGGCCCCGCCGGGGAACGCAGCGCTGCCGAGGTGCTGCGCAGCGCCGACATCACCATGTACCGGGCCAAGTCCGCGGGCGGCAACCGCTTCGAACTGGCCGACGCCGAGGCAGACGCCCGGGCCATCACCCGGCACGGTCTGACCACGGCGCTGCCGGCCGCCCTGGAGCGCGGCGAGTTCTTCATCGAGTACCAGCCCCTGGTGCACCTCGGCGACGGTACGGTGCACGGCGCGGAGGCCCTGGTGCGCTGGTGCCATCCGCAGCACGGCGTGCTGGGGCCCGACCGGTTCATCACGCTGGCCGAGCACACCGGGCTCATCGTGCCGCTCGGCCGCTGGGTCCTGGAGGAATCGGTCCGGCAGGCCAACTTCTGGCAGGAGCGGCACGCCGACGGCGGCCCGCTGCGGATCAACGTCAACCTCTCCCCGGCCCAGCTGCACCACCCGCAGCTCGTCGCGGAGACCGTAGAGGTCCTGGAGCGCTCCGGGCTCGAAGCGGGCGCGCTCTGCCTGGAGGTCACCGAGTCGGCGCTCATCGGGGCCGACGAGGACGTGCTGAAACCGCTGCGCCAGCTCGCCGAGATGGGAGTCGACATCGCGCTGGACGACTTCGGCACCGGCTACTCCAACCTCGCGAACCTGCGCCGGCTTCCGGTGAGCGTGCTCAAGCTCGACCGGTCCTTCACACAGGGGATGCAGCACCATCCGGCGGACCCGGTCGACCTGAAGATCGTGGAGGGGATCGTGTCGCTCGCGCACAGCCTCGACCTGGCGGTCACCGTGGAGGGCGTGGAGACGGGAGCCCAGGCCGAGCAGCTGCGGCAGCTGGGCTGCGACACGGCGCAGGGCTGGTACTACGCCCGCCCCGGCGCCCCGGACCGCATCCACTCGCTGCTGCTGGCCGACGCGGTGTGAGCCGGGCGGACCCGGCCACCCCTCACAGGGTCGCCGGGTCCGTCCGTCCCCCCAGCAGGACCCGCTGGAGCTCGCGGGCCGCGCGCGGCGGGGCCACGTCGCTGCGGTGCGCCAGCGCGATGGTGCGGCGCAGCCCGGGCCGGGCCAGCGGGGTCGCCCGCAGGTCGGCCCCGGACCGGGCCGCGACCATATGCGGGACGACCGCGACGCCCAGGCCCGCGCGGACGAAGCCGAGCACCGCGTCCATCTCGCCGCCCTCCACCGTGAACGACGGCTCGAAGCCCTCCGCCCGGCAGGCGGCCACCGTCAGCTCCCGCAGGTCGTAGCCGTGCCGGAACATCACCAGCGGTTCGCCCTCCAGATCCGCGATCCGGACCCGCCCGGCCCGGCCCGGCCGGGGACGCTGCGCAGAAGAGACGACGACCAGGTCCTCCTGAAGCAGCTCGACCGTGGTCAGCGCCGGTGAAGCGGCCGGCAACGGCAGCACCACCAGGGCCAGATCGAGCGCCCCGCGCGCCAGCTCCCGTACGAGATCGTGCGAACCGCCCTCCTCCAGCAGCAGCTGGATGCCCGGGTGCAGGTCGTGGAAGGCGCGCAGCACCTCCGGCAGCAGACCCGTGCACACGCTGGGCGTCGCCCCCAGCCTCACCCGGCCCCGGCGCAGCTGGGCGAGCTCCTGCACCTCGTGGCGTGCCGTGTCGGCGTCGGCCAGGATGCGGCGGGCCAGCGGCAGCAGTGCCTCGCCCGCGTCCGTCAGGGTGATGTTGCCGCGTGCCCGGCTGAACAGCTCGGCACCCAGCTCGTTCTCCAGGGCCCGGATCTGCTGGGAGAGCGAGGGCTGCGAGACATGCACCTCCTCGGCGGCGCGGGTGAAGTGCCGGGCCTCGGCGACGGCCACGAAATAGGTGAGCTGCTGGAACTGCATCACCCCACGCTACCCGGCTTCATAGTCGGAGGCTATGGAGATCAGCCGTTCCATGACTTGGACTGATCGGCCCTCCGGCCCTAGCGTCGTGTCCATGGCATTGGCAACCCGGACGGACCGACGGCCGTCCATGACGCGTACGCTCTGGGGCTCGACCGTCGGCAAGAAGGTGATCATGGCCGTCAGCGGTCTGGTCATGCTCCTCTACCTGGTCGCCCACATGATCGGAAACCTGAAGATCTTCTTCGGGCCCGGTGAGTTCAACGGCTACGCGCACTGGCTGCGCGTGATGGGCGAGCCGGTCCTGCACCACGAGTGGGCGCTGTGGATCGTGCGCCTGGTGCTCGTCGCCGCCGTGGTGCTGCACGCGGTCTCCGCGTACCAGCTCAGCCGGCGCGACCTGCGGGCGAGGCCCAGCCGGTACGTCCACAAGAGGCCGCGCGCGAGCTACGCCACCCGCACCATGCGCTACGGCGGGGTCATCCTCGGGCTGTTCATCGTCTGGCACATCCTCGACCTGACGACCGGCACCGTGCACTCCGGCGGATTCCAGTCCGGCCACCCGTACCAGAACGTCATCGACACCTTCTCCACCTGGTACGGCAACGTCATCTACATCGTCGCGATGCTCGCCCTGGGGCTCCACGTCCAGCACGGGTTCTGGAGCGCCGCGCAGACCCTCGGCGCCGGCCGCGCCGACCGCGACCGCGTCCTGAAGACCCTCGCCAATCTCCTCGCGCTGGTGCTGACGGTGGGCTTCATCTCCGTACCCGTCGCCGTCATGACCGGAGTCGTGAGCTGACATGAACGACTACACGCACTACACGACCGGCGAACCCGTCGCCGACACCAAGGCCCCCGCCGGCCCCGTCGCGGAGCGCTGGGACACCCGCCGCTTCGAGGCCAAGCTGGTCAACCCCGCCAACCGGCGCAAGCACACCGTCATCGTCGTCGGCACCGGCCTGGCCGGCGGCTCGGCCGGCGCGACCCTGGCCGAACAGGGCTACCACGTCGTCCAGTTCTGCTTCCAGGACTCGCCCCGCCGGGCCCACTCCGTCGCCGCGCAGGGCGGCATCAACGCCGCCAAGAACTACCGCAACGACGGCGACTCGGTGCACCGCCTCTTCTACGACACCGTCAAGGGCGGCGACTTTCGCGCCCGCGAGTCCAACGTGCACCGGCTCGCCCAGATCTCCGTCGAGATCATCGACCAGTGCGTCGCACAGGGCGTCCCCTTCGCCCGAGAGTACGGCGGCCTCCTCGACAACCGGTCCTTCGGCGGCGTCCAGGTCTCCCGCACCTTCTACGCCCGCGGCCAGACCGGACAGCAACTGCTCCTCGGCGCCTACCAGGCGCTGTCCCGCCAGATCGCCGCGGGCAACGTCGAGCTGCACCCCCGTACCGAGATGCTCGACCTGATCGTCGTCGACGGCCGGGCGCGCGGCATCGTCGCCCGCGACCTCGTCACCGGGAGGATCGACACCTACTTCGCCGACGCCGTGGTCCTCGCCAGCGGCGGCTACGGGAACGTCTTCTACCTGTCGACCAACGCGATGAACTCCAACGCCACCGCCATCTGGCGGGCCCACCGGCGCGGAGCCTACTTCGCGAACCCCTGCTTCACGCAGATCCACCCCACCTGCATCCCGCGCACCGGCGACCACCAGTCCAAGCTGACGCTGATGAGCGAGTCGCTGCGCAACGACGGCCGCATCTGGGTCCCGAAGGCCAAGGGCGACACCCGCCCGGCCAACGAGATCCCCGAGGACGAGCGCGACTACTACCTGGAGCGCCAGTACCCCTCCTTCGGCAACCTGGTGCCCCGCGACATCGCCTCGCGCGCCGCGAAGAACGTCTGCGACGAAGGGCGCGGCGTCGGACCCGGCGGCCAAGGGGTCTACCTGGACTTCGCCGAGGCCATCGGGCGGATGGGCCGGGCCAAGGTCGAGGAGAAGTACGGCAACCTCTTCGACATGTACGCCCGGATCACCGCCGAGGACCCGTATGTGACCCCGATGCGGATCTACCCGGCCGTGCACTACACGATGGGCGGACTGTGGGTCGACTACGACCTCCAGACCACGATTCCCGGCCTCTTCGCGATCGGCGAGGCCAACTTCTCCGACCACGGCGCCAACCGCCTGGGTGCCTCCGCGCTGATGCAGGGGCTCGCCGACGGCTACTTCGTCCTGCCGTCCACCATCAACGACTACCTCGCCCGCAACCCGCACCGCGACGACGTCGACGCCTCGCACCCCGCCGTCGAGGAGGCCGTCGCCGAGACCGAGGACCGGCTCAACCTGCTGCTGGCCGTCGACGGCGACCGCACCCCCGACTCCTTCCACCGCGAGATCGGCGAACTCATGTGGGAGTACTGCGGGATGGCCCGCAACGAGGAGGGGCTGCGCACCGCGCTCGCCCGGATCCCCCTGATCCGCGAGGAGTTCTGGCGCCGCATCAAGGTGCCCGGAACCGGCGACGAGCTCAACCAGTCTCTGGAGAAGGCCAATCGCGTCGTGGACTACCTGGAGCTCGCGGAGCTCATGTGCCTCGACGCCCTGCACCGCGCCGAGTCCTGCGGCGGCCACTTCCGCGAGGAGTCCCAGACCCCGGACGGCGAGGCCGCCCGGCGCGACGAGGAGTTCTCCTACGGCGCCGCCTGGGAGTTCACCGGCACCGGCGAGGCGCCCGTCCTGCACAAGGAAGACCTCGTCTTCGAGTACGTCCACCCCACCCAGCGGAGCTACGCATGAAGCTCACCCTGCGCGTCTGGCGCCAGAAGAACGCCGACGCCCCCGGCGCCATGTCCACGTACGAGGTGGACGGCATCTCGCAGGACATGTCGTTCCTGGAGATGCTCGACACCCTCAACGAGGAGCTGATCCTCGCCGGTGACGACCCCGTCGCCTTCGACCACGACTGCCGCGAGGGCATCTGCGGGGCGTGCAGCCTCGTCATCAACGGCGACGCGCACGGCCCGGAGCGAACGACCACCTGTCAGCTCCACATGCGGTCCTTCGACGACGGCGACACCATCGACATCGAGCCCTGGCGCGCCTCGGCCTTCCCGGTGGTCAAGGACCTGGTCGTGGACCGCTCGGCCTTCGACCGGATCATCCAGGCCGGCGGCTACATCTCCGCCCCGACCGGTACGGCCCCCGACGCGCATGCCACCCCGGTGCCGAAGCCGGACGCCGACTTCGCCTTCGAGCACGCCGAGTGCATCGGCTGCGGCGCCTGTGTCGCGGCCTGCCCCAACGGTTCGGCGATGCTCTTCACCTCGGCGAAGGTCAACCACCTCAACGTGCTCCCGCAGGGCGCGCCGGAGCGGGAGACCCGGGTGCTGGACATGGTGGAGCAGATGGACAGCGAGGGCTTCGGCGGCTGCACGCTCACCGGGGAATGCGCCACCGCCTGCCCCAAGGGCATCCCGCTGCCGTCGATCTCGGCCATGAACAAGGAGTGGCTGCGGGCGACCCGCAAGGCCCGCCGCTGAGCCGTCGTACGGCCGAGGGCCCCGGAGGCCGCCCGCCTCCGGGGCCCTCAGCGGTCAGGACTTGGCCACGGAGAGGTCGTCCCCGTACACCGTGCCCTGGCCGTACCAGCCGTGCAGGTAGACCGTCACCGAGCCGCTGGAACCGGTGGTGAAGGACACCGACTGCTTGGTGTAGCCGCTCGACAGGCCCCAGGTGCTCGCCGTCGCACCGCCCCGAACACCGAGGTACGCGTAGTTCCCCTGCACATAACCCTGCAGGGTGTACTTGGTGTTGGGGGAGAGGGTGAGCGTCTGCGCGCACTCGCCGGTCTGCGACGAGGTGGCCGCGACGGACAGCGCGTGCGTACCGCCGTGCACCGGCGAGGAGACCACCGCGCCACCGGACTCGCAGGTCCAGGGGCCCAGCGCACCGGTCTCGAAGTCACCGTTCACCAGGGACCCCGTCCCGCCGCCGGCACCGGGCACCGTCAGGGTGAACGAGGCCGCGTGGCTGAGGGTGCCGGAGGCACCGGTCACGGTGACGGTGTACGTGCCGGGGGCCGCCGACGCCGAGGCGCTGAGCGTCAGCGTGGCGGAGCCGCCCGCCGTCACCGAGGTCGGGCTGAGCGTCGCGGTCACCCCGGCCGGGGCGCCGCTCGTGGTCAGCGCGACCGTCTTGGCAGCGCCCGAGGTCACCGCGGTCTTCACGGTGGCGGTCGTCGACTTGCCCGGCTCGACCGTGGCCGAGGAGGGGGTCACGGCCACCGAGTAGTCGTCGGTCACCGGGCCGCTGCCGCCGCCGGTGAACGGGGCGAAGGTGTGGGTGAAGTACCAGGTGTCCTGCGCGATGCCGGAGCAGGTGTCGCTCCCGCCGGTGCCGGGGCAGCCGCCGTTGTCACGCTGGAGCGCCCAGAACGACAGGGTGCCGACGCCCTTGGAGACGGCCCAGTCGTACACCACGGGCGCGTTGGCCGTGGTGAAGGTCTCGGCCGGACCGTAGTCGTCGATGCCGGGCATCTCGATGATGCCGGTCATGCCCCACAGCTGGGCGTCGGTCTTCGACGGGTACAGCGAGGCCAGTTGGCCCTTCAGCCCGGTGATCGCCGTCTGGGTGTCCTTGGCCATGTCGTGCGCGGCGCCGTCGTAGTAGTCGAACGTCATGAGGTTGACGACGTCGACCTTGGTGCCGTTGGACACCGCGTTCTCCAGCACCGCGAGCCCGGACTCGGCGAGCCCGTGCGTGGTGGTGGGCAGGGTGTACGAGATCTGGAGCGGGCGCCCACTGGCGGCGGCCCAGTCCTGGACCTTCTTCAGCGCCTTGTTCCGGCGGTCGATGCCGGCGCTGTTCGTCAGCGAGTTGTCCTCGATGTCCATGTCGAGGCGGGACACGTCGTACGTCGTGATGACCTTCTCGTACGCGGCGGCGATCGAGTCGACGTTCGTGCAGCTGTCGGCGATCTCGGTGCCGGTGTTGTCCGCGGTGTAGCCGCCGAACGACGGGATCACGTCGCCGCCGCGCGAGCGCATCGTGGTGAAGTCGGCGCCGAACTCGGACTGGGCGATGGGCATGCCCGAATCGCCGTTCCAGTACGGGGTGCAGGAACCCTTGGTCGCGGCCTGGATGAAGGCCATCGTCAGGTACTTGGCGCCGGACGCCTGGGCGAGCGCGGCCGGGCTGTCGCCGTTCCACGCCTCGAAGTACGGGGCGAAGACGTGCGCGGGCATGGGGGTGGCGGCGGTGGTGGCGGCCTGTGCGCCGGCGCCTGATCCGAGCACCAGACCTGCGGACGCGACGGCGGTGGCCAAGGCGCTCAGGACGGCGCCGACTGTTCTTGGACGTCTCATGGGGCAGCTCCCAGCGGGGTGGGACAACGGGCGGATGCACGGCTCGGCCGCGCCCGGAGTGGGGCGCGGCCCGTTCCTGTGATTCCCGGCCGGGGCTCACATGCCGCACGGTGACGTACGACCGTGTGGCATGCCCATGATTGGTATGGACCAGATAACTGTCAACATTCTTTACTGTTTCATTTCCCTTCCCCGCGCCGGCCGCCAATCTGCGTGGCCTCCACCGGAGTTGGGTGGACGGGCCGCTCAGGCGAGCCCCATGGCCACCCGCAGGTACCCCGCCGTGCGGCTCCCCGGCGCCCGCGCCACCTCCAGCGGAGGCCCCTCGGCCACGATCCGGCCGCCCCGGTCACCACCGCCGGGGCCGAGGTCGATCACCCAGTCCGCGCCCGCGACCACGGCCATGTCGTGCTCCACGACCACCACCGTGGAACCGGCGTCCACCAGCCCGTGCAACTGCCGCATCAACACCTCGACATCGGCCGGATGGAGCCCCGTCGTCGGCTCGTCCAGGAGGTACAGCGTGCGCCCCCGGCACGCCCTCTGGAGCTCCGCCGCCAGCTTGATCCGCTGCGCCTCGCCGCCGGACAGCTCCGTCGCGGGCTGCCCGAGCCGCAGATAGCCGAGCCCCACGTCCAGCAGCGTCCCCAGGCTGCGCGCGGCCGCCGGAGCCTCCGCGAAGAACCCGGCCGCCGACTCCACGGTCAGGTCCAGCACCTGGGCGATGTCAAGCCCGCGCAGCGTGACATCCAGCGTCTCCGGGTTGTACCGCGCGCCGTGACAGTCCGGGCAGGGCGCGTACGTGCTCGGCAGGAACAGCAGCTCCACCGAGACGAACCCCTCGCCCTGGCACGTCTCGCACCGCCCGCCCGCCACGTTGAACGAGAACCGCCCGGCCCGGTACCCCCGGTCCCGGGCCAGGGGCGTGGCCGCGAAGAGCTTGCGCACCACGTCGAAGAGACCGGTGTACGTGGCCAGGTTGGAGCGGGGCGTACGTCCGATCGGGCGCTGGTCCACCTGCACCAGCCGGTCCACCGCGCCCAGCCCCTCGGCGCGGGTGTATCCGGCGACCGGCTGCTCGTCGCTCCGGTCCTCCGAGGCGCCGCGCCGGTCCGCGAGCGCGCCTGCCAGCACCTGCCCCACCAGCGTCGACTTGCCGGAGCCGGAGACCCCGGTCACCGCCGTGAACACGCCCAGGGGGAACGCCGCGTCCACCCCGCGCACGTTGTGCCGCTCCACCCCGTGCAGCCGCAGCCACCCCGAGGGCGCGCGGACCTCGCGAGGCGGGGGCGGCGCGTCCGGGAACAGGAAGCGCCGGGTGGCCGACTCCGCGACCCCGGCGAGCCCAGCGGGCGGACCGCTGTGCAGCACCCGGCCGCCGTGCTCACCGGCCAGCGGCCCCACATCCACGAGCCAGTCCGCCTGCCGCACCACGTCCATCTGGTGCTCCACCACGAAGACCGTGTTCCCGGCCTCCTTCAGCCGCCCCAGCACCGCGAGCAGCGCCTCGGTGTCCGCCGGGTGCAGACCGGCGGACGGCTCGTCCAGGACGTACACCACGCCGAAGAGCCCCGCGCGCAGCTGGGTCGCCAGGCGCAGCCGCTGGAGCTCACCGGAGGAGAGCGTGGGCGCCGTGCGGTCCAGGCTCAGGTAGCCGAGGCCCAGTTCGGTGACGGTCCCGATGCGGGCGAGGAGGTCCGCCGTCAGCACCCGGACGGTCCCGTCGCCGCCCGCCGCCGCGAGCAGGCCGGCGAGTTCGGTGAGCGGAAGACCCGCGAGCTCCGCGATGGTGTGCCCCGCGAACGTGACGGCCATGGCCTCCGGCCGCAGCCTGCTGCCCCCGCACACCGGACAGGGCTCGCTGGTCAGGAAGCGCTCGGCCTTCGTCCGCAGGGTGGCGCTCTTCGAGTCGGCGAAGGTGTGCATCACATAGCGCCGCGCGCTCATGTACGTGCCCTGATAGGGCCGTTGGATGCGCCCCGCTTCGCGCACCGGATGCACGGTCACCACCGGCTGCTCGTCGGTGAACAGGATCCACTCCCGGTCGGCCGGGTCCAGTTCCCGCCACGGCCGGTCCACGTCGTAGCCGAGGGCGCCCAGCACATCGCGCAGGTTCTTGCCCTGCCAGGCCCCGGGCCAGGCGGCGATCGCGCCCTCCCTGATCGACAGGCCCGGGTCCGGGACCAGCAGCTCCTCGGTGGTGCGGTGGACCCGGCCGAGGCCGTGGCAGCGGGGGCACGCCCCGACGGCGGTGTTCGGCGAGAACGCGTCCGAGTCCAGCCGCTCGGCCCCCTCCGGATAGTCCCCGGCTCGTGAGAACAGCATCCGCAGCGAGTTGGACAGCGTCGTCACCGTGCCCACGGACGACCGGGTGCCCGGCGCCGATCTGCGCTGCTCCAGCGAGACGGCCGGCGGCAGCCCGGTGACCTCGCCGACCGCGGGCGCGCCGGCCTGGTGGATCAGCCGCCGGGCGTACGGGGCGACGGACTCGAAGTAGCGGCGCTGGGCCTCCGCGTAGATCGTGCCGAAGGCCAGCGAGGACTTGCCCGAGCCGGAGACGCCGGTGAAGACGGTGAGGGTGTCTCGGGGAATGTCGACGTCGGCGTTCCGCAGATTGTGCTCGCGGGCGCCTCGGACCCGTACGTACGCATCGTGGGGCGTGGTCATGGGGGGAGGGGTCTCCGTACTCGGTGCGGGTCTGTCGGCCGACCGGTGGCTGTGCCGGTTCGCCGGACGGTGCTTCCGCTTGGTTTGCTGGCCGCATGAGAAACGACGTCCGGCCGGTGGCCGTGTTCGATCTTGACGGTACGCTCGCCGACACCACGCACCGCCAGCACCATCTCGAGGGCCGCCGGAACTGGGCCGCCTTCTTCGCGGCAGCCGTGGACGACCCGCCGCTGGACGAGGGCGTACGGCTGGCGCTGAGCAGCGCCGAGGAGTGCGAGATCGTCTACCTCACGGGGCGGCCGGAGCGGTGCCGCAAGGACACCGTGGCCTGGCTGGCCCGTCAGGGGCTGCCCGAGGGGCGGCTGCACATGCGGCGCAACGACGACCGCCGGCCGGCGCGCCGGACCAAGCTGGAGATCCTGGAGCGGCTCGGCCGCGACCGTACGGTACGCATGCTCGTGGACGACGACGAGATTGTCTGCGACGCCGCCGAGCTGGCCGGATTCACCGTGGTACGCGCCCGCTGGACGCCGGCCTCGCCCGCGCTGAAGGACGCGCAGGAGCGCGAGGGGCGCACCTGAACCGGTCGCGCCCGCACGGGGCGGTGGGCCGACGCGTCACTTCGGGTCGTCGAGCCGGAAGCCCACTTTCAGGCCGACCTGATAGTGCGCGATTCGGCCATCCTCGATCTGCCCGCGCACCTGCGTGATCTCGAACCAGTCGAGATTGTGCAACGTTTCCGAGGCTCTTGCGACACCGTTACGAATCGCCTCGTCCACGCCCTCATGGGAGGTTCCTACGATTTCGGTAACGCGATACGTGTGATTTGACATGGTTTGTCTCCTCTCGTCCCTACCAAGGTGCCCCACCTCGGCCCGGTTCGCGAGAGGTCGCGGACGTCACGCATGTCCGGAACGGCGCTTGACCAAAGTATTGGTCCATACCAAAATCCAGCCACGCCCGTGCGAGCGCAGCCCGCAGTCCCCCACACCGGGTCCGCACATTTCGTCCTGCCGTTCCGCAGAAGGTGAACCGTGAAAAACCGCATGCTCGTCGGGGCTGTCGCCCTTATTTCCACCGTTGCGCTGGGTGGCTGCGGCGTGATCCCCGGAACCGGCGGCTCCGGCGGCAAGAAGGTGACGATCTGGCTGATGAAGGACAGCGTTACCGCCGATTTCCTGGACCGTTTCACGAAGTCCTACGAGGATGAGCACTCCTCGGTCGAACTGGAGTTCAAGTTCCAGGAATGGGGCGGCATCGGCCCCAAGGTCCTGGAGGCGCTCGCCGGCAAGGACACCCCCGACGTCATCGAGGTCGGCAACACCCAGGTCGCCCAGTACGCCGAGAGCGGCAACCTGCGCGACCTCACCCTGGAATCCATGCGTGACCTGGGCAGAGAGGACTGGCTGCCCGGTCTCGCCGAGCCGGGGAGCATCGGCGGTGTCCAGTACGGCATCCCCTGGTACGCGGCCAACCGTGTGGTGATCTACAACAAGGACATCTTCGAGGACGCGGGCATCAAGAACCCGCCGAAGACGCGCGCGCAGTGGATCAGCGACACCCGGAAACTGAACCGCGACGGAATCCAGGGCATGTATCTGCCGGGGCAGAACTGGTACGTGCTCGCCGGGTTCATCTGGGACGAGGGCGGCCAACTCGCCGGCGACGAGGAAGGCGACTGGGAGGGCACCCTCGACACACCCGCCGCGCTCAAGGGCATGGACTTCTATTCCCAGCTCCAGGCGCTGGGCGACGGGCCCAAGGACGCCGACGAGGAAAAGCCCCCGCAGGCCGATGTGTTCGCCGAGGGGAATGTCGCCCAGATCATCTCCACCCCCAGCACGGCGACCCTGATCGAGAAGAAGAACCCCGGACTCAAGGGGAAGCTCGGCTACTTCCCGATCCCCGGCAAGACCGCCAAGGCCCCCGGGTCGGTGTTCACCGGCGGCTCCGACCTGATCGTCCCCCGGAAGTCCGACCAGCGCGCCGCCGCCTACGAGGTCATCAAGGCGCTGGCCGGGGCCGAGTGGCAGGAAGAACTGGCCAAGACGATGAGCTACGTGCCCAACAAGCCCGCCCTCGCCCATGTCATCGAGGGCGAGGAGAGCACCGCCGCCATGGCCGAGGGGGCGGCGCAGGGTCACGCCACACCCAACTCCCCGCAGTGGGCCGCGGTCGAGGCCGACAACCCCATCAAGAGCTACATGACGGCGGTCCTCCAGGGCGGTGACCCGGCGACCGAGGCGAAGACCGCCTCCGAGAAGATCACCGCGGTGCTCGCCGGCAGCTGACCCCCGGCGCGGGTACGGGACCGGACACCGCCGGCCCCGTATCCGTACCGTGCCCGGTCAGTCCACCGTGGACAGGGACAGCGCGAACCTGCCCTCGGAGTCCGTCCACCAGTGGGCCAGGCGGAGCCCCGCCCCGGCCAGTTCGCCGCGCACCCCCTCCTCGCGGAACTTCGCGGACACCTCGGTGCGCAGCTCCTCACCCGCCTCGAACGGCACCACGAGATCCAGTTCCGGAATCTTCACCGTCAAGGACCGGCGGGCCCGCAGCCGCATCTCGATCCACTCCTCCCGCGGATTCCACCGCGCGACGTGCGCGAAGTCCTCCGGTACGAAGTCCGCGCCCAGCTCGCGGTCGACGACCGACAGCACGTTGCGGTTGAACGCCGCCGTCACCCCCGCCGCATCGTCGTACGCCGCGACCAGCACCTCCTCGTCCTTCACGAGATCCGTGCCGAGCAGCAGCGTGTCCCCGGGCACCAGCAGATCGCGTACCGACTTCAGGAACACCGACCGCTCACCCGGCAGGAGGTTGCCGAGGGTGCCGCCCAGGAACGCCACCAGCCGTGGCCCGGGCGTCTCCGGCAGCGAAAGGCCGGCCGTGAAGTCCGCGATCAACGCGTGCACGGACAGCTGCGGCCGCTCCCTCAGCAGGGCGTCCGCCGCCCCCCGCAGCGCGCTCTCGCTGACGTCGACCGGCACGTAACTGTGCAGATCCGTCAGCGCGTCCAGCAGATACCGCGTCTTCTCCGACGAGCCGGAACCCAGCTCGACCAGCGTGCGGGCGCCGGACGCGGCGGCGATCTCGCCCGCCCGGTCGATCAGGATCTCCCGCTCGGCGCGCGTCGGGTAGTACTCGGGGAGCCGGGTGATCTCCTCGAACAGTTCGCTGCCCCGGGCGTCGTAGAACCACTTGGGCGGCAGCGTCTTCGGGCGCCGGGACAGGCCGTGCAGCACATCGGCGCGCAGCGCCGCGTCCGTCGCGTCCTCGGGCAGGGTGCGGGTCAGCAGGAAGGGACTCACGTGCGGGGCTCCTTCAGCGGGGTCAGCAGGACATCGCCGGCGGTTGCGGTCAGCAGGGTGCGGTCGGGTACCTCGTGCCAGCGGGGGTCGTCGTCGTAAGGCTCCGAGGCGACGACCGTGTGCCGGCCGGGCTGGGTCAGATGCCACAGGGTGTCGCCCCAGGCGGTCGCCACGATGGTGCGGCCGTCGGTGAGCAGCAGGTTGAGCCGGGAGCCCGGCGCCGCCTCAGCCACCTCGGGCACCGTGTCCGCCACGGCCTGCGCGAGCGGGTCGCCCGTCGCGAGCCGGTGCCGCACCAGGGCCCACACCAGGGCGGAGTCGCTGCGCGCCGCGAGCCGCAGCAGCTCGGCCGGGGGCAGGGTGGCCGCCACGGACGCCAACGCACCGGGCCAGCCCCGCACCGCGCCGTTGTGGCTGAACAGCACCCGGTCCGCGGCGAACGGCGCCGCGGCCGCCTCGCCGTCCGGATCGGCGCCGGTCGCGTCCCGGACCGCGGCGAGCAGGGCGTGGCTGCGGACCACCCGGACCAGGTCGGCGAAGGTCTGGTCGCCCCAGACGGGGCCCTGGCGCCGGTAGCGGCCCGGGACCGGGTCGCCCTCCGCGTACCAGCCGACCCCGAAGCCGTCCGCGTTGACCGTGCCGTGCCGCTGGCGGCGGGGCTCCCAGGACTGCCGCACCAGGGAGTGCGCCGGGCGCGACAGCACCTCGCCCAGGGCGACCGGCGGCCCCAGGTAGGCGATGTGCCGGCACATCAGAGGTCCCTCGCGGTGCGGAACCCGGCGAAGATCTGCCGCCGGACCGGCAGGTCCCAGTTGCGGAACGTGCCCCGGCAGGCCACCGCGTCCACCGCGAACGAGCCGCCCCGCAGCACCTTGTGCTCCGGGCCGAAGAACACCTCCGAGTACTCGCGGTACGGGAACGGCGTGAACCCCGGGTACGGCAGGAAGTCGCTCGCCGTCCACTCCCACACGTCACCGATCAGCTGACCCGCCCCGCACGGCGCCCGTCCGGCCGGGTACGCCCCGGCGGGCGCGGGCCGCAGATGGCGCTGCCCCAGGTTGGCCCGCTCCGGCGTCGGGTCCTCGTCGCCCCACGGATAGCGGCGCGAGCGCCCGGAGACCGGATCGTGGCGCGCCGCCTTCTCCCACTCCGCCTCGGTCGGCAGCCTGCGGCCCGCCCAGCGCGCGTACGCGTCGGCCTCGTACCAGCTGACGTGCACCACCGGCTCGTCGTCCGGCACCGGCTCGGTCACCCCGAAGCGCCGCCGCAGCCACTGCCCGGCGTCCCGGTGCCAGAACAGCGGGGCGCCCAGACCGTGCTCCCGGACCATCGCCCAGCCCTCGGGCGCCCACCAGCGCCGCTCACCGTAACCACCGTCCTCGATGAACGCCCGGTACGCGCCGCACGTCACCGGAGCCGTGTCGATGACGAACCCGGGAACGTCCCGCCGGTGCGCGGGGCGTTCGTTGTCCAGGGCCCACGGCTCGGCCGACGTACCCATGGTGAACGGGCCGCCGGGCACCAGGACCTCGGCGGGCAGCGCCGGGGCGTCGTCCGCCGGGCGCGGCGGCTCCGGGGCCGTCAGGGCGGCCGGACCGGAGCGCAGTTGATGCGTGATCAGCATCGTCTCGTCGTGCTGCTGTTCGTGCTGCGCGATCATCCCGAAGGCGAAACCGGACCTGACCAGCGCGGGCCCGTCACCGAGCGGGGCGGACTCCAGCACGTCCAACGCCCTGCCGCGCACCTCCGAGGCGTACGAGCGGGCCTCGTCGGGAGCCAGCAGCGGCAGCGACGGCCGGGTGGCGCGCGGATGCTCGAAGGCGTCGTACAGCCCGTCGATCTCCGGGCGCATCGCCTCCCGTCCCGCCACACCGCGCAGCAGCCACAGCTCCTCCTGGTTGCCGATGTGCGCCAGGTCCCAGACCAGCGGCGACATCAGCGGCGAGTGCTGGGCGGTCAGTTCGTGATCGTCGACGCTGTCGGTGAGGAGCGCGGTACGCCTGCGGGCGGTGAGCAGCGCGGCGAGCGCGCGCTCGCGCAGCGCCTCGGCGTCCCCGGCGTGCGGGGGCGCGGGGGATTCGGTCATGACAGGGTCCCCTTCGGATGGGCCGGGCGGCGCGCCCCGCCCGTGGTGAGCAGGTCCCGCAGGTCGTCGGACGGGCATCTGCCCCGGGCGACGAAGCGGTCGTGGAAGCCGGCGACCGCGTCCTGCACCGCGACGCTCGCGCCCAGCCGGGGCAGCGCCTCCAGGGCGAGCCGGAAGCAGACGTCCGCCGCCTGGCGCAGTTCCGGATCGGCCAGGCCGTCGCGGGCGGCCGCGGTCCACAGCGGATTGCCCGGAGCGGCTCCCGCCCCGGCCGTCTCGGCGAGCGGCTTCACGGTCCGGTACACCGTCTCCGCGGCCTCCGGGTCGTCGAACAGGGCGGTCGTGACGGCGAGGGGCACGATCCAGCCGTCGTGACCGGACTGCGCGTCGATCATGCGCAGCTCCAGGTGCCCGCGCGGCCGGGCCGGCGGGAACAGCGTGGTGAGGTGGTAGTCGAGGTCGCTCAGGTCGGGGCGTCGGGGCGCCCCGGACCGGATCCAGTCGCGGAAGGTGAGCCCGTCCGGCACGTGCCACGGTCCCTCGCCCCGTACGCACAGCACGGGCGTGTCCAGGACGTGCGCGGCCCAGGCGTCCCGGGGCGGCATCGGCCCCTCCGGGGCCAGCGTCCGCTTCGGGTCCAGGGTGGCCCACAGCGCCTGGCGGGTGGACCGCCACGGCGTCGGCGCGCCCTCCCGGAACGGGGAGTTGGCGAAGGCCGCCACGAGGACGGCGCCCAGGAGATGGGCGAGCTGCCAGCGGCGCGCGTACCCGAGCGGGCCGGGCTCCTCCTCCCCGGCGTCCAGGCAGACCTGGACGGACGCGGTGGTGCACATCATGGCGCGGCCGGCCGGGCCCCACCGGTCGAGGGCCTTCTCCATGGCCTCGTACCGGGGCTCGCGCAGGAGCCGGCGCGGTGTCTGCCAGGGATCGACGCCCAGCCCGGCCGGAGCCAGGCCCAGTCCGTCCAGGGCGGCGCGTACGGCGGTGAGATCGGCGGCGGTGTCCTCGACACACGCCATCAGGGAAGCGGCGGGGCGCGAGCTGAGTTCCAGCTGGCCGCCGGGTTCGAAGGTGAGCGCCGCGCTCAGGGGCAGCGCCCGGACGGCCGTTGCGGCCGCCTCCAGCAGGTGGGGCGGGACGGTGCGACGCGGTTGGTCACGGTCGTGCAGGAGCCATTCCAGCTCGACGCCCACCGTGCGCGGCGGTCCCGTCTTGAAACAGATGCCGCGCAGTAGATCCTCCGCCTCGCCCTCACCGAGGGGCGGGGTCTGACCGGGTGGCGGACCATGGCCGCCGGGTGTCTCGGATGACATGCCGGGCCTCCTTGTTCCGGTGCGTCCGTCCTACCCAAACCGCTGCTGAGGCATCGCACAAGAGTGCCTTCTTCGCCGGATATTCGCTTGCGTGTCCGGGAGAAGAACGCCGATCATGCCCCGTATGCACCATAAGGGGGAGGGCCCATGAGCGCCCGGCTGCGCGGCATCGCGCGCGAGACGGAAACGATCGTCCGGGCGGGTTCCTACCGCGCCGGGAACGGGCGCGGGATCAGCATCGAGAAGGCTGTGGCGGCCGCCCTCGCGGGCACGCGACTGTACGGCCCCGAGCCGGTGCCGGTGGCCCCCGGCCGGGACCGGACCCCGGTCATCGAGGTCACCGGCGAGAGCAGCCTTCAGGCGGCCGCCCGGATGACCCGCGAGGGGCCCGGCGAGGTCGCCGTCCTGAACTACGCATCCGCCCGCAACCCCGGCGGCGGCTACCTCAACGGCGCCCAGGCCCAGGAAGAGGCCCTGTGCCGGGGCTCCGCGCTGTACGCCACGCTGCTGCGGGCACCCGACTTCTACGCCCATCACCGCGCCGAACGCAGCGCGTTCTACACCGACCGGGTCATCCACTCACCCGGCGTGCCGGTCTTCCGCGACGACCGGGGCCGGCTGCTCGACGCCCCGTACACGGCCGGATTCCTCACCTCGCCGGCCCCCAACGCCGGGGTCATCCGCGCCCGCACCCCGCAGGAGGCCCATCGCGTTCCGGCCGCGCTCGCCGCCCGGGCCGAACGCGTGCTGGAGGTCGCGGCGGTGTGCGGCTACCGCAGGCTGGTCCTGGGCGCCTGGGGCTGCGGTGTGTTCCGCAACGACCCGGCGGAGGTGGCGGGCGCCTTCCGCGCGCTGCTCACGGGAGAGGGCCGGTTCGCGGGCCACTTCGAGCAGGTCGTCTTCGGCATCCTCGGCCGCGACGACGATTCGCCCACCCGGGTGGCGTTCGACCGGGTGTTCGCCGACCGGGGGTAACCCTGACCCTGAAGTCGAGGGTGAGGGCCGGGCCCTGTCGGGCGGCCCTCACGCCCAGCCGTAGCGCTCCCGCAGCCGCCCGGCGACCAGGTCGAACCTGGCCCGGTCCAGGGCGCACGCCTCGCGCCGCATCCCGTCCTCGTGCACCCGCAGGACCCGGTCCAGGTCCACCCACGACTGACGCCCCGAGCTGTCCCAGGGGCCCGCGCCCAGCGCCACCCACTCCCGCTCCATGTCGTGCTGCTTGCTGGACAGCTGCACGGCCAGCAGCGTGCCCGCCGCCTCCCGCGCCACGACCAGGACCGGCCGGTCCTTCCCGCGCCCGTCGTTCTCCTCGAACGGCACCCAGGTCCAGACGATCTCCCCGGGGTCGGGGGCGCCGTCCCGGTCGGGGGCGTACGAGGTGCGGACCGGGCCCACATCGCGCGGATCGGCCTGGGCGGTCGCGGTGGAACCGGTCCGGCCGGGGAAGGCGGCCGGCTCGTCGTAACTGTCGCTGCGGTGCTGGATGGTCATCGCCACACCCTAGGTGGTTCCCCCGCCCGGCCTGCGCGCCGGTGCGCCGCAACGGTCTGGAAGACTGCCCGGAGCCATGAGTCAGTTACCCGATCAGCCCACCGAAGGCCCCGTCCCGACCAGCGCCGACGTGGCGCGGGTCGCCGGCGTCTCCCGGGCCACCGTGTCCTACGTCCTCAACAACAACGCGCAGGTGCGGATCAGCGATCAGACCCGCCGCCGGGTACGGGAAGCCGCCGACGAACTCGGCTACGTACCCCACGCCGCCGCCCGCACCCTGCGCGCCGGCCACTCGCGCATGGTGCTGCTGCCCACCGGCAACGTGCCGGCCGGGCCCCTGCACCTGCGCTTCCTGCGCGACCTGGAGGCAGGACTGCGGCGCCTCGACTACACGGTCGTCCAGTACGGCTCGCTCGGCCTCGGCGCCGACGACGCCGCCCGAGCCTGGGCGGAACTGCGCCCCGCCGCCGTCATCGTGCCCGGCTCCGTCCCGCTCGCCCCGCGCGGCACGGCCGTGCTCCGGCGCTCCGGGGCCAAGGCGGTCATCACCCTCGGCCCCCACCCGGTGGAGGGCGCCCACGCCCTGATCATGGATCAGCGGGAGGTCGGCGGCTGCGCGGTGCGCCATCTGCTGGAACGCGGCAGGCGCCGCATCGGCGTGGTGATGCCCGAGGACCCCGCCACCGCGCTCTTCGCCGCCCCGCGCCTGGCCGGCGCCCGGGAGGCCGCGCGGAACGGCGGCGCCCACGTCGAGGTGCTGCCGCTGCGCTACGAGGAGGAGTCGGCCGCATCCCTGGCCGCCCGCTGGCCCGCGCTCGGCCTGGACGCCGTCTTCGCGTACGACGACACCTACGCGATGCTGCTGATGCGGGCGCTCCAGGACGCCGGGATCGGGATACCCGACGAGGCCGCCGTGGTGGGCGCCGACGACTCGATGCTCGGGCGGCTGCTGCGCCCGAGGCTCAGCAGCGTACGGATGGAGCTGGCGACCGTCCAGCCGCTGGCCGACCTGGTGGACCGCCTCGTCCGCCACCCGAGGACCCCGCCCGAGCGGCACGACCTGCTGCGCGCCCGCACCGTACGACGGGAATCCAGCTGAGCCGGACCGACGACGTGCGCGGCGCACCGCCCGTGCCTAGCGTCATGACCATGAGCGATCCGCAGAGCTACGAAATCCTCATCGTCCCCGAGTTCACCGACGACAGGGCCCCCGCGGCCGGAGAAGGCGCGACGGGGGCCAGCGTCAGGGGCGCGGCGGCCAAGGGCTCCGACGGCGGGGGACCGGGCGACGCCATCCGGTCGGCCGTGGTCACCGCCACGGGTGAGACGGGCGAGACCGGCTACCCCCGGTACGCGGGCGACGGCATGGTGGCGGACATCGACCCCAGGACCAGGGCCGTCGAGGGCCTGCTCGTCGACGGTTCCGAACTCGCGTACGGGCTCTCGGCCCGTATCGCGGAGCGCGGCACGGACACCTGAGGCCGCCCCGCGCGGGGGAGTGGCGGCGCTACTGCTGCTGCCCCTCCGCCTTGGCCTTCTGCTCGGCCTCGACGGCCTTGCGCACCTCGTCCATGTCCAGCTTCCTGGCCTGGCCGATGACGTCCTCCAGAGCCGCCTCCGGAAGCGCGCCGGGCTGCGCGAAGACCGCCACGTTGTCCCGGACGATCATCAGCGTGGGGATCGACCGGATCTCGAAGGCCGCCGCCAGCTCCTGCTCCGCCTCCGTGTCGACCTTCGCGAAGACCAGGTCCGTGTGGCGCTCGGACGCCGCGTCGTACACCGGGGCGAACTGCCGGCACGGGCCGCACCAGGAAGCCCAGAAGTCGATCAGGACGAACTCGTTGTCGCTGACGACCTGGTCGAAGTTTTCCTTGGTGAGCTCTACGGTGCTCATGCGTTGCTCCCTCTTCCTGTGCCCGTATGAGACGTGTCCGGGTCAACGGTGCCCGTTCTCGTGCTATTCCGTGCCTGCCCATGTGGCCGACGCCCACACCCCCCGCCAGAATGGGCCGCATGACACATGGAGCGGAGCCTGTCGCGTACGACGTCGTGGTCATCGGAGCCGGGCCGGTGGGTGAGAACGTGGCCGACCGGGCCCGGGCCGCCGGGCTGACCACCGCGGTGGTCGAGTCGGAGCTGATCGGCGGTGAGTGCTCCTACTGGGCGTGCATGCCGAGCAAAGCCCTCCTGCGCCCCGTCGTCGCCCGCGCCGACGCCCGCCGCGTCCCCGGCCTGAGCGGCGCCGTCCAGGGACCGCTGGACGCCGCCGCCGTCCTCGCCCACCGCGACGCGTACGCCTCGCACTGGAAGGACGACGGCCAGGTCGCCTGGCTCGACGGGATCGGGGCCGACATCTTCCGCGGCCATGGCCGGCTGACCGGACCCAAACAGGTCACCGTCACCGCGCTCGACGGCACGGAACACCGGCTCACCGCCCGGCACGCCGTCGCCGTCTGCACGGGCAGCCGGGCCGTGGTCCCCGGCCTGCCCGGCATCGAGGACGCCCGCCCCTGGACCAGCCGCGAGGCGACGAGCGCCAAGGAGGTCCCCGGCCGGCTCGTCGTGGTCGGCGGGGGAGTCGTCGGCGTTGAGATGGCCACCGTGTGGAACGCGCTCGGCGCGAAGGTCACCATGCTCGTACGCGGTGAGGGGCTGCTCCCCCGGATGGAGCCGTTCGCCGGTGAACTGGTCGCCGATGCGCTGACCGAGGCCGGAGCGGAGATCCGTACCGGCGTCTCGGCCACCGCCGTACGCCGCGCGGACGGCGAAGGGCCGGTCACCGTGGAACTCGACAACGGCGAGAGCGTCGAGGCCGACGAGGTCCTGTTCGCCACCGGCCGCGCCCCGCGCACCGACGACCTGGGCCTGGAGACGGTCGGCCTGGAACCCGGCTCCTGGCTCACGGTCGACGACAGCTGCCGGGTCGAGGGCACGGACTGGCTCTACGCGGCCGGCGACGTCAACCACCGCGCGCTCCTGACCCACCAGGGCAAGTACCAGGCACGCATCACGGGCGACGTGATCGGGGCCCGCGCGCTGGGCAAGCCGCTGGACACCGCCCGCTGGGGCGCCCACGCGGCGACCGCCGACCACGCGGCCGTCCCGCAGGTCGTCTTCACCGACCCGGAGGCCGCTTCCGTGGGCCTCTCCCTGGCCGAGGCGGAACAGGCGGGCCACCGCGTCCGTGCCGTCGACTACGACCTCGCCTCCGTGGCCGGGTCCGGGCTGTACGCGGACGGCTACCGGGGCCGCGCCCGCATGGTGGTGGACCTCGACCGCGAAGTCCTGCTGGGCGTCACGTTCGTCGGTCCCGGCATCGGTGAACTGCTCCACTCGGCGACGATGGCGGTCGCGGGCGAGATCCCCGTCGACCGGTTGTGGCACGTGGTCCCGTCGTACCCGACGATCAGCGAGGTGTGGCTGCGGCTGCTGGAGACGTACCGGGGGTAGGAACAGCCGCTCGGCCCGGCGGTGAAGGTCCCCGCCGGGCCGAACGACCCCCCGTGCTCCGGCCGGAACGGCGGATCAGATGTCGACGACCCGGTAGGCGAGGGTGTAGACGCCACCGGAGCCTTCCAGCACCCGGTACTGCGTCTCCGCGCCGAACTCGTTGCCCGTGACGGTCACCGAGCCGAGCCTGTCGTCGCCGCTGGTGCTGTCGTAGTCCCACAGCGAGAGCGTGCGGGACTCGGTCTTGCCGAAGAGCAGCAGCGCGTTGCCGTTGCTCTCGTCCAGGGCGCGGCGGTAGCCGGTGCCCATGGTCTGGTACGACGCGCCGGCGGGCCACAGCCTCACGGGCTTGCCGCCGTTCGCCGCGATGTTGAGGTACGCCTCGTCGTGGTCGCCCTCGCTCTGGGACCCGCAGTACAGGTCGACGAGCTGGATCTGCACATAGTCGACCGGATCGGCCTGCGCGGCGCCGGCGGCACCCACCAGCGAGGTGAGGCCCAGAGCGCCCGCCAGGGCGAAGGTGGTCAGTCGTCGGACAGACATGATGTCCCCCATGGATTCAGGTTCTCGCCGGTCCCCCGACCGGCTCGAGGAACAGACTGCCGGACCGCTGTCCGCCGTTCTACGCGCGTTCCACTGAGTGGAACCGGCGCGCGGAACGAGACCGGTTACCTCGTACGCCCCGGAGGTGACGGTGGGTCAGTAGCGGAGGACGGCAGGCAGACGGGGCGGGGCGTCGGCGCGGGCGAGGGTCGCGGTGACGGCCGCGGCCGCCCGCGCCGCCTCCTGGGCCGCCCGTTGCAGTTCCGGCGCGGACAACGTCATGACGGCGATCGCGGCGACGGTCCGGTCGTCGCGTCCCCGCACCGGCAGCGCCGCGCAGCACACCCCGTCCATCACCTCCGCGCACTCCAGCACCGCCCCCGGCAGCCGGCCCCCGGAGCAGGCCCGGCCTCGGACGCTCAGCACCTGGCCGGCCGCTGTGTCCAGCGGGAAGCTCATACCGTTCCGCACCGGCACCAGCGGCTCCGCCCCGCCCGGCACGGACGCCACGGTCAGCGCCCGGCCGTCATGCAGGACGGTCAGCAGGGCGCTCGCGCCGGTGGCTGCCCGCAGCCGGTGCAGCGGGTGACGGGCCGCCCCCCGCAAGCCCGGGTGCGGCTCCCACGTCTGGCCGAGGCGGTAGAGCTGCGAGCCGACGCGGTAGCGACTGCCCCGCCGCTCCACCGCACCCACCAGCAGCAACTGCTCCAGCAGCCGGTGGGCGCTCCCCTTGGGCAGGGCGCAGGCCGCGGCGATCTCGGTGAGCCCGGCCTCCCCGCCGCACCTGCGCAACGCCTCCAGGAGCGCGAACGCCCCCTCGATCACGCCTCTCCCGCGGCCTGTTCCCCGCTCCTGCTCCGTGTCCGCGTGTCGCGGCATCTTCTCCCCCAGGCGGTCACCGGGCCGTACCTCTTCGCACGGCCGCCGGGAGAGAATGCCCGACCTTCACAACAGGGGCACACCCCGCCACGCGCGAACGTGACCCACGGCACACCGCGCGCCGCTACCCGTGGGGCGAGAGGAGCGCAAGAGGCTTTGAGGTCCTGGTGAGGCCGGTCGGCGGCGTGCCTCCGGGCTCGGATCCCGGCCAGGGCCGGAGCGGGCGGCCCGTTCTCGTCGAGGGGTCCTCGTTTCCGGCCGGTAGGCGCTCCGTACGCACGTCTCAGCCGGCCGGCGCCGGTGCGAGGGGCCGGCCGCAGCGCAGGTTCCACCGCCCCGACCGGCCGCTCAGCTCCGTCAGCGTGAGCGGGGCGACGTCGAGGCGCCAGAACGCCTGGGGCGGCAGCGCGAGGGCGTGGACGACGGCAGCCCGCACCACGGACGGCTCGGCGACGGCCAGCACCCGGACCTCACCCTGCAGCGAGTCGAGCCACGTGCCCGCCCTCGCGCACAGGTCGAGCAGCGACTCGCCGCCGTGCGGGGCGGCCGAGGGGTCGGCCAGCCAGGCGGCGACCCCCTCGGGCTCGCGCGCGCTCACCTCGTCCAGGCGGGCGCCCGACCAGCGCCCCAATCCCCATTCGCGCAAGGCGGGTTCACCCGACGAGCGCAGGCCCAGCGCTTCCGCCGTCCGGGAGCACCGCTCGGAGGGCCCGTGCACCGCCCGGTCCGCTTCGGGGACATGTGGCGCGGCCGGCGCGGCCGCCCGCACGCCCGACGCGTCGAGCGCGGCGTCACCCGCGAACCGGGCCTCCCGCAACGCCGCGTTCATGGCCGGTGAGACCAACAACACCCGTACCGTCATCCCCGCCCTCAACTCCCTGAAAAGTGGCCGCACGACCGAACCCACCATGGCATCCGGGCTCCGCGGGCTGTCCGGACGGGGCATGGCGGCGCCGGGCGTCCAGGCGGTATGGTCGCGGCGACATGACGAAGGTGTGACGGAAGTCCGGTGAGAATCCGGCACGGTCGCGCCACTGTGTACCCGCGCACGCGGGAAGTCAGACCCAGCACCTTCGTCTCAGGCACCACGATCGGGACGCGTGTTCCCACAGGAGGTTCTGCCATGGCACAGAGTGCTGCCCCCGCAACCGGCGCACCCGCCATCACCCCCATCTCCCTGAAGGCCATTGCCCCTTGGGCGGTGTTCTTCGGCATTCTCATGCTGGTCCTGCTCTACTTCGTCGGCGCCGAACAGGGTGCCACGGCCCTCATCTCGGGCGAAGGCGTCCACGAGTGGGTCCACGACGGCCGTCACCTGCTCGGTTTCCCCTGCCACTGACCGCCCATCCGGCTGATCCAGGGGAATCCCTCATGAACTCCGTATCCGTCAGAGCCCTGTTGGTCCGCGGCATGCTCGCCGGAGTGGCCGCGGGAGCGCTCGCGCTGCTCGTCGCCTACTTCCTCGGCGAGTCACGGGTCGACGCGGCCATCGCGCTCGAAGAGGCCGCGCACAGCGCCCACGGCCACCATCACGGCGCCGGCGAGGAACTCGTCGGCCGGGGCGTGCAGTCCACCGCCGGCCTGGCCACCGGTGTGCTCGTCTTCGGCGTCGCGGCCGGCGGCATCGCCGCGCTCGTCTTCTGCTACGCGCTGGGCCGGGTGGGCCGGTTCGGCCCGAGGGCCACGGCCGCGCTGATCGCGGGCGCCGCGCTGGTGAGCGTGTACGTCGTGCCGTTCCTGAAGTACCCGGCCAACCCGCCGGCCGTCGGCAACCCCGACACCATCGGCAGACGCACCGCGCTGTTCTTCCTGATGGTCGCCCTCAGCGTGCTGCTCGCGGTCGCCGCCGTCATCGTCGGCAAGCGGCTGGCACCCCGCCTGGGCAACTGGAACGCGACGGTCGCGGCGGCGGCCGGCTACGTCCTGCTGATCGCCCTCGCCTACGTGTTCCTGCCCTCGTTCAACGAGGTCGGCAAGGACTTCCCGGCCACGCTGCTGTGGCAGTTCCGGCTGGCCACGCTCGCGGTGCAGGCCACGCTGTGGACCACGTTCGGCCTGCTCTTCGGCCACCTCACCGAACGGCTGCTGGTGCCGAGGGCCGACGCGCTCGCGGGTGGCCGGACAGCCGCCGCGATGGGCTGACGGCAGCCGTACGTATGGCAACGGGTGGTGCCCGCCGGGTGGCCGACGGCGGGCACCACCCGTTTTACGCCGCCCACTCGGCGAGGTAGTACTTCAGCGACGCGTCCTCGTTCACGAGTCGCATCCCGGCCGCCGTCATGACCCGCTGCGAGGGGATGTTGCCGGAGTCGGCGTCCCCGCGCACCCGCGCGACGCCTTGTTCCCGGGCGAACCGGAGCAGCGCCCGGAGCGCCTCGGAGGCGTAACCCTGTCCGCGTGCCGACTCCACGAGCCCGTAACCGATCGTGACGCTGCCCCGCTCGTCCGGCGCGCCGTGGAAGCCGATGCCACCGATGACCACACCCTCCGCACGGAGCCGTATCTCGTAGGAGCAGAACGGGCTGGGATCTCCGTTCTCCGCGCATGTGGCGAGGAAGCGCGTCGCGGCCCCCTGCTCGCCGGGGGAGGGGTAGCCGGGGGCCCAGCGCGCACCGGCCGGGGGTGCGCCCGCGGCGACGTGCTCGGCGTCGGCGGGCGACATCGGGTGCAGGAACAGGCGCGGCGTCTCAAGGTCGGTCATGGTCCTGTGGAGTATCACGCGGCTGCTGCTCCCGGCACCCGAAATACGGCGGGTGCCCATACGGGCTTACGCGGGCCCGAGGTCACCGGACAGCGCGGCGGCCAGCCGCAGCTGGGTGTCCGCCTCGGCCTGCCGCCCCTGGCGCTCCAGGGTCCGGCCGAGCATCAGGCGGGCGTAGTGCTCCACCGGGTCGCGCTCCAGAACCGCGCGAAGCTCCGTCTCGGCCCGCCCGAGGCTCGCCGAGTGGTAGTAGGCGCGGGCCAGCAACAGCCGGGGCGCCACCTGCTCCGGGACCTCCTCGACGAGTCCGCCCAGGATGCGGGCAGCGGTCGTGTACTCCTTCGCGTCGAAGAAGAACCCCGCGCGCTCCCAGCGCTCGGCGGCGGTGCCGAACTCGTAGTAGCTGTCGCTCATGTCGTCTCCTCGGTCGGTCGGGCGTCCGGTCCCCACAACACCAGCAAGTGGTTTAACATTCCACTAATTGTCCGGCGTGGGCGCTACCCGCCCCCGCCCGCATCGGAATAGGTTGAGCGCCATGAGCAATCTCGATCGCCAGGCCGTCCCCACCGTCTGCGGGGGCCGGGGTTTCGTCGTCGCGGAGCCCGTACGCGAACTGCTGGCCCCGCGCAAGGTGCGGCTCGGCGAGTCCACCGAGGTCCGCAGGCTGCTGCCCAACCTGGGCCGCCGGATGGTCGGCGCCTGGGCCTTCGTGGACCACTACGGGCCCGACGACATCGCCGACGAACCCGGGATGCAGGTGCCGCCGCACCCCCACATGGGCCTCCAGACCGTCAGCTGGCTGCACGAGGGCGAGGTCCTGCACCGCGACAGCCTCGGCAGCCTCCAGACGGTCCGCCCGCGCGAACTCGGCCTGATGACCTCCGGCCGCGCGATCAGCCACTCCGAGGAGAGCCCCAAGCAGCACGCCGCCCTGCTCCACGGCGCCCAGCTCTGGGTGGCTCTCCCGGACGCGCACCGCTTCACCGAACCCCATTTCCAGCACCACAGCGACCTGCCCGTGGTCACCGCCCCCGGCCTGACGGCCACCGTGATCCTGGGCGACCTCGACGGCGCCACCTCGCCCGGCACCGCGTACACCCCGATCGTGGGAGCCGACCTCTCCCTGACCCGTGGCGCGCGGGCCCGGCTCCCCCTGGACCCCGACTTCGAGTACGCCGTGCTCTCGATGTCCGGCGAGGCCGAGGTCGACGGCGTCCCGGTCCTCCCCGGCTCCATGCTCTACCTCGGCTGCGGCCGCACCGAACTCCCGCTCCGCGCGGAGTCCGACGCGGGCCTGATGCTCCTGGGCGGCGAGCCGTTCGAGGAGGAGCTGATCATGTGGTGGAACTTCGTGGGCAGAACCCAGGACGATATCACGCAGGCTCGCGAGGACTGGATGAACGGTGATCGGTTCGGCACCGTACATGGCTATGACGGGCCGCCGATCCCGGCTCCCGTGCTGCCGGACGTGGCGCTGAAACCTCGTGGACGCGTGCGCTGATCTGCGGTTCTGCGCTTGCGCGGAGTGCGGCCCGCTTTTCGGAGGTGGGCCCTGTGGGAGTAGGCGTGCAAGCGGAGCGAGACTGCCCCGGAGGGCGCCTGCTGCTAGGTGGGGCTATCTCATCTGTGTCAGCGTGTTTCCGTGTGTGCCAGGGCGGATGCTGACTTAATGCTGACTTTCCTGATGGGGCGTCAGTTGAGTTCGATCGTCGGTCGGGATGCTAGCCCTGGGCGCTCCCCGGTGAGCGTGGCTGCGGCCCAGCTACGTCAGGCGCTTGCTCCTCGGGCTGCCATCGTTGCCACGGGGCGCGTCTAGGAGGCGGCGTGAGGAACCCGGTTCGGGTGCGCGGGGAAACCACACCGAAGGCCTAACACGGTTGTGCATGGAGAAGTCGAGCAGGCGCCGGCGGCGGCGGGGGCCGGCCGGGAGCTGGGGCAGCAGAGGGGGAGGCAAGCCCAGCCACCTTGAGGGCCGCCCCGTAGGACTCCTCCCAGCGATTCTGTGAGTCGAGAGGGCTCTCACGTCTGTGAGTCGAGAGGGCTCTCACGCTGGCCCTCGCCCCCGCCCGTCGCTGCTGGGGCCCGTGCGGTCGCCCATGGCCTCGGCGACGAACTTGTCCCGACGGCGCCGTGCTGCCGATCGACCGCAATACCGCCGACAGGCCGTACTACTCGGAGAAGAAGCACCACAGGATGAACGTGCAGGTCCTCGCGGATCCCGCCGGTCGCCTGATCTGGGCCTCGGACGCGCTACCAGGAGACATGCGCGATCTGACCGCGGACCGGACCCACCACATTCCCGCCGTTCTCTCCGCCAACGACACCAAGTTCTGGGCGGATCAAAGCGGATCAAAGCGCACGACCTGCTGTTGGCGTCCCGTGCCGAGGCAAGATCCTGCGCGGCTGGCGCCGACGCCACAACCGCGATCCGCAGCCTCGGGCGACCGCGCCATGGCCACCCTCAAATGCTGGCGTCTTCTACGGAAGCTCCCCTTGCAGCACCACCCGGATCTCTGCCGTCCTCCGTGCCGTCGTCGCCCTAGAAGTCGCCACCTGATCAAGATGGAAAGGGCTCACTGTGTCAGCGGCGTCGCCTAGGCTGGATGTGCTGATCAGAGCCGTAGAACAGGGGCTGGGTGTATGAGTGGGGCAGTGCAGGCCGACGGGCGCTACCTGTACGAGCGGCTCGATGAGAAGACGTTTCAGCGACTGTGCAATGCGCTGCTGGCTCACAACTTTCCTGAGACGCGCTGCTATCCGGTCGGACACTCCGACGGGGGACGTGATGCCACCCGTGAGGTGGACGGAAAGCTGGTCGTCTACCAGGTGAAGTGGACCAGCAAGGCGCAGCAGAAGCCGGCGGCCTGGCTGAACGAAGCAATCGCGGGCGAAGCCGACAACATTCGGCGGCTCGTCAGGGAAGGCGCTAAGGCCTACTATCTGATGACCTCGGTCACTGGGACAGCCGTGCCGAAACGCGGATCAATGGACAGGCTGGACGACCTTCTCGACAAGCACGCAGAAGAATTGGGTATTCCCATCCACGTGTGGTGGCGTGCCGATATCGACGCGCGCGTGGATGCGGCCCCCGACGCGCTCAAATGGGCTTACTCCGACATGCTGGCCGGTCATGACCTGGTCCACTACCTCATCCATGGCGCGAAAGCGCAGGCGCACGATCACGCGCTTCGCAAGCTCGCTATGAACGTGATCGCCACGCAGTGGGAAGACGATGCGAAGGTCAAGTTCAAGCAGGTGGAACTCACCTCACACCGCCTGGAAGACCTGTTTATCGACGTCGAAGCCGTCCGTGTGGCAGTTCCCAACAACATCGTTGGTCGCATATCCGTGCAGCCCGACAGCACGGGCCTGGGCGGAGCCGCAAGCTACCTGATGAACACACGTCAGCCATTCACCTTGATCAGAGGTGAGCCTGGGCAGGGCAAGTCCACCCTCGGACAGTACGTGTGCCAGCTCCATCGTGCCGCCTACCTGGGGGAAGTAATCCCGGACGGCGCACCAGCCGCCAGGGAGCCAGGCGGGGACCCGCGTCTGCCCTTGCGGGTGGACTTGCACGACTACGCGGCCTGGCTCGCGGGGATAGATCCTTTCGATACCGCCGTCCAAAAGCCTCGCGCGACGCTCCGCCGCGAGGGGACTCTGGAGGAGTTTCTCGCACACGTGCTCACGGTTCATAGCGGCGGTCTGTCGGCGACGGCGGTCGAGGTCGCCGGTATTCTCGAGCGCCTGCCCGCACTCATCGTCCTGGACGGTCTGGACGAAGTAGCACGGGCGCAGACCCGCGAACGTGTCGTCGAGGAGATCGACCGCTTCACCGCCCGGCTGCGTACCGCCTTCGACGCACAGCTGGTCGTCACCACCCGTCCCAATGTCGGTGGCCTGGCCGAGCCCACCCCCGACCGCTTCGAAATGATCGCCCTGGACCGGCTCAGTGACAGTCTGCGTACCACCTATCTGCACAAGTGGGTGAATGCCAGGTCCATCTCGGAGAAAGAACACCGTAATCTGGAGCGCATTTTCCATCAGCGCTCGGCCGAACCGCACATCGCTCAGCTCGCCAACAACCCCATGCAGCTGACGATCCTGCTCTCCCTGATGTACAAGCGTGACAATTCGGTCCCGGCCAACCGAACCGACCTCTACACCTCGTACATGGAGACGTTCCTCGACCGGGAAGCCGCGAAGACCCCGGCGGTGAACGAACACCGCACCGACCTTGAGGAAGTGACCGCCTTCCTCGGGTGGCAGCTGCAAGCTGATGCGGAGAAGGAAAGCAGCAACGGCCAGCTGCCCATCCGGGAGCTGAAGCGCCTGATCCTGAACTACCTCTTCAGCGTGGACAAGAACATCGCCCTCGTTGACGACCTCTTCACCGGCGTCACCGACCGCGTGTGGGCACTGGCGAGCAAGACCCAAGGAACCTTCGAGTTTGACGTCCAGCCTCTGCGCGAGTACTTCGCCGCGCGCTATATGTACGAGTTCGCCGGCGCCGACGATCGTACCTTCGACCGCTCCGAGATTTTGCGTCACCTCGTACGCCGGAGCTACTGGCTGAACACCAGCCGCTTCTTCGCCGGCTTCGCACGGCCCAACGAGCTCGCTGGGCTGGTGGAAGCCTTGGAAGAAGAGCGCGACGAAGGCGCCCGGCCGAGACAGCTACGGCTTTCTGCCTGGGTACTCCTGGCCGACGGGGTCTTCAGCGGCCGGTCGAAGACCCAGAACCGGGCCGCGGACATGTTCCTGGACGACCTAAGCGTCCGCTTCATTCACGAAGCCCTGACGCAACAGGACGATCTTCCCGTCCCCACACTCGACCGCGGCGCAAAGTACCTCGCCGACAAACTCCTAGACCTCGTCAGCGAGGCCCCCGCCTCGCAGGCCACCCCGGAGCGGCTGGATCTTGCCGTCTACCTTCTTGACGACGCAGATGCCTTCTACGAATGGTGGCACCCCCACATGCGGCGCGCCATGGGGAGCGGCCACGAGACCGCATGGCTGCGGATAGGCATCGCCTTTCACAGCGCCGGTCGACTCACGGCGCAAGAGACCACCCATCTCGCCCTTGCCGATGACCTCGCGGCTACTGCTGCCCTCGACGCCGGCCTGACACCCGCTCCAGGTTCCCAGCAGGAACATCGCATGATCCAGGCCGTGCTCAACGGGCATGCAAGTGATCTGCCGTGTTCCGCTTCAACCTTCGCCGCCAGCTTGATGCGGGTACTTCGGCCGCAGAACTTCCTCAGAATGGCGGACAATGCTGCTGCCCATCTACTCGCGGTCGTTGGCCATCTGGCTGCGGACGTTGACGCCCAGCACCGCCAAAGGGGATTCAAGCGCCTCAAAGAACGCGATCCGCGCTTCGCCGGCCTTCAGACCGCACTGAAATTTCAGAAGGGTCAGAGCCACACTACCTCTCCCTGGAGCAATACCGCACGCGTCCTCACTACTCTCTTCGGCCCCTCATGGCTGGCCGCAGAAATCACGGTGATCGGCGCTGCTGCAGCGAACTACACCACGGGCGGGGATCTCACCCCCGGCTCGCAACCACTGGGGCCGGCCCTCGACCACGGCCGTCTTCTGGCCGAACTCCGGCGCAACCGCACCGATGCCTCCTGGTGGAGCGAACAACACGGCGCCCATTCCGATCCGCTGTCGCGTGCAACATGGCTGCTCGGCCTGTTCGCGGTCGCGGAGGAGCATGTGGTCAACCAGTACCTGCCGCTCATGAACGCCACCCTCAACGCTCTGCCCGAGAACATGCGGCAAGCTCTCCTGATGAGCTCCAGTCGTATAGGCCTCACAATCGCCCGGCCCTTGAGCCACGATACGTTGCTAGCGGCAGCCGCACTCTCCCCGGCTATGGCCGTCGCTATATCCCACTACGCACACCGACCTGATCGGGTGCCATTCGAGGGGCGCGACATTCCTGGTCTCTCCACTGAGACCTTGACAGATATGGCCCGATTCTCTGCCGCCGCCTGGCCAGTACACATGCCGCTTATGGCCCGCACACTCAATGATCATCGCAACTTCGACTTCACCGTGCTGAAGACATTCAAGGCGCTTGGCCCCAAGAGCGAAATTCCCGCCACCAGAGTCGTTTTTCCCTCGGAGGCGGCTGCCACCATCCTCAGTTCTCCATTTGACTATCCGATGTCGGTTGTGGATGCGGCGGCTACATCTGGCGGCCGTGTTGCCACGATGTATCTTGCCGATGTGGCTGCTCAGACGAGGTGGTTTCCGGCCTAACGGCCGATGTGTGCTCCCGCAGCCTCCAAGAAAGAGTCATCTGCCCCTGCCGATGACCCGGAATTCTCGGGAGTGTCCGCTGAGCCCTTTTCGACCCAGCGTCCGCGCTATTTCAGCGTCTTCCGTCCAGAACCTGCGTCAGCTCGGAGAAGGCTCACCGCCTTCGGGGCGGTCCGGCGCCCCCCGTAAGCCGCGTTGGAACTGCCAGTTCCTGCCAGATCGAGAGGTGCTGTTCGACGGTTGCGCGTGACACCGTCCGTGCGTCTTTTCGGGGCTGCGGAAACGCTTCTACCTCCTGCTCCGCCTCCTCTGTCGAACTGGCGTTTTATCTCTTGGGTCGTCTGTTGCGGTTCTGTTCCATGGAGTGAATCTGGCCATCTTCGACAATGTGTGTGCTTGCTGACCGGGGCATCCCTCATCCTGGACCGTTCGTCATCGACCGGAAGGAGAGAAGTGAACGCCCCGCGACGCCATGCAGCCGATCCGGATGTCATCGCACAGACCACCGGGCTCGTGAATTTTCTGCGGGACATGGTGCACAGCAGCCATCAGCGCCAGCGCGACGACCGTGGACGGGGCCGGCTGTGGCTGGCCGATCTCCCTGAACAGGTGCGCCGGCCAACTGCACGCGAGGACGGCACCGTGCTGCGCCTCGATCACGTCTCACAGTCCACGCCGCCGGAGTTGCCCGAGGTGCTCGACGGGTGGGTGGACCAGGCGGCTTGTCTGGATGCCGACGGCATCGATCCGCCGCTGGCCGAGGCGGGACCGGGCCGGTCGCTGCTTCCCGCGCGCGGTACGGAGGAGGACGAAGAGGACGCGGCCATCACCATGGCGCGCGATGAGGCCGGTGAGGTGTTGCGCGCGTACGGCCCCTGGCTTCAGCGGTGGCGCAAGTGGGCCGAGCGGGAGCGCCAGGAACGACCCTTGCGGGCGCTTTACGACAAGGTCTACGCGTGGCATCAGCAGCTGGCGATGGAGGACGACCGCACGGAACTCGTGCTGGCTGTTGGGTTGTTGGCGTGGGCCAGGCCCGGTGAGGAGACGGTGCACCGACATCTGCTCACGCAGCGGGTGGAGACGTCGATGGATCGCCGGACGGCGCAGGTGACGGTGCGGCTGTCGGCCGAGGGTGCGTTGCGGCTGGAGGACCAGGACTTCCTGGACACCGATGACGGCTGGGTGAGGGAACGGGGGGCGGCGCTGGCCGAAGAGATCGCCGCCCGGTCGACGCATCCGTTGCATCCCGACGCGGTGGAGTTGCTGGCGCAGTGGCAGGAGCGGGCGACCGAGCAGCGCGTCGTGTTCAGTGCGCGGTGGCAGCCGCCGCAGGTTCCTGAGCCGGTGGCGCGGCTGACGTATGCTCCGGCGCTGGTGCTGCGGCCCCGGAACATGAATGCGCTGCTGCGTGTGTACGGTCAGATCTCGGACGCCATAGTGGCTGAGACACACGCGCCGCTCGGCCTTGCCCAGATGGTGATGAACCTCGATCCTCCCGAGCGTGCGGCCTGGGATGTGCGTGGTGGACGGCGAGCGCCGTTGTTCGGTGACGATCCGCTTTTTCCCGGCAAGACCAACGAGCAGCAGCGCAGTGTGCTGCGACGCCTGGAGAAGGAGACCGGGGTTGTGGTGCAGGGTCCTCCCGGTACTGGCAAGACCCATACGATCGCCAATCTGGTCTCGGCGCTGCTTGCCCAGGGGCAGCGTGTTCTGGTCACCAGTGCGCGTGACCAGCCGCTGACCGTGCTGCGGGACAAATTGCCGCCGGCTGTGCGTGACTTGTGTGTCCTGTTGTTGAGTTCGACCCGCCACGGCGGAACGAGTGAGCTGGACCGCACCGTCACCGCCCTGACCGAGCAGGTCGCTGGGGCGGACACCGAGACGCTCCGCGCCGAGATCGACCGCCTCACCAAGCTGCACCTCGATATCCGCGGCAGGATCAACACTCTCACCGACCAGGTGCTTTCCCTGCGTGAGGAGGAGTACCGGCACCGGTCCGTGGCCCCGGGCTACGACGGGACCTTGGCCCGGATCGTTCAGCAGGTCCAGGACCAGAGCGGGGCACACGGCTGGATCGGGGCGCTGCCGGAAGGTGCCGGAACCTCGCCCGCGATCACCGCGGAGCAGGCCCTGGAACTGCTCCTTCTGTTGCGCGATGGCGCGGGCGAACCACGCTCCGGAGGTGCGCTGCCTTCGCTCGAACATGTGCCTCCGGTGAGCGAGGTCGCGGCCACATTCGGTGCGAGCCGTGTCACCAATGACGGGCTGACGTCACAAACGGTGGAGTTGCGCAACCTGCTGGCCTCGCTCGATCCGGCGGTCACCGACGAACTGGCGCTGCAGCTGGAGGAAGCGGCCACGGCCCTGCACCATCTCGGTGTCTCTTCCGATGCCACACGCTGGGATGCCGGTTCCTGGGTCACGCGTGCGCTCACGCTGCGGCTGTCGCGTGGCGGTCTGGGGCTGTGGGAGCGCGTCACCACCACGGGTGTGCACATTGCCGGCGCGCGTGAGGCCCTGGACGCAGCGGGCCTGCGCCCGGTCCGTCTCCCGGAAGACCTGGACGCGGACCGGGCGGGGCGCATGGTCACCACGGGGCAGGCATTACGTGACCACCTCGCGGCCAAGGAGGGCCGCACAGTACGCGACCGGCTGTCGCGCTTCGCCTCTCGGGCGCAGAAGGACGCCCAAGAGATCCTGACCTCGTGCACCATCGACGGCCATGCGCCTCGTACCGCCGCCGACCTCGACCACATCCTGTCCCGGCTGCGCGCCCACATCGCCCTGGACGCGGTGGCCTTGCGCTGGAAGCAGGCGGACGCGCCCCTGCCCCCCGGTGACCTTGAAGTGCAACTGGCCGAACTGAACAATCGCAACGCTCAGTTGGGAAACGTAGACGCCTTCGCTCGGGCCCGTGAGAGCGCCGACGACATCCTGGTGCGGCACGGCGTCCGCATGCTGCTCACCACACCGGAGGCGTGGCAGGACCTCGCAGTCGCGGTCACTGCGCTGGGCGGACGCCGCGCGGCCGACAAGGCGCTCGCCCGGCTGGCTGCCTGGGACGAGGAACTGAGCGCCACCCAGGAGGGTGAGCACATGTGCGAGGAAGCCAGGTCATTGGTCTCGGCCCTGCGCGACCAGGACGTCGATGCCTACGCCAAGGCCGTCGACGCGCTGGAGCACGCCCACGTTCGCGATACCCGCCGGAGGCGGTGCGGACGGCTTCTCGACGATGTGCGGGCCGCGCATCCACTGCTCGCCGGTCGGCTTCTCGACGAGGCGGAGGACCCCGCGTGGGAGTCGCGTCTGGCGGCACTTGACCGGGCGTGGGCATGGGGCAAGGCGGCGCAGTTCGTCAGGGTGCGCCGCGCGCCCGGACTCGAACGCCGGCTGGACACCGAACTGACCGAACAGGAGGACCGCCTGGAGGAAGTAACCGGCGACCTCGCCGCCGCATGGGGGCGGCTGCACTGCCGTCAGAACATGACGCAGGAGCAGAAGTCCGCCCTGCAGGCGTACCGCACCCACATGGCGTCCGTCGGACGGGGTAAAGGCCGCAGCGCCGGGCATTTCCGGGCTGCCGCCCGCGAGCGGATGGCGGTGGCGCAGGGGGCGGTGCCCGCCTGGGTCATGCCGATCGCCCAGGTCGCCGAAATGGTCCAGGCCCAGCACGACACGTTCGATGTCGTCATCGTCGACGAGGCCAGTCAGGCCGGCATGGACGCGCTGTTCCTGCTGTGGCTCGCTCCCCGCGTCATCGTCGTCGGCGACGACAAACAGTGCGCGCCCCCAGTCAGTGGCAAGGGACGCCATCAGGCGATCCGCGACAAGCTTGCGGCCCACCTCCCCGACATGCCCACCGGCCTGCGTGAGCTGTACATGCCGCACACCAACCTCTACGGCCTGCTCACCACGTTCTTTCCCGAAGTCGTACGGCTGGACGAGCACTTCCGCTGCGTTCCGGAGATCATCAACTGGTCGTCCAGCACCTTCTACGACAACAAGCTCCTGCCCCTGCGCCAGTACGGCGGCGAACGTCTCGACCCGCTGTGCACCACTTTCGTCGAAGACGCCGCGACCGTGGGCCGGGAAGGGCGCATCCACAATCCCAAGGAAGCGGAAGCGATTGTTGACACCTTGGAGCGGCTGACCTCGGACGAGGCCTACCGTGACAAGACGATCGGCGTGATCGTGCTGCAGGGCTTCGGGCAGATCAGACTCCTGGAAAACCTGATCAAGAAACGCATCCCCGCCCCAGTACGCGAACACCACCGCATCCGAGCCGGCAACGCCGCCTCCTTCCAGGGCGACGAACGCCACGTCATCCTCCTGTCGATGGTCGTCACCGACCCGCACCGCGCTGCCGGCGGCGCCCGCAGCGAGCAGCAGGCGTACAACGTCGCCGCCAGCCGCGCCCAGGATCAGATGTGGCTCTTCCACTCGGTACCGCCCGACCGCCTCCGCCCGAACGATCTGCGGCTCAACCTCCTCACCTACATGGAGAACCCGCCCACGGCCCTTGCCGCGAATGGCGACATCGGCCTGGTCCGCCCGGATGTGCACAGGCCGCCGTTCCAGTCCCTGCTTGAGCAGCAGGTCTATCTGAAGATCAAGGAGCTGGGCTATCACGTCCTGCCGCAGTACCCGGCGGGTACGAAAAGCATCGATCTGGTCGTCGTCGGCGCCCGTGGACGACTGGCAGTGGAATGTGACGGGGACTACTTCCACCACACCACACGCGAACAGATCGACCGCGACCACCAGCGCGACCGTGAACTTCGCCGCGTCGGCTGGCGGTTCTGGCGGGTGCGGGAGAGCGAGTTCCGCTTCGACCCGGACGAAGCGCTGAGCGGGCTGTGGGACGAACTCGACCGGCTGGACATCCGCCCGGCCGACTACTCCCGCCCCGCCACCGCTCCCACCGATGCCACGCCCTGGACGCCGCTCAACCTCCCGGACGCCCCGGACGACGACACCGCCGACGCCGGCGCCGACCCCGAAGCATCACACACAGACGCCGCGGAAGAGATCAACGTGGCTGCCGAAACCCTTCACTCCATCAAGGACCCCGCATGACACAGACGCACGTGGCCGCCATCGCGGCTCCGCTGGACACCAACACCCTCAAGGAACTCGTCCGCGTCCTGTGCGGCGACGACCATCTCCTCTACCGCCCCGCCTACAAGATCTCCGAGTTCCTCGAGAACGCCGGCTGGCGCAACCTCCCCGAAATCGATGGGGAGTCCCGCGCGGAGTGGACCCTCGAACGTCTCATGGAGCGCCGCACGGACCACAGTGCCCTGGAGGACGTACTGCTCCGGCTCGCCGACGCCCGCGAGTACTACGAAGAACCCGAGCAGCTTCCCAGGGTCGTCGCGGCCGTCAACACCTTCCTCGTCCATGAGGGCCTCCGCCTGGAGAACCCGGGAGGCCGCCCACGTCTCGTGCCATGCGACCCCGCACTCGCCCACCCCGGCCAGCACGCGCCCCTCGAACTCAAAGCAACCATGGCCGACATCATCGGCGACGAACGCATGGCCGCCCTCCTCGAACACCGCCTGGACGAGGCCCGCACCTGCTTTGCCAACGGCGCCCACGTCGCGGCCACCATCATGCTCGGCAGCCTCCTCGAAGGCGTCCTCCTCTCCGCCGTCCAGGAACGGGACGCCACCCTGCTCGGCAACAAGAGCCCCCGCAACATCGGCCTCCAAGAGCTGATCGACATCTGCCGCAAGGCCGGCTGGATCGACGCGGACGTGACTTCCTTCAGCCACGCCCTGCGCGACTACCGCAACTTCATCCACCCCCACCGCGAGTACCGCGAGGCATACCGGCCCGACCGCGACACGTTCAACGTCTCCTGGCAGGTGGTGAACGGCGCCCTCAACGACCTCGCCGCAACCCGCCCTCGGACCACGTCCTGACGGCCGTCTCATGGATCACCGCGCCGGGCGAGGCGACGGGCCGGTGAGCCACGCCTTCCAGGAGACGCACGAGCCGATCTCGAATCGAGTGGAACTCCCGCACGCCGGACGGATGGCTTCGTTCAGTCTCAAAGGGTTCTGGCTCATCTTCCGTGCTGAGCGACGCTCCGTCAGGGCTGGACATCGAAGAGCGCAGCGGAAGGGGGCGGGGAGAGCAGTGCGCGAAGGCGCGTCAGTATGGCTCGCCACCGCTTCCAGTCCTCCGGGTCGACCCACCCGTCGCATTCTGCTCACCATGTTCGCCAACGGCCTCGTCGACAACCCGCATCCGACCCCAGCCCAGAACGTCCGTACCAGCGCGCACAAAAGCCTCGCGCAGAAAGCCGCTCTCGCATCAACCGTCCTGCTCACCAACCGGTCAACGACCTCGCCGCTGCCCACATCACTCAAATCCCTCGCCGTCATCGGCCCCGCGGGAAGCGACGCCCTCACCGGAGTCGCCGGCTCGTCCTACGTCGATCCCGGTGACTGGGCCACCCCCTACAGGCCATCAAGACTCGCGCCGGCCGTGGCATCACGGTCACCCACTCCCAGGGAACCCTCGGCGACATCCCGCTCACACCCGTCCGACCGGGGTGTTAGCTCGGGGCGCTCCCCGGTGAGCGTGGCTGCGGCCCAGCAATGTCAGGCGCTTGCTCTTCGGGCTGTCATCGTTGCCACGGGGCGCGCCCAGGAGGCGGCGTGAGGAACCCGGTTCGGACGGTGGTGAACTGATAGCGCACTGGGCGGAGGTCGACACTGCTGGAGAGATCGTTCAGGAGCACTCGGCCGGGATGTCATGCGCTGGCCAGTCGGACGGACTGCGCCGTCCAGCCCAGGTGCCCAGGCCAGAACGCCGACCTGGTCTGGGTTCCGTCTCAGAGACAAGGCCCGGTCTGCGTCAGACGATCTTCGACGCAGACTCACGCCCACGACCAGCACGAGCACCCCGAAAAACGATCACACCAGCCCTTTGACCTGCGTCTTCAGGTTGGCGGAGGGTCAGTGCAGTGCGGAACCGGTCTGGTAAGCCCCTCAAGGTAGACGGACGGCCCCCTCGTGTGAGGGGGCCGTCGGGGCGCTCCTGGCGTCACTTCATCGAGCTGATGAAGGCCGTCCAAGCCGGCCGGGAGGCGTTCAGCTCCGGACCGATCTCGTCCTTGTGCTTGGAGTCGCGGACCATGACCTGAGGCAGGTTGTCCGCGACCTCCACGCACGCGTCGTTGCTGGAGCCGCTGTAGGAGGACTTGCGGTAGGTCGGCTGCTCGCTCACTTGAACCTCTTCAGTACTTCGTGGATTCGGCCGGTGGAGTCACGGGCGCTCAACGCCTCCTCGGCAAGGCGATCATAGACCCGCTGGTACTGCATGACCGTCGCTGTTTCCTCAGAGTAGCTACCCGTTCCGAAGCCTTCTGTGTATGTGGCCCGCCGGCCGCTGTTGAGGGTGAGGAGGGTGAACGATCCGCTGACGATGGCGGCCGTGTACGGCAGAACCCGGACGCTGATGTTCGGCTGCTCCTGTGCCTTCAGCAGGTGCTCGAGCTGCTCGCGGGCGACCTCGGGTTCCCCCATGTCGCAGTGCAGTACGGCCTCGTAGATGATCGCCGTCAGCCACGGCTGATGCTCTCCGCTCAGCACGCGGCGAGCGCGTTCCATGCGCTGGTCCACGATGTGCTGGATGCGCCGGGGATCGCCGGCTTGTCCTGCCAGTACCAGGGCTCGGGCGTACCCGGGTGTCTGGAGAAGGCCGGGGACTATCAGGCCGAAGTCGTAGAGCATCGTTGCCTCGGGGAGGCGGCGGATGTAGGGCCTGGCGTAGTCGTTGACGTTCTCCTGGTTCAGGATGCGCACCAGGTTGACGAGGGAATCGGGATCGAGGCCCAGGGTTCCTTCGAGCTTCTGCGCCAGGTCGGTGTCGGGCGGGACCTCACCCGTCTCGACCTCGGAGATCCGGCTCTGCGACGTGTACGTGCGCTTGGCGACGAATGCCTGGCTCCAGGGTGCGTCCTTGAAGTCACCCTTCTCCTTGGCCTCCTGCTGCCGCCTCAGGCGGGCGTCCTGAACCATCCTGCCGATGTACTGCTCCAGCCCCTGGCTGGGATCTACATCCCTCGTCTTTGTCATATGCCGGATATCCCGATCGCCGCCCGGTACTCAACTCCTAGTGATCGTAGGGCTACTGGCGGCATCTTGGGAGGGCCGAAGGAAGGCAACGGATCGCCGGGACACGGAGAAGCCAGGAGCAGCTATGTCGCACCCCCCGAACGAGGCCCAACAGGCACCAGCCCTGAATCTCGCAGCCGCTGCCGCCCTTGCTGACCAAACGCTGCGCCTCCAGCTCGGAACCACCACACTCCCCGCCATGCAAGTCCAGGTCGCGCTTCTAGTGGAGCAGATCCGCTGCTTCTTCGAGGCCGGTCTTCCCGAGAACCAGGAGGAGGCCGACGCGCAGCGCCAGGAAATCCTCCCGCTCCTCGAAGAAGTGCCCGCCGGGGATGACGTTGCCTGGCGTACGTGGACGCGCATGCGGGCGCTGGGCCGCGTTCTGCGGCGGCACGTTGCCCAGTACACCGACCGGAGGCTCGGCGAGGGTCGAGAGCCGAGGGACGTTTCGGCGGTAGCTCCGGGCAGTGTGGGTCCCAGGGGCACCTACCGGGTTCCTACCGTCCTGGAGATGCAGCGTGCTGAGCAGTGGCTGAACCGTTCGGCGGGAGGGCACCAGTGATCGGGACGGCCGCCGTGGCTCGTGCGGTGAGCGACTACATACACCGCCGCCCAGGGGAAGCCCTGACGCTCGCCCCGTTGTGGCAGACGCTCTCCCAGCACGCGAAGGCGGGCATCTGCCACCACCGGGGCACTTGTCCGATCGTGACGGCAAGCCCGATCGTGCTCAACGAGCGCCAAGAAGTGCTGGTGCTGGGGGTCGGGCGTGGCACTGTAAGGATTCCCGAGGCTCGGTTCGAGGATGGGTGGGACACCCTCGCTGAAGCTGCCTCGATGCTGGCGCGGGCCCTTGGAGTTCATGAGTTGTGGACTCAGCCGGGTTGCGAAGACCCGGTTCAACTCCACGCGGCTCGCGCGGATGCTCAAGACGGTGAGCGTATGCGGGTCGCGGCCCGTTATCTCTTTCGCACCCATGCCGGCCTCTGCCACTTCGCGCCGGGCGCCCCTCAGACGTGGGTGCCGCTGGCTAAGGCGGACATCGAGCTGGCCACGCGTGTCCATGCCCTCGTCGCTGAGGTGCCCCTGTGAACCGGCAGGCGCCCGAGTGGATCTACCTCAGCGTTCTGGCGGGCCTCACGGTTCTGCTCGTCGCCGGAATCTGGGCAAGCCGGTGAGCGGCACTCATGTGCTCACGACTGTCACCGTGACCCCTGCGCAGGTTCGTGCCGGCGACCTCGTCCGCTGCGAGGGGGCGTGGCGAACGATCCGGGATCTCCGCCGCACCGGACGCGGCGGAAGGGCTGCCGTGATCAACGGCCTGCCGGGCGTCTGGAAGCTCCCCAGCACCTTCGACGTGATGCGTCCTGCCCGCCGAAGTTAAGGCTCCGTCCCGGTGAGAGCACAGCTCTCCCCGGAGGCCAGTCGGCCCTCGGCCCGCTCTGTCCGCCCCTCCTCCACGCGGCAGACGGATCGGGCCCGAGGCCCCGACACCCTCTCCAATCACGAAGGAAGAACGAATGAAGTCCACCATTCCCTCGCCCTGGCCCTGGGTACGGCTGTCCGTGCTGCGCACCTGGCGCTCACAGCCAGGCAGCACCGCGACGTGACGTGCGGTGCCTCGGGCTGGCGCACATGCATGGCGAGCTGATCCGGGACACGGCCCCGAACCGCCGACCTCGCGCTGACAGCACACCCGGATCGGCCTACCAGGCCATGCGCTGACTTCCGTCCGTGGACGTAGCCGTGACGTCCGCGCACCACGCCCCGTGCTCGGCTGGCACCTCCAGCGCCGCGAAGCACCTGGCCGCCCGGATCGCGCCCGCCATTTCCAGCTTGAGCATGTGGTGTTCCCACGACTTGTTCAGCAGTTCGCACGACTTCGGCCGGTCCCGGTCGTGGCAGAAGAAGAAGTGAATCCCGTACCGGGAGACCTTCGGGTGCAGGCCTCAGGAACAGTCGGGCAGGTGAGGTGGATACGGGGATGGACCTTGTGGATCTGGTCCCCTTCCAGGCCGCGTCCGGGGCCGGGGAGGGATGAGTCGAGGCGGCTCGGTTCAGGATGCACGGCAGTGAAAGGCATGAATCGCTTCTCCCGGCGATCGGCATGCTTGCGGCGTACCTAACAGGACAACAGATATCAGGCACCACTGACAGCGGGCCGCCAGCGTCTGGTCCTTGCCGTCGCCCCGTACATCGACAAGGCGTTACCCCCCAGTTCATCTACAGCTGGGACGCGCGGCACACCGCACCGGCTCGGCGCTGAGGTCGCCAGGCTGGGCGAACTGCCGCCGGAAGGCCCCGGGCGGACACTCCTCTGGCGGCGGCCGCCGTTGCGATCGGAGCCTGCGCCCCCGCACGAGCGCGGGCGCCTGGGCCAGACCCGCTGGATGCTCGACCGGCACAACGACACCGAGCACCTCAGCCTCCTCACGCCCGAGCCGACCTCGTGATCGCAACCTCGCGCGGCCCCCAGATACAACTGGCGCACATTCTTCTCGGCGCAGTCGATATCGCAGCGGACCCCGCGCTCCCGCCCCGCGTCGTACGCCTGGTGGCCGGCGACGGGCATCAGTTCAAGTCCGGTCCGCCGAGAACGCTCCTGCCTCAAGCCTTCTCACGGAGACACAGGCTACTTGTCTGTCCTCGCGCAGGCCATGACGCCGTCGGCGAACCCGGGCCTTCCCATACGCCCCGGCAGCGGGCGCCGGATCGCTACGTCAGTACGGGGAGTGACGCGAGTCCGCGTACGAGGCGGGTGTGCTTCCAGTGCAGGTGTTCGGCCGGTATGGCGAGCCGGATTCGAGGGAAGCGGGTGAGTACCGCTCGCAGGGCGATCTCTGCCTCGGCTCTGGCGAGGGGTGCGCCGAGGCAGCGGTGGATGCCGTGGCCGAAGCCGAGGTGTCCGGCTGCGTTCCGGTCCAGGTCGAGTAGGTCCGGCTCCGAGAATCGTCTTGGGTCACGGTTGGCGGCTCCGATGGCGAGCAACACCGGCACGCCAGAGGGGATTTCGGTCCCGCCGAGGGTGATGGTTTCCGTGGTGAAACGGAAGGTGGCTGTGCTCACCGCCGAATCGAAGCGGATCAGTTCGTCCAGCGCGGCGGGAATGCGGTCCGGGTCGTCGCGGAGGCGGCGGAGTGCGGCTGGGTGCTGGAGCAGCGCGAGCAGGGCGTTGCCGAGGGTGCTGGCGGTGGTCTCGTGGCCGGCCACGAGCAGAAAGACGGCCAAGGAGACGAGTTCTGTCTCGCTCAGGTGGTCACCTCCGTCGCGGACGGCGATGAGCCGATCGAGAAGGGCGGTGCCGGGGGAGCGGCGCTTGGCGGTAACGAGGCTCGTCATGTAGTTGGCGATGTGGTGCGAGGCCGTGTCGATGGTGTCGGGTTCTTCGGCTGCGAACAGTTCGGCTGACCAGCGCCGGACATCGGCTCGGTCGGTCTCCGGGACGCCGAGCAGCTCACAGATCACGGTCACCGGAAGCGGCACCGCCACACTGGCCATGAAGTCGAACGGTTGGTCTGCGGGGCATTCGTCCAGCAGCTCGTGGGTGACCTGGGCGATGAACGGGCGCAGCCCTTCGACGGCTCCGGTGGTGAACGCCGCGGTCACTAGCTTGCGCAATCTGGTGTGGTGCGGCGGGTCGGTGGCCAGCATCGTGTGTGCCACCGCTGGATGCAGGCGACGCCCTGACTCCTTGCCGGCGAAGAAGACCGCTGTGTCCTTCGAGAGGCGGCGGTCGTTGAGCGCCGCTCGTGCCTCCGGATATCCGGTGACCAGATAGCCGGGGCGCTTACCTGGCCCGGTGGGAAGCGGGTGCACGGGGCTGGCGGACCGCTTGGTCGTGGAGGCGGCGGGGTAAGGGCCTTGCGGAGGTCGGTCGTCCTGGGCCGGGTCGGTCATTTGTTCAGCCTCCAACATGCGTCGATGGGGTGCCTTCGGTGACCCAGCCGGCAGTCTTGGTGTAGGCGCGGGCCACCTCGAGTAGCCATTCGGCTTCCTCGCGCAGATTCCCGCGTCCAGGCGTTGTCGCTGGCAAGGGGATTACGTCGTCGGCAGGCTGGCCTGCCGCGAGGTCGGCGAGGGCCGCCTTGACGATAGCTGCCTCAAGTGCTGCGTCCTCCGGGCCTGCGCCGGGGACGAGCGTCTTCCGGGCTGCTTCGAGGGCCCTTCGGGATCGATAGGGACGCAGGGCGAGGACTCCGTCGCTGATCTCGATGACTCTTCGCTGAAGGGCGAAGCCCGTGTCGTCCGATACGTCGTCTACGGGTGCCAGAACGATGTGCGGCATCGCCGCCGTCAAGTCCCTCCACAAGGTGTCCAGCGCCTGGACAGCGTCAGCTTCCCAGTGCCGGCGGCGTCTCTGGCTGAGCGGGTAGGCCACCGCAGGCAAGGTCAGGCCGAGGCAGATGAGCAGGACGGCAAGTGCCGGAGCAGTCACGCTGAACATGCAGCGCGTGGCAGCGAGCGACGAGCATCTCGAATGCTCGCCTATGAGCCCCAGTCCTAGGCCGAGGTCGACGAGGCGCAGGGTCTTGTAGCCGAGGTAGAGCAGTGCGAAGCCGCACCCCACCGCTGCGGTACGCAGACCGGTTCGCACGGCGCGTCGGCGGGTTGTTGTTGCCTGGCGGAGGGCCTGTGCCAGGAAGCCGACGACGGACTGGGCGAGGCAGGTCACGTACAGCAGCAGGTACAGAGCGTACGCCTGGGCGGACTGGCGGCTCATCTGCTCGTACACGAACAGGCCGGTCATGCCGAGGACGGCAGTGGCGAGGGCTACGAGTCGTACTCTGATGCGTCGCGCGGCCGACACTCGGTCCAGGTTGAGTTGGACGGAAACGGCGAGGGCTGCGGTGGCCGCCGCCAGCGAGGCCGAGTTACTGATAAGGCGGGCGACGTGTGGCGCGAGACCCTCGACGGCGCTCTCGAACACGGGGGCGTAGGAGACGAAGGCGAGAGCGAGAGATCCGAGAAGCGCACCCACGGCCCATGTACCCGCAGGGCGAGGCGTTCCGCGGCTGATCACCCAGAAGAAGCCGGCCAGAGCGAGTACCAGAGCCATGCTGAGGAAGAGGATGTTCACGGGCCTACCCAGCGCTTCCTGAAGGGCTGGGAGAAGAGAGCGTCCCAGCTTTCCGTGCCTTGCTTTGGCCTGGAGGGAGGGCGTTCCCGGTCTTGGTAGATACGCCGTCGGATCACCGAGGCCATCATCTCGGCCTGGCGCTCTTCGTCGGTCGAGTAGCTCGTACGACCCGACATGCGCAGCATCAGCGCTGGGTTCACTCCGAGGGAACGAGCGGTGGCGGCGTCGACTTCCAGAGTTCCGGGGTGGTTGAAGTGCACGTGGCATAGCTCATGCGTGAGGATATGCCGCTGATGATGCACAGATGTGCCCTCCTCATAGAAGAGGAGGTCTGCGGTCGGAGTCTCGATTCTCATGCCACAGGGAGCGTCGACGGCTGCGCCAAGAGTGGACAACGGCCTGATCAAGATTTGCTTGCCGCGGCGTGCGGCTATCGATTCGAGCAATTTCCGTGTGGTCAGCGGATGTGGGAGGTGGAGGAGATCGACCTGGTCCTCGCACCACTCGCGTAGCCGCGATCCGTTCGCTTGTGACAAGGGCATGGCAGTCTCCGACCTTTCGGTCTGGCGTATGTCAATTCCCGACTCTTGCTGCTGAGCGGGCGTGGAAAGAATGCCAAACGAAAGCAGGAACTTGCGCTTCCAGGAACTGGCAGTTCCGACTACGCAAAGTGAGTTCAAAAGTAGACTGATCGAGCGGAGAGGCTGTCGCTTCCGCCCTCCTTCCGCTGCCCGCGCCCTGAAAACTCGGCCCGACGTGATATGACGCTCAATCGAGGGCAGTGCAAGTGGCCCCCTTTGTCTGACTACGCTGAATGACTGAACCATGATCGCGGGATGAGAGCTCGCGGTCGTTTGTGGCACAGGTCACGTAGCAGAGGCCTATTTCGGGGCCGTGCGACCGCGGTGGAGGGTGAGGGCGTGAGCGGTGACCGCGACCCAGGGTCGCTTCCTGCGCTGCTGCGAACATGGCGGGGGCGTATGAGTCCCAGTGAAATCACTGGTCTGGTGGCAGAAGGCCGCAGAGGGAAGGGCTTGACGCAGCGCGATGTCGCTCGCCTGACGGGAGTGAGCGAACGTTGGTACGGCGCCTTTGAGCGCGGGATCGAAGCTGAGTACTCGCCAGCCTTTCTCGACCGGCTCTCTTCCTTGTTCCGGTTAAGTCCCGCTGAGCGCCGGACTCTCTACCTCAATGCGCTAGGCCGCCCGCCAGCCCCCGCAGGATCTCTGGAAGCGGGTGCTGTCCCGGAGGTGGACGAGAAACTTCTGCAACAGTTCCTCGACAACCAAACCCCCGCTCCCGCCTATGCGACCGACCTTGCATGGAACGTAATTGCGTGTAACGACCCGCTGCTGCGCTGGTTTCCGTGGGTATCATCCCAGGCGAACCAGATGCGATGGGTGTTCCTGGATCCGGAGGCACGCGAACAACTGGTCGCATGGGAACGCGACTGGGCACGGCCCTTTCTGGGGCAGATCCGCTACGAGCGAGCCCACCACCCGAACAACGAGGCACTGCTTCGCCTTGAGCGGGACATCCTGGAGGGTTCGCCGGCTGCACGAGAAATGTGGGATCGCCGCGAGGTGGTCGACCACTCCCACGGCGACCTCCGACGGCTCAAACTGCCCTGCCACCAAGGGCGGGAAGTCGCCATCCGTATCGTCACGGTGCGGCCGATGCACAGCGAACTCTTCTGCGTGAACGTGTTGCTGCAGGACCAGCAGAGCGGCATGGGTGCCTGATCGGGCTAAGGGCGGTGCAGGCTTCCCCGGCTGGTCCTACCGTCACTCGTCGTCGAGCAGGTCCGAGTTGTCCATTTCGGGCATCCCCTCAAGCCTGCGGGCCTGCTCGATCACCGTGCTCACCATGTTCAGACTCGATGTACTCAGTCCATCCGCGCGCAGGGCGACCCGGAGCACGTTCTGGTCGCGCATGGCAGCCACTACTCGGATCTCCGCGCGTTGCCGAGATCCAGATCAGCGAACCCGAGCCCGACACGGAGCCGACCGACACGATGGCCCTATTCTGACGACGGCACCCGGCAGGAAGAAGCAGCGCACCGTGGCCCCATGGTGGCTGGAGTTGGCCGTGAACAGGACCGTGCCCTCTATCCATGACGAGACAGGGGGCATGGGTGCGGCCGTCAGCTCTCCAGATAGGCGATCGTCCCGGTACGCCGGGCGTCGTCGGTCGCTTTGAGCCGGGCGAAGCTGTACGGCGACATGATCCCCTCCCACTCCTCCACGGTGTGCACTCGCAGCTCGGTGTGCTCGTCGGGGTCGAGAACGATGGCATTGATCTGCTCGTCGGTGAGCCGGCCGCCGTCGAAGATGACGCCGAACTTGTTGAGCGGCCAGTTCGTTCCCTGGCTGATGAAGTGGAACGCGAGGAATTTCTTCTCGCCCGCGAAGGTGATGCCGGTCTCCTCGCTGCACTCGCGTACCGCGCATTCCCACGGGGTCTCGCCGTGGTCCATGTTCCCGCCGGGCCACTGCCAGGTCTCCGCGCTGAGGGCTGAGCGGAGTTGGATGGGGCGGCCCGCAGTGTCGGTGAAGTAGAAGCCCGCGTAGGAGGTCGCGTTGGCGATCGTCTTGACGTACTGCTCCGGCGGGAGCCAGGTCGGGCTCATGCGGGTCCTTCCGTGGAGGGGCGTCGTTGGAATGGATCTGCCCGGCCTGCGAACTCGATATCTCTCGCTGTGCGGAAGAGCTCGGCGGAGTTCGTCCCCGGAGGGAAGCGCTCGACCACGCGGTGGTGTACGTGCTGTCGGTACACGACCTCGGCGAGCTTGCGGAAGACGTCCATGTCGAGTTGCTGTTGCGAGGCGAAGCACCTCAGAGCCCTTGCTTTGAGGTCCAGGAGTTCCTGGGTGCCCACGAAGATCTTGGTGGGTTCGAACCCGATGCTGTAGGGGGAGCGGAAGTAGATCAGGTTGTTGGCTGCGCGCAGGGCGACGGTCGTGGCCTCCTGCGCGGTGACGCGGTGATCGAGGTGCTGGTCGTCGGGAAAGTGCGTGTAGACGACGTCCGGGCGGGTCTCGTCGAGGAGCTTGACGAGGTCGCTGTTGATCTCGCCGCGATTCTCGACGAACCGGGTGTCGGGGATGTTCGAGAAGCTGTAGTTCTCCACGCCCAGGATCGCGCCGGCGGCCACGCACTCGTCCCTGCGTTCCGGGGTGCCGTCCGGTCCGGGTGCCCCGGTGGTGAGGCAGTGCACCCAGACCCGTGCTCCCTGCCTCGCGTACTCGTGGATGCGCATCCCCATGGCTATCTCGGCATCGTCGGGGTGTGCCACGACGATGAGGACGGTCGTCATCAGGACGCCCCTATGCGTGCGTCAGGCGGCTGAGGACGAGGTGCCCCCGCCTGACGAGCACCGGGTTCTGCTTGGAGAGGCCGGTGGCGAGGTAGGAGACACCGAGCCTCGCGGTGAGGAGGAGCAGCGCCCTCTCCTCGCTGTCCGACAGGGCGCGGCCGTATCCGGTGAAGTATGCGGCCTTGAGGTCCGGGTGGGGCGCCCATACCGCTCCGCACAGCCACACGAACTCTTCGACGGCGACGCCGTGGGCGGACATCTCGAAGTCGATCACGCCGTAGCCGTGGTGGGCGTCCCACAGCCAGTTGCGGGTGGCGTAGTCGCCGTGCCGGTACACGACGGGCAGCTTCTCGGCGAGCTGCGGCAGCTCGTGGGCAACGCACTGGACCAGAGCACGCTGCCTGTCGTCGAGGTGTCCGGCGGTGGTCTCCAGGCAGGCGGCTGCTTCGCTCGCCTGGCCGGCCATGGATGCGTGGATCGTGTCGCGGTCCTGCTTCGAGGCGGGGGAGGAGGCGTCGTGCCAGCGCCTGAGCAAGATTCCCGCCCGTTCGTGCACCCGCAGCTCCTCCTGCCTGCCGAGGGGCAGCCCGCGTACGACGCGGCCCGGCTGGAGCGAGGTCATGACCGCTTGCAAGCCGGGATCTGCGGCGAGGAGGCGGGGCGCTTCCTGCGGGGCGAGGACACGCGCCGCGTACGCGTAGCCTGCCACCTCCCGCTCGTAGTCCTTCGGGCTCGGGCTGAGCTTCACGAAGACCTCGGTCCCAGCCGTGGGCACCCTCCAGACTCGCGAGTCGCCGCGGTCCCAGGAGACGTCCTCGGCCTTGTCGGGGTCCCCGTCCGGCAGGCTCTCGGTGATCCATCGGCGCAGGTCAGGAGGCATGGGGGTGTTCCGCGTCATGTGGTGGTTTCTCCGAATTGCGTGCAAGCAGTGGGATCGGCCCGTAAGCGTGAAGGGTACTGCGGCGCCGCGCGGCATACGGGTCAGAAGTGGTCAGCGAGCCACGGTTCACGGTCGGTGGTGACAGCCAGGAACCGGGCGACGGTGCGCGGAGGGGCGGCCACTCCGGCCAGGGTGGCGGCGGCCGTGCTGCGGTAGCCGCCGGCGTACCAGACGGCGAACTGTCCTCTGGTCAGGGTGATCTGTCCCGCTCGCGTGGTGGGTTCCAGATCGGCCTTTCCGTCGGTGATCCGGAGCGTGTAGCGCTCGGTGGCCTCGCCGCTCTCGGTGACGATTTCGATCGGGAGGGTGAGGTTGACCTCGTCGGGCCAGCCGCGCAGCTGCACTGCCCGGCGCAGATCCAGGATGCGGAGCATCCACGGGTGCCAGGACCGCGCGGTCAGGGAGCCGGGACGGTCCAGGCGGTGCAGCAGCAGCGGTCCGGGCGGCAGACCGGTCCGCTGGAAGGCGACGGTGGGGATGCGGCTGTTGTGCCGGCCGAGGAAGGCAAACATGGCGGCGGCCGTGTCCTGGTCCGCCGCCCAGAAGTCGTGGACGACGACCTGCCGCCCCTCGATGGGGTGAGGCTCGTTGGCCACGCAGAGGACGCCGGTGGGCTCCTGCCCCGGCCGGTTGAACCGGTAGGTGGTGAGGCCGGGGTGCTTGCCCCGCTGCCAGTCCGCCCACCACTGCGGTCGCTGCCACGTTCCGTTCCACCAGGCCGCCAGGTCGTTCTGGAGCAGGCGGACCTTCGCGTTCGTGCCGTGGGTGATCTCGAATCCGGTCTCAGTGAAGCGCCGTTTCAGTTCGTCGGTGGGGACGGCCCACGAGTACACCTGGGTGGGGGCCTCCCAGCCGAGGCGGCGGGCGTAGCCGCTGGACGCGGTCCAGAGCGTGGAGACCACGGCTCCCTGGTCGCGTAGCGGGCGCAGGCGTTCGGAGATCATGCGGAGGGAGAGGCGGGCTCCGCGTTCCTCCGGGGCGACGCAGCCGGCGCCGAGGAGTGCGGACGGTACTGGGGCCCCGCCGAAGAACTGCGGCAGGAGGAGGCCGAGACCGCCGGCCACGACGTGACCGTCCCTGACCGCGAGGCGGATATCCGCATGGGGACGCAGGAGGGCGATGTCATCCACGGGGTGGCCGTAGCTCCGGGCCGCGAGACTGTCGTACTGCTGCCAGTGGTCGTCGTTGACGACCTCGGTGAACAGGGTCCGATCGGGCATGGGACGTCCGCTTCTAGTAGTTCGTGCGGTCTCGGACGGAGGCGCTGTCGAGAGGGACGAGGAAGCTCCTGCTGAACGCCATGACGACTTCGTCGTTCTGGTTGCGGCCGGTCGTGCGGCAGGTCACGATCCCCGTCCCGGGCCGACTCCCGGATACCCGACGGCCGGTGACTTCGGTCTCCGCGTAGAGGGTGTCGCCGACGAAGACCGGGTGGGTGAAGCAGATCTCCTCGAAGCCGAGGTTCGCCAGGGTGAGGCCGCTGGTGCTGCGTACGGTCATTCCGCCGACGATGTGGAGGGTGATGCTGCTGCAGACCAGGGGGCGGCCCCAGTCGGTGAGACTGCTGTAGTGGGCGTCCGTGTGGAGGGGAGCGTCGTTCCCGCCGAGCGTCGTCATCAAGACGTTGTCGGTCTCGGTGAGGGTGCGTCCGGGCCGGTGCTCGATGACCAGGCCCACGGTCAGCTCGTCGAACCCGAGACCGACGACCTCCCGGTAGCGGCCTTCGGCGATCCGCCGGTACCCCTGCGGGCCGACGGTGCTCATGCGCGCACCTCGTGTGGTGTGTCGGCACGGGTGAGGAGGGAGCGGGCGGCGGCGACCATGGGGGGACCGATCATTTGGTGGCCGACACGGACGATACGTCCGCCGGCAGTTTCGGCGGCCTCGACGATGGTGCGGGCGGCGGCGATCTCCTCGTCCGTCGGACGGAACACCTCCGTCACCGCGAAGAGCTGCCGAGGGTGCACGCAGCACTTCCCGGCGAAGCCGAGCGTCTTGACCTGCTCGGCTTCACGACGCAGCCCGTCGAGGTCGTCCAGGTCGAAGAACGGGGAGTCAATGGCCGGGATGCCCGCGGCGGCGGCGCTGGTGACAAGCGCGGACCGGGCGTGCAGCATCGCCTCCCAGCCCATGGCGCTGCCGGCGGACGTCGCGTAGTCGGCCGTCCCGAACAGGACCCCGGCGATTCGGTCGGCCCGCACGATCGACGGCAGCGCCTCCACGGCGCGCGGGGTCTCGATCAGCGCGTACAGCAGGGGCGTGTAGTCGGGGGTGTCGAGGACACCGGCGACGATCTCGAAGTCGCGCGGCGATTCCACCTTGGGGATCAAGACGATCTGCGGCTTCACAGGGAAGACCGCGATGGTGGCAAGGTCGCGAACGCCGTCGAGGGTGGCGGGCGAGCTGATCCTGACACCGAGCGTGCACTCGGGCGCGGCGGGGGCGGCGAAGAATCCGCGGGCGGCGGCACGGGCGGACGGCTTGGCCACAGAGGGCACGGAGTCCTCCAGATCCACGAGCGCGACGTCCGCGCCGCACTCGTGCGCGGTCGGGAAGCGCTCGGACGCGTGGCCCGGCGTGATGAACCAGACGCCGGCCGGGGCTGTCATGGCGGTCACCGGTCCGCTCCCCGCGTCGCGAGGCTGCGGGCGGCCTCCGGGATCACGTCCTCCTGCCCGGCGATCACCTGACGGCGGCCGAGTTCCTGGAACAGGTCCCAGGGGTGAACGCCTTCGCGCGCGGCGGCCTCCAGGACGGGCTTCTTGAACCCGGAGAAGACGCCGGCGAGTCCGGACGCGAGGCCGGTCGAGTCGATCGACGGCGGCGCGGGCATGAGCGTCTGCCCGGCGAGGTCGGCGGCGTCGGCCAGGCGCCGGACGTCGATCCCTGTGGCGTGGCCGCAGCGCTCCAACACGGGCACGAGAACTTCCAGTTGGGTGTTGCCCGCGCCCGCGCCGAACCCCCGGGCGCACGCGTCGATGACGCGGGCTCCGGCCTCGGCGGCGGCGACGGAGTTGGCCACGGCCATACCGAGGTTGTTGTGCCCGTGGAAGATCACGGGCACCTCCACCGCCGAGGCGATGGAGCCGATGCGGGCGGTGACGTCCTCGGGCAGGTAGAAACCGGCGCTGTCCATGATGCCGACGGCCTGAGCCCCGTAGCCGACCAGAAGCGCGCACTGCTCGGCGAGCTGCCCAGCATCGGCCATGTGGCTCATCATGAGCACGGCCTGTGCTTCGGCGCCGAGTTCCCGGATGACTCCGAGATGGCGTTCAGCGGCGGTGGCCTCGGTGCAGTGCACCGCGATACGGGCCACGTCCGCGCCGTGGCGTACGACGGCGTTGCGGAGGTCGGCGGAGGTTCCCCAGGCGGGTGCCATGAGGACGGCCATCTTGCTGTGTGTGAGGGCCTCGCGGGCGGTGGACAGCATCTCGTCGTCGCTGATCTTGCTGTGTCCGACCTGGAAGGAGGACGCGCCGAGTCCGTTGCCGTGGCCGATCTCGACGACGGGGACGCGGGCCGCGTTGGCGGCGGCGGCGTAGGCACCGATCTGGTGGCGGTCGAGCTGGTGGCGCACGGCGTGCTGGCCGTCGCGCAGGGTCGGGTCGTGGACGATCAGGCGACCCTGGTTGCTGGAGGTCATCGTACGTACTCCTTCATTGCCGAGGGCCGGGTCAGGGCGTGTTGTTCGGCGGCATGGATGGCGGCGGCGCTGATCACTTCGAGGTTCCCCGCGTGCACCGGCATGTTGGTGCGGGTGGCGGCGACCTCGACGGCCACGCGGATCGTGTCGTCGGCGACGGTGCACGAGGCCACGTGGAAGCCGGGGACGAAGGACCGCATGGTGTCAGCCGTGGAATCCACGATCTTGCGGACCGGCTCCGCCCCCGCGCCCGGGGCCAGGAGCGTCATCGTGCTGCGGAAGCGCGGCGGCGGCGTGGCGGGGCTGATGTTCAGCATGGTCTTGACGGTGTCCGCGTCGGTGAACTGCTGGATCGCGGACTGGGTCGTCTCGATGTACTCGTCGAGGTTGAGGCGGCTGGCCCGGCCGACGCTCTTGGTGGCGGCCGTGGCCACCATCTCCACGTGGAGGGCCGGGTAGTGCTGGGTGATGGCGTGGAGGACGGGGATCGAGGTCTGGCCGCCACACGAGGCGAGGCTGATGTGCTGGTGTGCGGCGGCCTGGTCGCCGTTGATGGCGGGAAAGATCAGCGTCCCGGTGTTGGCGGGGGTCAGGTTGATGACCGTTGCTCCGGTGCCGGCGAGGCGGGCAGCGTGCTCGGGGTGGGCGAAGGCGTTGGTGACGTCGAAGACGATGTCGAACGGCTCCTTCGAGTTGGCCAGGGCGGTGATGCTGCCCGCCGCGGTGGCGCAGCCCATGGCGGCGGCCTTGCTCAGGCCGGTGCTGTCGGGGGCGCGGCCGACGACGAGACCGCAGTGTAGGTGCGGGGAGTTCTGGATGCGCTCGACCAGGTCGAGGGCGAGGAGACCGGTACCGAGAACGGCCGTGTTCAGCACGTGTACTCCATTCTTCAAACGAAGCGGGCAGGACTCAGACGGCGTGCGTATGGATGGTGGGGAGCCGGGGCGACGTGGCCCGGATGTCCATGTCGGCGGTGAGCGGGATGCTGGCGTGCACGGAACCGGCCAGGACGATGTCGCCCGCGCGCAGCGTGGTCTTGAGGACGGGGAGGCGGTACGTCAGCCACATCAGCGCCTTGAACGGGTCGCCGAGGATGTCGCGTCCCTCTCCGGTCGCCACGGTCTGGCCGTTGAACCTGACCGTGATCTGCTCTGCGGCGACGTCCTCGATGTCGTCGACGGGGACCGGGGTTCCGGTGATGACCCGGGCGCACGCGGCGTTGTCGGCGATGCTGTCGACCAGCGTGATGTTCCAGTCGGTAAAGCAGGTGTCGAGGACTTCGAACGCGAGGAACACCTCCGCCACGGAGGCGCGGACGGTACGAAGGTCTGCGGGGGCGTTCAGGTCGCGGCCGATACGGAAGGCGATCTCCGTCTCGATCCGGGGCGCCATGAAGTCCGCGATGCTCAAGCGGCTGCCACTGGGCGCGATCATGTCGTCGAGGACGAATCCGGAGTCGGGCTCGTGGATGCCCATCTGCTGCTGCATGGCAAGCGAGGTCAGCCCGATCTTGTGACCGACGACGCGGCCCCCCACCGAAACGCGACGTGCCACGTTGAGTCGCTGAATGCGGTACGCATCTTCGAGAGTCAGGCCCGGGACCCGGCTGGTCAGCGACGGCACGGGAGCACGGACGCGGCTTGCGTCCGCCAGTTCCCCGGCCAGGGCGGCGAGGGGCGGTCGCTTCCCACCATGGGGCACGTGGGAGTTCAGCAACTTGGCCATCCGTGCTTCTCCTTCGCTGAATGTGGCAGAAGACTGCGGCTGGGGGCGATTCAGGAACTAGGCGTGCCGGCTATGGCCGGCGCGACGACGACGACGAACGTGACTACGACGACGAACGCGGGGATAGCCAGGTGCTGGCGCCAGCCGGACCAGAGGCGTAACCGGGTCACAGGAGCTGGATGTTGTCCGCGGCCGTCGTCCACTCGATCCCACCCCGGGGGCGGATGTGCGCGATCCGCACGGTGCCGTGGCTGTGGAGCTCGTGCGTCACGGCGACGAGGAGGCCCTCACCGTGCGAGGTAGAGTCCCGGACGTTCTTGTTCAGGAGTGGGTGCTGCTCGTACCCGTCCGGATGGACCGGGTTCACGTTCCCGCCTCCGGTCGGCTCGCGGCGGCGCATGAACTTCTCCCAGCCGTCGGCCGCCCGCAGGCGCAGAGCACGGCTCGGCGCACCCGGCTGGGGCTCCGGCGGCGCGTACGTCCGGCCGCTCGCGCCGGGGGCCCTACGGGGCAGTTCGGAGGCGGTCACGTGGTCGCTCCTCTCGTGTGGGCAGCAGCGGGCCGCGGTTCGGGACGCGACGAGGCCCGCTGCCTCGGGGGCCGCCCGGAGTCCTTAATCTCCGACCGAATGCGTCAACAGGTCGAACCCATCCGGGTGCTGTCGGTTTCCGCGTCTTGAACGTACGGTCACTCTGAGCGCGGTAGGACTGACTGGCAGTACGGGTTGGGGGATAACGCGCACTCGGGGAGCAGGACATGGCAGCGAGACCGCCCGCACGGGGACGTGCGGCAAAAGGATCGGTTGCGGGGTTCGTGCTGCGGCTGGCGCGGGAGAGCATCCCCCGCACGCAGACGACGATGGCGGAGGCCCTGGATGTGGACCTGGGCACCTTGCAGGGCTGGGAGTCGGGGCGCCGCCCACTGGCGAACATGAAGGCGGGCGCGCTGCTCAGCCTGCGGCGCCGGCTCGGGTTACTCGGAGCGGATCCGCGGGTGGTGGGCTTACTCGATCCGGCGATGGACGCGGACCAGATCATCGGGGCAGCGCTCGACGCACCGGAGGAGCTGGACCTGCACCCGCTGGCGTCGTGGGTGCACACGAGGGACACCGCGCACATGCTGGCGTGGGCCTTGACGGGACTGGCGCCCCCAGCCCTCGCCAGCCGGGTTCCTGCACCCAGGCGGGGGCCTTCGGCTCTTGCTCCGCAGCTCGGCATAGGGGAGCGGGCGCAGTTTTTCGAGAACCTGCGGGATACCGCCGAAGCGGCGCGGAGCCCGGCAGGTGGGGCTCTGCTACACCGCCAGGCGCTCTATCTCGCCTCATACGACCGGGGACCCGCGGCGGCGTCCTGGACGGCGCAAGCCCTACATGCACGGCGCGGGGTGCTGGCCCGACGGGGGTGGTCGGAGCACTGGGCGGAGGCGCGTTCGACGGCGACCGCACTTGCCCGTCTGGGTGATCCCCAACCGCTTAGGGACTTCATCGAGCGGTCCCTGGCCGACGACGACACTGCCGAGGCCGCTAACTTGAACTACTGGGCCTACTGGCTCGGCGGCGTACGACTGCCACAGTCCGACGACCGGTTCATGCGGGATCGTGAACTGACCGCCTGGGACCCGGTCACGTTACTGCGGGGCCTGGTGCGAGGGTTCCACTACGCCCCTGGGTATGTCGACCTGTACGCCCACACCCTTTGGGCGCTGCTGATCGCGCACCCATGGCTCCCAGCAGCGGCGAAGGGGCTGGCGGGGGAGCTTGAAGCACGTACCGAGAGGGTGCTGGACGGGAATGGGATCTCGGAAAGGTCCCGCCGCGAACTCAACGTCGTGCACTACGTTTTGCGTGATCGCATCTGAGAGCGGAGGTCAGCACATGGCGGACGACACGGCAAAGGGCACAGCCGGCTTCATCTTCGAGATGGGCGTGATGAAGCAGGCCAAGAGGACCGGCTGGTGGTTCACCGGCAACAACAACCCCGAGTCGATCGCCGACCACTCGTTCCGAGTTGGGATCATCGGTGCCGTCCTCGCGATGATGGAAGGTGTGGACCCAGCGAAGGTCGCGCTGATGTGCATCTTCCACGACACCCAAGAGACCCGGATCGGGGACATCCCCCATATCGGCCGCCGCTACATCAAGGCCGCGCCGAACGAGACCGTCACCGCCGACCAGACCGCCCGCGCGCACCCGGCGGTGAAGGCCGGAGTCCAGCGTGTGGTTGAGGAGTACGAGGCCAACGACAGCCCCGAGGCGATCGTGGCCAAGGACGCGGACAAGCTGGAGTGCTTGGTGCAGGCGGTGGAATACCGGGCGCAGGGAAACACGCTGGTGCAGGACTGGATCGACACATCGTTGAACAGCCTCAAAACGGCGTCCGCCCGAGAACTGGCCGAGGCGGCGCTCACGATGTCGCCGCTGGAATGGCGCCAGACCTTCCTCGGCTGACTGAGTGAAACGACGTAGTCTCCGCCCCGGAGCGATCCGGATCGGCGGAGGCTACGCCGTATTCACGGTTCGAACGGCTCGGGCAGATCCCGCCACTGCACACCGGTCCGCACCCTGTAGAGAACACCGTTGACCACTCGACAGTGCTCACTCCACCGACCACCACGCGCACCACCAGGAGGTAAGAACGACTCCAGCCGATCGCACTCCGCATTCGTCAGATCGCCACGGCTCATACAGCCAGCCTGGCGCCAACGCGCGACCGGCGTCGGGAGATCCGAGTAACCGCGCCCAGGCCACATTGCGATCCTCGGAGGGCGACCGCCACGGCGGTCGGGGGAGTACCAGCGGTTCGGGGCAGGACGGGATGGACCATCGGCCGCCCCGGAGGGCGACCGCCACCCGGGCAGGCCGAAGCAATGAGCATCGCGGACTTGTGGTTGCGATCCTCGGCCGCCCCGGAGGGCGACCGCCACAAGATGTCGCAGAAGGACTTCGCCGCCGCGGTCAAGTTGCGATCCTCGGCCGCCCCGGGGGCGACCGCCAGGCTGGCTGACCAGGGCCTTTACCTCAAATCCGCCTGGGTTCTCTCCATGAACTCCTCTGCAGGCCCGGAGTTTCGGACATTCTCCTTGGGCGCGGCCCGCGTGTCACGTGTGTGCTTGGGGTTCCGAACCGCCAACGGCTCTCAGCGGAGTGGGTGAGTTCGAGGATGCAGCATCGGCGCGGCCATTTTCCCGTAAGCCCAGTTTTTCCTTTGACTGTCAGTGGGCTCGTGTAGCTTCTGCCTACCAGGCGAATCGGGGAGGTTCGTGCTGGCAAGGGGGTTTCTATGTCTTCAGTGTCTTCAATGCCTTTATATGCGCATAGTCGAAGTCCGGGAGCACTACGCCTACCGCCCCGCCAGGCAGGACTCATCCTCCTCGAACAGACGTGGTCCGAGTCAAGCGCGGTGGCGGTCGTCCTTCGGGGTGGCCGAGAATCGCAACTCGTGCCCCCTCCGCGCCGTACGGGCCCGGCAGGCCGTGGCGGCCGGGGATCGCAACATGGAAGGGGGCTACGCGCTGATCTGCCGGTGCGGTGGTGGCGGTCGGCCTCCGAGGCCGAGGATCGCAACTTCACCGAGTGTGCCAAGGGTGAGGCGGACAGCGTGGTGGCGGTCGCCCTCCGGGGCGGCCGAGGATCGCAACACCGGCCTGTACGACGGGACGGACCCGCTGGCCATCGTGGCGGTCGCTTTCCGGGGCGGCCGAGGATCGCAACGTCCGGGAGCACCCGGACCGGGTCCGCCTCACCGTGTGGCGGTCGCCCTTCGAGGCGGCCGAGGATCGCAACCTCCCGGGGCCGCTGCCCACCGTCGGCCAGTGGACGTGGCGGTCGCCCTTCGGGGCCAGCCGATGATCGCAACACGTCGGGTACGTGCGCGGGCGCGTCGACTCGGGCGGTGGCGGTCGCCCATCGGGCCGGCCGAGGATCGCAACGGCACGACCACGGTCGTGATCACACCGACGAGGAAGTGGCGGTCGCCCTCCGGGGCGGCCGAGGATCGCAACAGCATTGAACCCGTCTACCGCAACATCCCCTTCTGCGGTGGCGGTCGCCCTTTGGGGCGCCGAGGATCGCAACAGGAAGACGGACGCGAGACCGGTGATCCAGCGGAACGGTGGCGGTCGCCCTCTGGGGCGACCGAGGAGCGCAACGCCTAGACGCTGCGGTGGCTGCGCAGGATCGCCCCGTGGCGGTCGCCCTACGCGGCGGCCGAGGATCGCAACACGCACAACCCTGGCGAAGACGAGGAGACCGCCGAGGTAGAGGTAGCCCTCCGGGGCGACCGAGGATCGCAACGGGATGGCGCTGGACCTGTGGTCGAAGACCGACCTGGTGGCGGTCGTCCTCCGGGGCGGCCAAGGATCGCAACCAGGAGAACCTGGTGCTGCTGCTCGCGGAGGCGTATGGGCGGTCGCCCTCCGGGACGACCGAGGATCGCAACACCTCAGCGACCGCCGTACGAATCATCGTCGGCTCGGGTGGCGGTCGCCCTTCGGGGCGGCTGAGGATCGCAACCTGCTGTACGTCGGCATTCAGGGCGTCGGCATCCGGTGGCGGTCGCTCTCCGGGGCGGCCGAGGATCGCAACATCCGGTCCTGTGTGAACGCGCCGGCTGCGGCCGACGTGGCGGTCGCCCCCGGGGGCGACCGAGAATCGCAACCTTGGCAAGGCCGGCTACGGCAAGGTGGAGATGTGTGGCGGTCGCCCTCCGGGGCGTCTGAGGATCACAACGGCAGGACGTTGACCCACACAGCACCAGCGCGAGGTTGGCGGTCGCCCTCTGGAGTGACCGAGGATCGCAACGGATATGGCAGAGCCGCGGTCCCGGCGGCGTTGGCCCCCGGGGCGACCGAGGAGCGCAACGGTGGGCACGCCGAACCTCGACCGATGTATCCAAGCCACGAGCGTCGTTGTGTAGGTGAATGAACCTGGCGTCCGCCCGTCCGAACATACGAGATGACACCTTAGCGGAATTTCCCGGCCAATCCAAAGCGCAGGCCCCGTGGAGTATATGAACGTCTCGGAGACCTAGACGTTCCACTGGAAGGGCGGACAGTGATGGCTGTGCAGTTCATGGATGTAAGGCAGGTAGCTCAATACCTCAACATGTCCGTGCCTTGGGTGTACAGGGAGGCGGCAGCTGTGGGGCTGAAGGCTGACAAGTTCGGCAATGGAAGTAACGCCAAGATTCAATTCAAGTCTTCGGAAGTTCAGGCTTGGGTTCGGATGCGGCAGCTCTGAACGTCGTCGCTCTAAGGAAACGGCCCCGTGGGGCCCCTGTGCGTGTACCGACAGGGGCCCCACCTACGTTCTATGCAGCCAATCCCATATTGAGCATCTTCGCGGCCCTTCCGATTGAACCCGGAATTAGGTGGCGATAGATCTTGAACGTGATATCCAGGCTCCTGTGGCCCATCCATTCTGCTACGTCGGTGATCGGAATTCCGTGACTCAAGCAGTTCGAGGCGAAGTAGTGCCGGAAGCTGTAGATCACTAGCCCCTCCGGGATGTCCACATTTCCGGAGGCTTTGATTCGCTTCCATTGATTGGAGAGGCTGTAGGCCGGGTACGTCTGGCTGGGATCCCGAGGATGACGCATCAAGTACCCCTCGGGGCTCGTCCCGTGCTTATCGGCGTACCAGAGGATCGTCTGCCTCGTGTGGGCGGGGAGCGGTGTGTCGCGGTACTCGCCCAATTTTCGGTGCTTGAGGCGGTCATACAGCTTCGTCGTTTGGTTCACTTGCTCGGTTATTCGGTAGATGTCGTCGGCGACGATGTTGTTGATATTGACCGCTGCCGCTTCTCCGTTGCGCATTCCGCAACCGCTCATCAAGTCGGTGATCAGGAGGAAATCGTCATCGCCGGCAACCCGGAGCTTCTCCCCGGAGGGCGACCACCACGGGGTTGCAGATGCCGTGGGTGCGCAACGGGAGGCAGTTCCGATCCTCGGCCGCCCCGGAGAGCGACCGCCAATCCCGACGAGTTCCGCCTCCCCGCGGGTGACCATGTAGTTGCGATCCTCGGCCGCCCGGAGGGCGACCGCCACCGGAGACCGGCAGTGTGCAGCTGGCCGACGAGGACTAGTTGCGATCCTCGGCCGTCCCGGACGGTGACCGCCACCAAGGGCGTCGACCCTGATGGTCTTCTGCTTGGGGCTGTGACCCTTGGCCGCCTGAAGGGCGACCGGCACATGCCCAGGTGTGGGCCCAGAGTTTCGACGTCGAAGGCGTTTCGATCCTCAGCCATTCCGGTAGATCGGTTCTAGTGTAAACAGAGCTACACCCAGGTCTTCGGCTTTGGTGCCATTGCGATCCGCGGCCTCCCACCAGGCGACCGCCAGGGCCAAAGCATCCACTATGGGGCTGGCCACTATGTGGTTGCGATCCTCGGTCGCCTTGAAGGGCAAGCGCTAGCCGGAAATACAGCTCGCCGTGGTGGTCTGCGCTATTGGTAGCGACGCTCGGCCGTTCCGAGGACGATCGCCACCTGAGTAGTGTTTTGCGGTGCCCTGAGGAAAGGGGGCGTTGCGACCCTCGGCTGTCTCGGGGAACGATCGACGCATGTCGCGCCGCTCGGTGGCGAGGACAAATGGGCGTTTGTGATCCTTGCAGGCGGAAGATGAGTTCAGTCGATGAATCGGGTCAGGGTCACCCCGGCGGGCACGTTGTGTTCGTCGATGGTGATCCGGTCGGTGTAGTCGTCCCAGGATCGTGCCTCGCTGTGACCCAGGGGATTGATACGGATCAGATCGAAGAGCTTGTGGGCGGGGGCTCGTCCGTAGGCGTCGGCGTGGGAGAAGATGTACAGGCCGCGCATGGCCATTTCGCCGCGGGAGGATGCCCGGTCGTGGTCGAACATCATGGTCAGGGACTGCCAGTAGGCGGCGAGGTCTTCTGGGGTGACTCGTGCCTTGGCTCCGAGGGCTCCGGAGTAGAAGCCGTGGCCGCGGTAGAGGCCGTAGGGGATGTAGTGCTTGTTGCCCATCTCGGTGACCTTGCCCTTGGCCAGGTCCTCGGGCTTGTTCGGGGCGACACGAGTGATGCCAGCCTCGAGTGGGGTGACGGGGTCGATGGAGCGGGAGAAGGTGAGCTGCATGGGTCCGCGGGCCCTGCCGGCGTGCTTCTTCTGGTCGCCCACGGACATGACGGCTCCGAACAGGCGCACGTCCCAGAAGTTTCGGATCATCCATTCTTGCGCGGTGGCGGTTTCGCCTTCCTTGGCGCCCCCTTCGATGTAGGCACGCTGGATCTGCGGGTTGAGGGCAACACCTTGCTCTACGTACATCTCGAAGCCGGGCTTGCCCTGGTGGACGAGGGTGATGGTATTGCGGATCTTGCGCTTGAGGGCGACGTCGGTGATGAGGCCCTGCCCGGTGATGGGGTCGGTGCGGGGCATGCCTCCGGCGTCGGGGTCACCGTTGGGGTTGCCGTCCTTGACGTCGATGAGGAAGACGTAGTCGTGCTTGCGGGTGGGGTCCAGGTGCGCGTCGGTCATGGTTGTGCTCGTGTCCTTCCGGGGCAGTGGTGAACGGGTGGCGGCAGGCGTCTACCAGAGGGTGCTGTCCGAGGATTCGGTGTCCTCGGCAGAGACTTCGGGAAGGGCGTCCGCTTGCTGTTCTGCGGCAAGTTCCTTGCCGGCTTCCCGTGCCTTGATGGCTTGTGCCGCAGCACGTGCGGAGTGGGCTCGCTGGTGGTCGTAGCCGAGGATGAACAGGGCCTGCTGCTCGGCGCTCAGGTGCGCGGGAATGGTGTCGAGCAGGTCGAAGACGTCTCGCAGTCTGTTGTCCATGGCCTTGGCTGCGGGGTCACTGGCCCGGCCGATGGTGCGCAGGTGCGGGCGTGCTCCGATACGGAGGCGGGTGAGGACGGCTCGGGGGGAGACTACGGCAGTGCTCAGGTACTTGTCGGTGATGGTGGTGTTGACCTTGGGCATGGCCTTGCGCTGGATCGCTTCGAGCATGGCCATGATCCGTCCGCATACATAGCCGGGCTCGGTCGACTGGGGGTTCAGCTGGGGCACACAGAGCTCCTTGTGGCGGGTGGTGGTACGGATCAGGGCGAGGCGCAGCAGGGCTAGGCGGGGCCGGTCGAGGTGGTGGTCGGCGCGGATGCGTTGCAGGAGGACCGGCAGGAGATGAGCTGGTGGTGCGGCGCCGTGGAGTGCGGCTTTGGTGAGGTCGGCCTGGAGGTGCTTGGGGACGGTGGTGTCGATGTATTTGTTCTTGCGCTTGTCCCAGCGGGCGCAGGCGAGGGCGAGCCGCCAGACCGACCAGTAGGTGTAGATGTTGTTCCAGCCGTCCCAGGTCTGTTGGTCGGCGAACCAGGTCCCGAGTCTCTGTTTCAGTTCGGGGACAGGGATGGTGATCCAGTCGGCGACGATGACCCTGTTGGTGTTCACCCGCAGAGTGAGGGCGTAAAAGGCATCCTCGTCGAGGACCGTCAGCGCGTCTCGCCCCCTTTGGGGGTGGCGGAGGCCGGCGACGAGCTGGGCCACTTCCTCGGGCTGGGGGTCGCTCAGAGTCCACATGGATGTGTCGGTGTCGGGATCGCGGGTCCACCAGACGATGGCGGAGTCGTCGGCAAAGGCGCGGTGTTCGGGGTCGGCGAGCAGCCTGTTCAGAGCGGTGGCGGACTTGGTGCCGCAGTCGACGCAGATGGGGGTGGCACCAAGTTGCTTGGTGCCGGCACGGAAGTGGGCGGGTTGGTTGAGGCAGACCAGCTGGGTGTTCATCCCGGAGTTGGGGATGCCCTTGATGGGAACCGGCAGCGTGGACAGCAGGGGCATGACGTGTCCGCACACGAGGCAGAGTCCCTGGTTCGCCTTGCCCGTCCTCCCGCTCTTGGCCTTCTTGACCTTCTCGGCCCACCAGCTCCTGGCCTCTGGCAGGTCGTGGAGCCACTCGCCGTCCACGCTGATGGCGATGAGGTGGTCCTTGTCCATCTCCAGCGGCCACGCGGTCGGCATCGGGCCATTCAGCCACGCGGACACTGTCTGTGCCTGGGGAAGATGTGGGTGGTCGTCGCACCAGGAGGTGACCAGGTCACGGTAGGCGGCATGTCGATTTCTTGCCTTGGTGACGTCGACAGCGCCGATTGAGAGAGTCCTCTCCCCGTCCGGTCCTTTGATCAGGCCGGGGTGGGCGAGCGCGAACTGTGCGGTGTCGGCTAACAGGAGTGGTGCCGGCTTGGACCCTGAGCGGCCGGTGTACGGGGCGGTGATCTTCCGCTGTTCCTGACGAAGGTCGATGACCAGCGGTTCGGTGCTCCCCATGCCGGTGCCGGATAGGTCGATCTGCCACATGACCCGGCGCGCGAGGTAGTACTCGGGGGTGTCGTCCTGGCGGCTGCCGGCTTGCCGGACAAGGCTCTGCAGCAGCATTTCAGGCCACCCCGTCCGCGGAGGCGCGCCCCTCGGCGCCGGGCATGCCACTGACTTCGGCGGGGGCGAGCGGGCGGTCGGGCACATGGAGAACGCCGTGCTCGAGGCTCGCCCGGAACCAGTGGTAGCGCTCCTTGCCTTTCGGGAGGTACTCGATGTGGTGGAGCATCAGTCCGAGTTCGTCGATGGGCGGAATGCCTGTCTGGTCAGCCGGGGTGACTGCACCGGCTTCCTCCGCCGACCCATGGGGCCCGAAGAAGGCTGCGAATTCACGGCAGCCGAAATGGGGTTGCTCGTAACAGGCGCCCCGTACGAGCCGGCGGTCGAACTGGTCGCGGTACTTCGGCAGCGGCGCGGTGCACCGACCAGTGGCGTGGATGGTCGCGTGGACGCGGTAGGCGACATCGCTCAGGGCGACGGTGACCCGCTGACCGCGGTCTTCGGTGACGTCATAGTAGTAGCCGTTGTTGGCCCGCAGGCTCACGTAGGCGTTCTTGGTGATGATCGAGTTGTTGACCTCGTTGCGCCGGAAGCGGGTCCACCTCACTGGCTTGAGCTGTTCGATCCGCTCGATCCGGTAGGTCATCTCCGGCTTCCAGAAGATGGCCTCCAGGAGCCCTCTCGCTGCGGAGGGGGTCATAGTCGGATAGGAAACACGTTCGACTTTGAGCTCCGGGCGGGTGAAGCATGCCAGCGGTCCCCATGTCTCCACCTGGACATGAAGGGGCCGGTCAGCCCTTACCTCGAGCTGCTTTCGGGGATGTGACGCAGTCATGCACTTGTTCCCATTCTTGCCTTCTGGCGCAGGCTGTTGTCAGTGCCTGCGTCTACCTTCCTTACGTCGCGCGACCCCGAAGTCTGCACCTGCGCTTCGACATGTATGCGGCGATCTGGTCGGATCTCAGCGCATACCTGATAGAAAGTCAAATATGGTTGTACAAAGGGCAGTTGCTGCGCTAAAGGGTGTCTTGCCGTCCCCTGTAGACAGGCTCGTGGCTCACTCGCCGGGCCATCAAGGGACATGGCACTGGTACGAAGATCACGCCCGCGGTACGGCCGAACTGGCTAGCCGGTTCGCCGAGCCGTGGGGAGGCGGAGATCTCGCCTACCGGCTCGGACGCGACCACGACACGGGCAAAGGAGCCTGTGCATGGCAGGAAGGATTGATCGAGGAGGCCACCACCGGCCGCAAGATCAGACGACCCCCGCATAACAACGCCGGGACGCTCTTGTTCGCGCGGACGGCCGAACGGGTTCCCGCCCTGCTGCCATGCGCCGGAGTGATCGAGGGACACCACACCGGTCTGTCCGCGTGGTCGGAAGTCCGACTCCGCCTGAAATCCCTGATGATCGACTCCAGCGAGGTGGACGAAGCGATCCACCGCGTAGCCATGGTCATGCCGGAAGTCCTGGACGGCTCATGCCCCACCGTCCCGAACTGGCTCGATCCGCGCGATACGGCCGCTGTGGAGATGCTGGTCCGCATGACCTACTCGGCCGTGATCGACGCCGACCGGCTCGACACCGCCGCCCACTTCAGGCCCGGCACGCACATCAGGCCGCACGTCGGGATGCATGAGCTATGGGAGCGGTACGAGGCCCGCAGACAGGGGGCCATTGTCGAACGTCAGCGTTCCAAGGGTGCCTCCTGGCTGGACAAGCTGCGTGAGAACGTCTACCAGGAGGCCCTTGAGGCCGCCGCTGGCAAGCCTGGCGTGTACCGGCTGCACCTTCCGACGGGCGCCGGAAAGACGTTCACCGGCGGCGGCTTCGCTCTCCGCCACGCTTCCCTGCACGGACTGCGACGCGTCATCGTCGCAGTCCCGTTCATCTCGATCACCGAGCAGAACGCAGCAGAGTACCGAAGCCTCCTGGACCCGGAGCAAGGACCACCGGTGGTGCTGGAACACCACTCTGCCGTGAACGTCGAAGCACCACAGTCCCCCGGCACCTCGACCAACGCACGCCACGGCCAGAAACGTGGACAACCGAACCGGTGGGCGAAACTGGCGACCGAAAACTGGGATGCTCCCTTCATCGTCACCACCACCGTCCGCCTGATCGAAACGATCTTCGGAAACACCCCATGGGCCACCCGCCGGCTTCACCGGCTCGCCAACTCCGTGATCGTCCTGGACGAGGTCCAGGCTCTTCCCGACGGGCTCCTGACGCCGATCCTCTCGGGTCTGCGGGAACTCGTGGAGCACTACGGCGTGACCCTCGTGCTGTCATCGGCGACCCAGCCGGAACTCGCCGCACTGAATCCCTGGCGCTCCGGCCTCCCGCAACGTGACGTCGTCGCCGCCCCCGCGCCACTCTTCGAACAACTGCGCCGGGTCAGGTACGAGTGGCGGACCGGCCCGGACGTGACCCTCACAAGCATCGCCGCCGAGGCGGCCGACCACGACCAGGTCCTCGTCGTGGTCAATGGGACCAAGGACGCCAATCGGATCCATCGCGCCTGGATCGGCACGAACCACGAGGAAAACCCAGGCATCTTGCATCTGTCGACCCGCATGACCGGCGGCCATCGCCGAGAAACCATCCAGGCGGCGAAACAGCGTCTGGGGGAGGGTATGGGAACCTTCCTCGTGTCGACCTCTCTCATCGAAGCCGGCGTCAACCTCGACTTTCCCCGCGGGTATCGCGCCAAATCAACACCGGAGTCCGAGCAGCAGGCTGCCGGACGGATCAACCGCGAGGGCAAGCGCCCCGTGAAGGACAGCGTCATGACGGTATTCGACCCTCAGGACGGCCTCAAGCCGGAGATGGTCTACAACACATGCGCCATCGCAGCAGCCTCCCGTCGCTTCGGCGACGGGCTGGCTGATCCCGACGATCTGGACGCTCTCCGCTCGTACTACCAGCACCGCTACCGCCTCCAGGCAGGACAGCATTCCAAGGACCCCAATGGAGCCACCGGGGAAGTCATCGAGGCGCTGCGAGCAAAGCTGCACTACCCGGAGGTCGCACGCAGAATGCGGATGATCGACAACGAGCACTCCCTGGCTGTGGTCGTCATCCGTCCCCGCCTCGAAGAAGAAGCCCGACAGGCCGTCCAGAAGGCAGTTGACCAGCTCCGCCACGGCCTGCCGACGCCAGCGACCTACCGAGCCCTCCAGGAACACATGGCATCCATTCCCAAACGGGAGCTGGAACTGGCGATCAACGCCGGCCACGCCATCGAAATCACCGGTGACCTGCACCAGTGGGTCGGCTCCTACCACCCCCAACGAGGCATCGAACCTCCCGCATGACCATTCAGACCACCGAGTAGCATTTCAACTACGCCGGAACCTCAAGCACATACACGACACGCAGATCGCACCGAAGCAAAGTGTCCCTTTCGGTGCTTTGGTCGCCCGCTCGCAATGCCGACTGCGCGGGCTGGGAACACACGTCCAGGGCGGCCGAGGATCGCAACAGGCTGAGACCGCTCGGGAACCGATACCCGGGCCGATGTGGCAGTCGTCGGCCGGGGCGGCCGAGGATCGCAACAAAGATGTGCGCATGCTCCCAACAAGTACCGAGATGTGGCGGTCGCCCTTCGGGGCGACCGAGGATCACAACGGCCTGTTCGCGGGCACCGCCGAGGGCCGGTTCGCCGTGGCGGTTGCCCTCCGGGGCGACCGAGGCTCGCAACGGCTGCGCCCACGCGTCCAGCCACATGCGCACGCGCGTGGCGGTCGCCCCCGGGGGGCGACCGAGGATCGCAACGGCGATACTGATGCCGATTCACTGCTCGACGAAGACGTGGCGGTCGCCCTCTGGGGCGGTCGAGGATCGCAACGGGGTGAGTTCCGCCGACCATGTTCCGTCCCCCTGCGTGGCGGTCGCCCACCGGGGCGGCCGAGGATCGCGACGGGTTGGTCACGCTCGTGCCCGGGCCGGCGTGCGGAGGTGGCGGTCGCCTTCCGGGGCGGCCGAGGATCGCAACTTCTGGACCATCTGTGCGTGGCTCATTGGCGTTGCCGTGGCGGTCGCCCGACGGTGCGGCCGAGGATCGCAACGACGACAGCCTCACCTGGACCGACCCGGGCAACGGCAGTGGCGGTCGCCCTCCGGGGCGGCCGAGGATCGCAACATCTGGGCGTCCGTGGTGGCGGCGTCGACTTAGGGTGGCGGTCGCCTTCGGGGCGACCGAGGTTCGCAACTCCGCTTCCCGGCCCTCGGTGGTCGCGGCCCGTACGGGTGGCGGTAGCTTCCGGGGTGACCGAGGATCGCAACGCCGAGACGAACTGGGTGATGCGGCCGGTCGGGGCGGTCGAGGATCGCAACAGCACCAGGAGGCGAACGCGGCGCTCGGTCTGACGGGTGGCGGTCGCCCTCCGGGGCGGCCGAGGATCACAACTGTGCCTGGTAGAGCTCAGCCGTGCTCTCAGCATCGTGGCGGTCGCCCTCCGGGGCGACTGAGGATCGCAACCAGCGGGCCGTCGTCGCGAAGTACCAGGGCACTACGGAGGATCGCAACATCGAGACCGGTGGCGTGATCAGGCTGTGGGGCGGGTGGCGGTCGCCCTCCGGGGCAGCCGAGGATCGCAACCTCGGTAACGACCGCATCGCGCCGTACACGAAGCAGTGGCTGTCGCCCTCCGGGGCGGCCGAGGATCGCAACCGCTGAAAGTCGCGGAGCCCGTCAACCTGAATCGTGGTGGCGGTCGCCCTCCGGTGCGGCCGAGGATTGCAACGGCCCGTCCGGCACCGCCGGTACGACCTCCTGGCCGGCGGCGGTCGCCCTCCGGGGCTGCCGAGGATCGCAACTTCCAGAAGGGCCTAAAGGAACAGCATGAAGAGCATGGGTGGCGGTAGCCCTCCGTGGCGGCCGAGGATCGCAACACGATCAGCAGGACCGCTATGCCGATGGGGCCGGTGTGGCGGTCGCCCTCTGGGGCGGCCGAGGATCGCAACTCCAGCTCAAGCCAGGCCGGAGCCAGCAGCATGCGCGTGGCGGTCACCCTTCGGGGCGGCCGAGGATCGCAACACGTAAGCCCGGCCGGCTACGGACAGCACGACCGCAGGTGGCGGTCGCCCTCCGGGGCGGCCGAGGATCGCAACGTTTCCTGCGGCGCGTACTGACCGGTGAGCACCTCGTGGCGGTCGCCCTCCGGGGCGGCCGAGGATCGCAACAACCGGGTGGTCCTGGACGACGCGAGGAACCTGTCGTGGCGGTCGCCCTCCGGGGGGCCGAGGATCGCAACCCGGCGATGATCCTCGCGTCGTCGGCACCGTGGACGCGGTGGCGGTCGCCCTCCGGGGCGGCCGAGGATCGCAACAGCCCCGCGCTCCACCTGCACGCCATGCTCCCCGCGTGGCGGTCGCCCTCCGGGGCGGCCGAGGATCGCAACGCGTTCGGCGGCAAGGACAACACGTTCGTCAGCGAGGGTGGCGGTCGCCCTCCGGGGCGGCCGAGGATCGCAACACCACCCGCGCGCAGCGCCTCCTGGACCGCCACCCTGGTGGCGGTCGCCCTATGGGGCGGCCGAGGATCGCAACGCTGCTTCCACCGAACCGGGAATCTGCCCACTCTTGTGGCGGTCGCCCTCCGGGGCGGCCGAGGATTGCAACCGCGTCATCGACGGGCAGCTGCACCTCGACCAGGCGGTGGCGGTCGCCCTCCGGGGCAGCCGAGGATCGCAACGCTGCGCTTGGCCCGGCGCCGGGCGGTCTTCCGCTGGTGGCGGTCGCCCTCCGGGGCGGCCGAGGATCGCAACGCCAGGCCCCCGTCCATGTCTCCGGTCGGCTGTCCAGGTGGCGGTCGCCCTCCGGGGCGGCCGAGGATCGCAACAAGATCGAGGAGGAGAGCAAGGACGTCGAGGCGGCTGGTGGCGGTCGCCCTCTGGAGTGACCGAGGATCGCAACGGATAGGGCAGAACCGTGGTCCCGGCGGCGTTGGCCCCAGGGGCGACCGAGGAACGCAACGGTGGGCACGCCGAACGTCGACCGATGTATCCAAGCCGCGAGCGTCGTTGTGTAGGTGAATGAATCTGGCGTCCGCCCGTCCGAACATGCGAGATGACACCTTAGCGGAATTTCCCGGCCAATCCAAAGCGCAGGCCCCGTGGAGTATATGAACGTCTCGGAGACCTAGACGTTCCACTGGAAGGGCGGACAGTGATGGCTGTGCAGTTCATGGATGTAAGGCAGGTAGCTGAATACCTCAACATGTCCGTGCCTTGGGTGTACAGGGAGGCGGCAGCTGTGGGGCTGAAGGCTTACAAGTTCGGCAATGGAAGTAATGCCAAGATTCAATTCAAGTCTTCGGAAGTTCAGGCTTGGGTTCGGATGCGGCAGCTCTGAACGTCGTCACTCTAAGGAAGCGGCCCCGTGGGGCCCCTGTGCATGTATCGACAGGGGCCCCACCTGCGTTCTATGCAGCCAATCCCATATTGAGCATCTTCGCGGCCCTTCCGATTGAACCCGGCATTAGGTGACGATAGATCTTGAACGTGATATCCAGGCTCCTGTGGCCCATCCATTCTGCTACGTCGGTGATCGGAATTCCGTGGCTCAAGCAGTTCGAGGCGAAGTAGTGCCGGAAGCTGTAGATCACTAGCCCCTCCGGGATGTCCACATTTCCGGAGGCTTTGATTCGCTTCCATTGATTGGAGAGGCTGTAGGCTGGGTACGTCTGGCTGGGATCCCGAGGATGGCGCATCAAGTACCCCTCGGGGCTGGTCCCGTGCTTATCGGCGTACCAGAGGATCGTCTGCCTCGTGTGGGCGGGGAGCGGTGTGTCGCGGTACTCGCCCAATTTTCGGTGCTTGAGGCGGTCATACTGCCTCGTCGTTTGGTTCACTTGCTCGGATATTCGGTAGATGTCGTCGGCGACGATGTTGTTGATATTGGCCGCTGCCGCTTCTCCGTTGCGCATTCCGCATCCGCTCATGAGGTCGGTGATGAGAAGGAAATCGTCATCGCCGGCAACTCGGATCTTCTTAAGCTGGTCAGGTGAAGGAATAACCGCGCGCTTCGGGTCGTACTGCGGTGGCTTGATGCCCTCCAACGGGTTGTCGTCGTACAGGCCGAGGCGGTGGGCATCGAGGAGGATGGCCTTCAACTTGTCGAAGGCATTGGATTGGGTTGCCAGCCCGGCCCCCTGCCGTTCCATGGTCTGGATGAAGCCGTCCACCACCTTGTGGTCGAAGCTGCTCATGCGACGGCTGCCAAGAGCGGGGATCAGGTGGTGCCTCATCAAGGACTCGAGGTGGCGCAGTGAGCTCGCGGACAGGTCGCGTTGGCTCGACTTCCAGTCCGCGGCGTACTCCTCGAAGCGCATCTGCCCGTACTTCTGGATCCGGGCTGCCCTGGTCTGACTCTGCGGCGCAGCCTTCTTCGCGGTGTGGATGGCGGTCAGCCGCTCGATGGCCTGGTCCTGGTCGGCAAAGCCCGATTCCTCGGTCTGCTTGCCGGCCGTGTTGCGGTACCTGATCTTGTACTCGTGGGGGCACTTCGACCACCTGCTGTTGCTGTGCTCGCAGTCCTTGAAGAAGGTGCCCATACCGCGGGCCAGGGGTTTGCTCGCCATCGTTCCGTCTTCGGGGTCGCTTGCTGACACTTTGCTGACCACGGATGGTGCGTCACGCCTCTGAGCTGGGATGAAACGCCGAAGGCGTGATATGTGGTGGAACTTCGTGGGCAGGAGCCAGGGCGAGATCGCCCGGGCTCGCGAGGACTGGATGGGCGGTGACCGGTTCGGCACCGTGCACGGTGACGACGGCCCGCCGATTCCGGCGCCCGCGCTGCCGGACGTGGCGCTGAAGCCGTGGGGGCGCGTGCGCTGAGCCGGTGGCGCCCCGGAGGGGTTCCGGGGCGCCACAGCAGGGGTCAGACGCCGAACGCGGCGGGGTACTGGATGGTGCCCGTCGGGGCCGGGCGGGTGTCGTCCAGGATCATGGCCATCATGGCCTCGTCCGGAACGTCGAAGGGGGCCCGGATGCCGAAGCCGGAGGCCGGTGTGAAGCCGAACCGGGGGTAGTAGGTGGCGTGCCCCAGGACCAGGACGAGGTTTTCTCCCCCGGTCCGGGCGGCGCTCAGTGCTGCACGGATGGCCGCCGAGCCGGCACCGGTGCGCTGGGCCGATGGCAGGACGGCGCATGGAGCGAGGGCGAGCGCTGGTTCGCCGTCGACGTGACAGCGGGTCAGCAGTGCGAGCGCCACGGGGGCGTTGTCGGGGCCCGTCGCGACCATGGAAAGGCCGTCGATCCATGCCTTCGGGTCGGCGCGCAGGGCCTCGACGATGTCGGCTTCCTGGGGGGTCGGAAAGGCCGCGAGGTTGATGTCACGGATGGCGGGGATGTCGTCGGGGGTCTCGGGGCGGGTGGTCCACAGGGGCATGGTCGTTCCGTTCTCAGGGGCGAGTGGGGCGGTGCCGGCGATGGAGTCGTGGTGGCCGCTCACCGCTGGCGGTCCCGGAACCGGTAGGTCGCCCGCAGGTGCTGCGTGATGTCCTTCTTGGTGGCCTCGCGGCCGGCCCGCAGGCGGGCGTCGGTGCGCGAGGCTTCGTAGGCGTTCTCCCTGAGCAGCCGGTCGTAGCTGGCCAGCCGGCGCCGGGAGATCTCCCCGGTCTCGACGGCGGCCTGCACCGCGCAACCCGGCTCGCTGCCATGTCCGCAGTCGGTGAAACGGCATTCCCGCGCGAGGAGTTCGATCTCCGCGAAGGTCTGCTCAAGCCCCTTCTGCGCGTCGTGCAGACCGATTGCCCGCAGGCCGGGAGTGTCCAGCAGGACCCCGCCGCCCGGCAGCGGGACCAGCTCCCGCCACGCGGTGGTGTGCCGGCCCTTCCCGTCCACGTCGCGCACGGTGCCGGTCGCCAGCCGCTCCTCGCCGAGCAGTTGATTCCCGAGAGTGGATTTGCCCGCCCCCGAAGGACCGAGCAGCACGATGGTGCCGTTCAGGACAGCCGTCAGGGTGTCCAGTCCCTCCCCGGTCACGGCGCTGGTGACGAGCACCTCCGCGCCGGGTGCGACCTCGGACACCTCGGCCGCGGCCTGCTGGGGGTCCGCACACCGGTCGGCCTTGGTGAGTACGACGACCGGCCGGGCTCCGCTCTCCCAGGCCAGAGCGAGCATGCGTTCCGTCCTGCCGTGCTTCCGCGGAACAGCCAGCGACACCGTCACCACGACGGTGTCGACGTTCGCGGCCAGGACCTGGCTCCGGGAGGTACGCGAAGCGGTCGACCGTACGAGCGACGTGCGTCGCTCCAGTACCGCGTGCAGCACCGGCCCGCGGCTCGCGGTGGCAGGAGACAGGACAGCCCAGTCGCCCGCGGTGGGCGCTACCCGCTCGGCGCCGCCGGGGATCTCCGCATGGCGGATTCCGGCGTCGGTGCCCGCTTCGCACGAGCCGTGCTCGGCGCGCACGATGCGGGCCGGGACCAGTCCGGCCTCGCGGTAGGGGGAGAAGGCGTGGTCCCACGCCTCGTCCCAGCCGTAATCCGTGAGGGAGTACGGCTGGGCATGGTGGTGGTGCGAGAATTGAGACAACGTAAAGACCCTTGAACGAGGGCCCCGTGGGGGAGCGCGAAGCTCAGGTCAGACCGGGGCCCGGGACGTGAGGATGGTCCGGAGGGCGCTGCGAACGGCAGCGGTCTCTACGGCAGTCATCAATCTCACCTCCCATTCATCGAGCGTCGACCCAGTCGTCTCTGCGACATGCACGCTAACACGGCTCAGAAGAGCCGGGGCGCCTCCACCCAAGGGTCCGTACGGCCTCGGCCGTACTCCCGCGCTCGACGATTGCCAAGATCGTCAAGATCGGGGAGGCGCACATCGAAGTCGTTCGGGTGGTTCTGCCCCCCGACCACGAAGACGCCGCTGACCGGTGAGGCACGGCTGCCTCGGGCCCCCCGAAGCGGCGTCGTACGGGGTGACCGCGCCCGGCACCGGACAGGTGCGACTCCACATCTCCATAGAGTTGTGGCGAGGAGGGGAAGGCGGGGCGGAGGCCCCCAGCCGGTTCGCGCGCTGCCTCCTTCATCTCGCGGCTGCCAGAGGGAACTTGGCGCCGGTCGTCCACCGAATTGGGAGTTCGTACGTGACGCCTCAGTGCTCCGACACGCGTCAGATCGCCGCGCAGCGCCGGGCGGGCGACCGGGCCAGAGCCGGTGGGCACACCACGGCCGAGCCATCCGCGCTGCGTGCCGCGCTCGCCGCCGCGTCCGAGGACACCCTGGTGTACGACCTGGACGGCATCGGGCGGCAGTACGCGGCACTGTGCGGCGAACTGCCGGGCCTGGAAGTGCGGTTCGCAATGAAGGCGTGCCCGGTGGACGAAGTGCTCGGCCATCTCGCCCGGCTCGGGTCCGGCTTCGACGCGGCCGGTCCGCAGGAGATCGCGCAGGCGCTGCGCACCGGAGTGCGGCCCGGGCTGATCCACTACGGCAACACCGTCAAGTCCGACCGCAACATTGCCGAGGCGTACCGGCTGGGCGTGCGCGACTTCGCCACCGACAGCCGCGAGGACGTCGCCGCGATTGCGCAACACGCCCCCGGATCACGGGTTTTCTGTCGGGTCTCCACCACCGGGAGCGGCGCGCTGTGGGGGCTCAGCCACAAGTTCGGCTGCTCGCCCGAGGACGCCCTGCGCGTGCTCGGAGCGGCCCGGGCCGCCGGCCTTGTGCCGTCCGGGCTGTCGGTGCACGTCGGCTCCCAGCAGATGACGGCGGAGGCGTGGGGTGAGGCGATCGAGACACTGGCCGACCTGGTGACCGCGCTCAACCGGCAGGGCATCGTGCCGGACCGGATCAACCTCGGCGGGGGGCTGCCGGCGCTCGGCGTGCTCGACCGGTACGGGCGGCCACTGGATCCTCCGATGGACAAGATCTTCCGGGTGATCCGCGACGGCATGGAACGGCTGAGCGCCGGCAACGCGGGGCCCCTGCGCTTCCTGCTGGAACCCGGCCGGCACCTGGTCGCCGATCACGGCGCTATCCGGGCCCACGTTGCCCGGCTCACCTCCCGCCAACGGCTCGACGGCACCCGCGAGGACTGGCTCTTCCTCAGCTGCGGCAAGTTCAACGGCCTCTACGAGATGGACCAGTTGCGGTACCGGCTGGAGTTCCCCTCCCGCTCCGACGGCCGGTTCGTCGAGGCCCTGGTGGCCGGACCGACCTGCGACAGCGACGACGCGTACGCGCGGGAGGGCGGCGCGGTCCGCGTTCCGCGCGCCGTTGCCTCCGGCGACCCGGTCTGGGTCCACTCCTGCGGCGCGTACGCTACCGCCTACACCACCCGGGGCTTCAACGGCTTCGCGCCCCTGCCCTACACCTGTGTCGGTGGCGCATGACGGATTCCGGGACGATCCGCCCGCTCCGGGAAGAGGACTGGGGCGAGGTGGTCGCGCTGGAGCGACGCGCCTATGCGGCAAGCGGTCTGTCCGAGGGCGAGGAGGCACTGCGGTCCCGGCACCGCGCATCGCCGTCCACCTGCTTCGTGCTGTTGTGCGAGGGTGCCTTCGGCGGCTACCTGCTCGCCCTGCCGTACCCGCTCGGCCGCTGCCCGGACCTGCGCCTGCTCGAACAAGTGGGGCCGGCGGGGACCAACCTGCACCTACACGACCTGGTGATCGCCGAGCGGCTGCGCGGGCGCGGCCTGGCTCCCCGGATGCTGCGGCACCTGGAGGAAGCCGGGCGGACGGCCGGATACCGGACTTCCTCCCTGGTCGCCGTGCACGGCACGCAGGGGATGTGGTCCGCGCTGAACTACCGCGTCCGGCCCGGAACCCCACTGCCCGCGAGCTACGGCCCGGCCGCGGTCTACATGACGCGGGAGTTGAACGGGTCGGGCTGACCGCTCGTCAGTACCGCCAGCGCGTCGCCTCGATGACCTCCACGTCCGAGCGCCCCGCGAACAGGTCCGCCTCCGCCCGCCGCACCGCCAGCACCGCCTCGTACAACTCGCGTCCGAGCGTCTGTCGCAGCAGCGCGGACTTCTCGAACGCGTCGGCCGCCTCCGACAGGCTGACCGGGAGGCGCTCGGCGGAGGCCGCCGTGACCGGGTCGCCCCGGGTCTCGGGAGGCAGGGGCAGTCCGGCATCGAGCCCGGACAGCCCGGCGGCCAGCACACCGCCCACCGCGAGATACGGGTTGGCGGCGGCATCGAAGCACTTGAACTCGGCGTTCGCCTGCTCGGCGGTGGAGCCCGTGATCAGGCGCAGCGCCGCCTCACGGTTCTCCAGTCCCCAGCACCGGTATGCCCCGGCGAAGTGGGCCGGGACCAGGCGCAGGTAGGAGGCGGCCCCCGGCGCGCCGAGGGCGAGCAGCGCGGGCAGTTCCGCCAGCGCTCCCGCCAGGAAGTGCTCCGCCTCGGGGTGCAAGCCGTGGGGGCCGGAGCCACCGTGGCCGAGGTTGCGGCCCTCACGCCAGAGGCTGAGGTGGAGGTGGCTGCCGTTGCCGAGCGCGCCTTCGGTGAAGACGGGGGCGTACGAGACGCGCAGGCCGTGCCGGGCGGAGACGGCCCGGATCGTGTGGCGGATCAGCATCGTCGTGTCGGCCGCCTCGACCGGGCCCTCGGCGGCCACGGAGACCTCGAACTGCCCGGCGGCGTACTCGGGATGGAGCTGGGCCACGCTGAGCCCCTGCGTGGTGAGGGCTCGCAGCACGTCCCGGAGGTAGTCGGAGTGCTCGATGAAGCGGGTCATGCCGTATCCGGGCCCGGTCGTCGCCGGATCGCCCGCGGCGTCGGCCACCGCCCACTCGACCTCGATCCCGGCGCGCAACGTCAGGCCGCGCCGCTCCAAGGCCTCCGCGGCCCGGCGGGCGAAGCCGCGCTGACAGCCGGGGTGCGGAGCGCCGTCCTGGGAGTAGCGATCGGCCGGGGCCCAGGCCCAGCCGGGCTGGGCCGCGAGGGGGGTGAGCCGGTCGAGATCCGGGACGAGGCGCAGATCGCCCACCGCGCCCGTGCTGGAGGGGGCGGAGGTGAAGGAGTCGTCCACCAGGGCGAGATCGAAGCAGGGCGGGGCACCGACCCCGAACTCGGCGGCGTGTACGAGCTGGCTGAGGGGCACCGACTTCACCCGGGTGAGCCCGGCGTTGTCGACCCAGCCGAACACCACCCCGTCGATTCCATCGGTGGCGAGCTGGGCTTCGGCCGCCCGGGCCTGGGCGGCCCGTTCGGCCCCGGAGCGCGTGATGATCATGAGCCCATGCTGTCGTTCGCGGCGGACGGTGCGCCACGGTACGGCAGGCAGTTCACTCGTCCGTGGACGCCCCGAACGACACGCTGACTCAGGCGTGACGCAGGCAGAGGCTGCCCCACTGGAAGCCCGCGCCGATGGCGGAGAGCACATAGACGTCCCCCGGAAGCAGGGCGCCCTCGGTCACCGTCGTGTGCAGCGCCGTGAAAACCCCCGCCGAACCGGTGTTGCCCAGCCGGTCGATGGTGACGGTGGCGCGCTCACGAGGGACGTCGAGGGCGCTCAGGGTCTCGTTGAGGATGTTCAGGTTGGCCTGGTGCAGGAAGAAGTGCCGCACCTGGTCCACCGGCACACCGGCCTGGTGCGCGGCGCTGCGGATGCTCTCGGGGAGGCGTGTCGTCGCGGTGTTCCACACGGCACGCCCGTCCATGTGCAGATAGTGCTCCCCGGCGGCGACGGTGGCGCTGCTCGCGGGCAGCCGGGAGCCCCCGGCGGGGATCTGGACGTCGTACGAGAGCTGGGAGCCCAGGTCGTACGAGAGCAGACCGGCTCCGGGCGTCTCGCTGCGGGTGAGGACGACGGCCGCCGCGGCATCCCCGAAGAAGACGCGCGTGGTGCGGTCGGCGGGGTCGGTGATCCGGGACGCGCAGTCGGCCGCGAGGATCAGGATCGTGTCGATGGACGGGTTCTGAAGGAGGTGGGCGGCGATCAGCACGGCCTGGATGCCCGAGGCGCACGCGGCCTGGGTGACGTCCAGCGACAGGGCACGGTGGGCGCCCAGGGCGTCCTTGACGATCAGCGCGGTCGACACGAGCGGCTGGTCGCCCGTGTAGCTGGCCACGATGACCGCGTCCAGCCCGGCCGGCTCGATCCCGGCCGCCTCCAACGCCGTACGCGCGGCGGCGACACACATGTCCGAGGTCGCCAAGTGCGGTGCCAGACAGCGGCGTTCGCGGATGCCGGTCCGGCTCGTGATCCACGCGTCGCTCGTGTCCAGGGTGCGCGTCAGCTCCTGGTTGGTGACGACCGCAGGCGGCAGGTGCATCCCGGTACCGGCGACGGCGAAAGGCACGGACAGGCCGGCACCGGTCTGATGGGACCGGCTCCGGTGGGGCAGAGGCTGGTGGGGCAGAGGCTGGTGGGGCAGGGGCTGGCCGGGCGCGAGAACTCCCATATTCCGTACCTTTCGAAAGCGGTTCGAGAAAAGAAAGGCCCCGTCGCATTCTGAAGCCGCCGCATCGTCTCACGGAAAACCCGCGGGAAAAGTGTGCGGTAATCCGTGAGCGTGAGGAATTATGCGTCGGCTTGACAGCAGAATGGCGGATACGCATTCCTGGCGGTCACGACGTCGTTTTCCCGGGCGGCGCGGTACGCAGGGACGGTACGGAGTCGAGCAGCGTCCGGGTGTACGGGTGGGCCGGCGCGCGCAGAAGCGTTCCGGTGGGCGCGGTCTCCACGATCCGGCCGTGCCGCATGACCGCCACCGCGTCGGAGACATGGCAGACCGCCGGCAGGTTGTGGCCGATGAACAGCATGGACAGACCGAGCCCCTGCTGAAGCCGGCGGACCGTGTTCAGGACGGACGCCTGCACCGAGACGTCGAGCGCCGAGGTGATCTCGTCGGCGATCAGCAGGCCCGGCTCGACGGCCAGCGCACGAGCCAGGGCGACCCGCTGCCGCTGACCCCCGGACAGCTGCCGGGGCAGGCGGTCGGCGAGCCCGGCGTCCAGGCCGACCAGCTCCAACAGCTCGGCGACGCGTTCCGTGCGCCCCGCCCGGTCGAGCCGGCGGAACACCGTGGCCGCCTCGACCAGCGCCTGACGGGCGGTCATCCGGGGATCGAGCGCGGTGTCCGGGTCCTGGAGGACCACTTGGACCCGACGGCCCAGTCGGCGCCGGTCCCGGAGGGTGCGGGTGCGGATCTCCTCCCCGTCCACGAGGATCCGGCCGGCCCGCACCGGCACCAGGCCGACGATCGCGCCCGCCAGCGTGGACTTTCCGGAGCCCGACTCCCCGACGAGACCCAGCGTCGTGCCCGGCGCGATCTCCAGTGAGACCCCGTCCACGGCGGCGAAGGAGCCGCGGGGGCCGGTGCGCCGGACGGTGAGGCCGTCCACCCGGAGGGTTGTCATGACGCGGCCGCCGTCTCCGCGGCGGCCGTCACCGGCAGCGGGTACCAGCAGGCGACCCGGTGGCCGGAGCCCAGATCGTCCAGCGGCGGAGCCTGCTCGGCGCAGCGGTCCCGGCGGCGCGGGCAGCGGGCCTCGAACGCACAGCCGGGGGAGGGCGCGAGCGGATCGGGCGGGGCGCCCCCGACCGTCGGCAGCGGGCGGCCTCGGTCGGCGGCGAGGTCCGGGACCGACGCGACGAGCGCCCGGGTGTAGGGGTGCCGGGCGCCCGCGGCGAGCCGGCCGACGGGCAGGGTCTCGACGATGGTGCCCGCGTACATGACCAGCACCCGTTCGCAGAACTCGGCGACCAGTGCGACATCGTGGCTGATGAACAGGATCGCGGCGGAGGTGTCCCGCCGGATGTCCACGAGCAGCCGGGTGATCTGCCGCTGCACGGTCACGTCGAGCGCGGTCGTCGGCTCGTCCGCGATGATCAGCCCCGGCCGCACCATCAGACCGGCGGCGATCATCACCCGCTGGCGCTGGCCGCCGGAGAGCTCGTACGGGCGCGAGCGCAGCAGTGACGGGGGGAGGGCGACGCGGCGCAGCGCCTCGGCGGCCTGCGCGGTGGCCTCGGCGCGGCCCGCCCCGCGATGGGTCCGGACCGCCTCGGTGAGCTGGGTGCCGATCCGCAAGGCAGGGTTGAGCGCGGACGCCGGGTTCTGGAACATCACCGACAGGCCCGTCGCGAGGTGCCGGTCCCGCTCCTTCCGCGTCAGCGCGCCGAGATCGGTCCCGAGCAGGCGCAGCGTACGCCGGGAGACCCGGGCGCCGTACGGGAGCAGGTCCGCGACGGCGAGAGCGGTCAGCGATTTGCCCGAACCCGATTCGCCGACCAGCCCGACGATCTCGCCCCGCCCCAGCGACAGGCTCACCCCGCGCACCGGGCGGATCGGTCCGGCGGGGGTCGGGAGTTCGACGGTGAGGCCCTCGACCTGCAGGACCTGCCCTTCCTCGGCGGGACCGCTCGGGGCGGAGCGCTGTGCCGGGACGCGCACCACCGGGCCGCGCCGGGCGGCACCCCCGGCCAGGACCTCGCCCAGCAGCTGGAACGTCAGCGCCGCGTACACGAGCGCCAGGCCCGGTGCGAGCGCGGGAAGCGGCTCGGCGTAGATCCGGTCGAGCCCCTGGCTGAGCAGCTGCCCCCAGTCGTAGCCCGGAGGCTGGACGCCGAGACCGAGGAAGCTCAGCCCGGAGAGCGCGACCAGGGCGGTGCCCGCCGCCGTGGTGACGCTCAGGAGCAGCGGCTCGGCGATGTTCGGCAGGACATGGCGCCACAGCAGCCGGAACCGGCCCAGCCCGAGGACTCTGGCGGCGGCCAGGTGGTCGGTGCCCGCGACGCCCGCCGCGAGGGTCTGGGCCAGCCGCGCGAACCCGGGCACCCCCGCGGCGGCGAGTGCCAGCACCGCACCGGCCGTGCCCGCGCCGAACACCACCGCGAGGAACATCGCGACCAGGAGCGCCGGGAACGCGAGCAGGAGGTTGATCAGCCCGGCGGCCAGCCGGCGGGCGCGTCGGCCGACGACGGCGGTGCAGGCCCCCAGGAGCACGCCCGCGGTCGCCCCGAGCAGCACCGACGCCAGCGCGAGCAGCAGCGAGGGCCGGGCCGCCGCCAGGATCCGGGCCAGCAGGTCCCGGCCGAGGCCGTCCGTGCCGGCCGGGTGGGCCGCCGAGGGCCCCTGGAGCACGGCCGAGGGGTCGGGGCGGTCGGCCGCCGCGCCCCAGAACAGCGGGCCGGCCACGGCGAGCACGACGAGCGACGCCAGCATGACCCCGGTGACCCAGGCCATGGGGGAGCGCCGGAGACCGGCGGGAAGGCTCATGATCACATCTCCCGGATGGCCGAGCGGGGGTCGAGCAGGGCGAGCAGCACGTCGACCAGGAGACCGGCGAGCAGCACGGTGGTCCCGAGCACCAGCACCATGGCCTGGACCACCGGGTAGTCCTGCGCGCCCACGGACTGGGCCATCGCGGACCCGATGCCGGGCCAGGCGAACACCTTCTCGACCAGGACGGTGCCCGCGATCAGTGCGGGCAGCAGGCTTCCGGCGACGGTGAGCGCCGCGGACGCCATGTTCGGTGCCGTGTGCCGCAGATGGCGGCGTGCGGCGGGCAGCCGCTTGCTCCGCGCGGTACGCAGATAGTCCTCGTCCAGCACCTTCAGCGCCTCCACCCTGACGATGCGCAGCAGTACGGCGGTGGGGGTGAGGGAGAGCGCGAGGACGGGGAGCACGAGGGAGGCGACGCCCGCCGCACCGGCCACCGGGAACAGCTGGAGGCCGACGGCGAGCAGGGCGGTGAGCCCGGCGGCCAGCACGAAGTCGGGTACCCCGGTCAGACCGGCGGTGACCGTGGTGAACGCCAGCTCGCTACGCGGGCGGCGGCCGTCGCGGGTGCGGACGGCGGCGAGCAGCCCGCCGGGCAGGGCGACGGTGAGCGCGGTGAGGAAGGCGAGGCCGGCGATCTCCAGGGTGGCCGGCAGCCGGGTGCGGACCAGCTCCGCGACCGGCGCCCCGGTGACCAGCGAGGTCCCGAGGTCGCCGTGCAGCAGACCGCCGAGGTACTGCCGGTACTGGGTCAGGAACGGCAGGTCCAGCCCGAGCGCGTGCCGTCGGGCGGCGACGAGGTCGGGCGCGGCGTCCACACCGAGCGCGGCCCGCACGGGGTCGCCGGGGATGAGGCGGATCATCGCGAATGACGCGGTGACGACGATGCCGAGGGAGACGAGGAGCCGGAGGCCGCGACGGCCCAGGAACACCGTCCAGGGGTGCCGCAGCAGTGGGGGAACGGTCATGGTGGGCCCCGGGATCACTGGTGGAGGCGGATGCTCGTGGGGACGAGCCGGCCGCCGAACGTAGTGGTGAATGTGGTGCGGTGGCCGTACACGCCGCTGCGGCCCTCGGCGATCGGCAGAGCGGCGGCGGAGCGGAAGAGCGCGGCGGCGGCCCTGTTCCAGGTGGCGCACCCTGTCGTGTCCGGCTCCCGGAGGGCCCGGGAGACCAGGGCGTCGTACTCCGGATCGGCCACCCCCGCGAAGTTCAGGCCCTCGGCGGGGGCGGGGCCGGAGAAGAAGGGGATGAAGCCCGCCGGCAGGGCGAAGCCCGGCGTACTGCCGACCACCACGTCGAAGTCGGCCGTCGTGTACATCGCGTTGACGAGGGCGGGCAGGCTCTCGGTGACCAGCTCGACCTTCGCGCCGAGCGCCGTCCACTCCCGGGCCATCAGCTCGGCGACGGATGCCAGGGTGGGGCCGAGATCGGGGCTGGTGATCAGGCGGAGCCGGAGCGCCCGGCCGTGCTTGGTGAGCGGACCGCCGGCGGAGCGGGTCCAGCCCGCTTCCCGCAGTGCTTCGGCGGCGTCCCGGGTGGGCAGGTTGGCGTCGGCGAGGTCGGCATGGCAGACGGCCCCCTCGGCGCCGAAGTCCTCGGCGGGGCTGCCGGCGCCGCCCACGGCGACGTTGGCGAGCCCCCGGCGGTCGAGGGCGGAGACCAGGGCCCGGCGCACGGCCCGGTCGGCGAGGATCCGGTCGGGGCGCTGGTTGAAGAAGGTCAGCCCGACGACGGTCGCGACCTCGGAGACGGCCAGGCCGTGGCCGGTGAGCCGGGCGCGGTCGGGCCCGCTCACCCGCGCGATGTCGACGCCCCCGGTCAGCAGGAGGTTCGCCGCCGTGGAGGTCTGGGGCACCACCGAGAGCCGGATGCGCTCGGGCAGCCCGCGCTCGGCGGTCGTCGCACCGGCGGGCCCCCAGGTGTAGCCGTCGCGGACGGTGAACTCGTAGGGCCCGCCGGGGGTGTAGCGGGTCAGCACGTAGGGGCCGGTGCCCTGTGTGGCGCGGGCGAGCGAGCCGGGCCGGTCCAGGCCCGCCGGGCAGACGATGGGCAGCAGGCCGATGGTGCGGATCAGGAAGGGGAACGGGGCGCCGGCGGAGACCGACACCGTGCGCGTCCGGTCGTCGGCGCGCGCCGTGAAGGGGACGTTCGGCAAAACCGTGCGGGCTCCCGCGAGCTGGTTGTCCGGGTCGGCCGCGTAGGTCAGCGACCGGGCGACCGCCGAGGCGGTGAGGGCGGTCCCGTCGGAGCAGGTGACGCCCGTGCGGAGCGTGAACACGGCGCTGGTGGCCGTCGCCCGCCAGGAGGCGGCCAGGCCGGTGGCCAGGCCGCCGTCGGCGGCGGGGTTCACCAGGGAGTCGTAGGCGTAATGGGCCTGGGAGGCGCCGAAGGTGGAGTACGGGTCGAAGCTCGGCGTCTCGCTGGCCTCGGCGATCCGGACGGTGCCGCGGTCCACCAGGGGGGTGTTCGTCGAGGAGCGGGCGACGCCGCCGCAGCCGCTCAGCGCGAGGGCCGAGGCGGTGAGCGCGGCCGTCAGGACGGCCGGCGGGGTGCGTCGGAGCATGGCGCCATGGTGACACCGGGGAGCGGTCGTGATGATCCGACTTCCTTACCCGCAAAGCCTGTTCGAGCACCCGGAATCGCCCGGCCGCCGGGGCCGGGCGCGGCGGGGATCGGCGGGGGCGGCCGAACCTGATTCACCCGTACGAGTCGGGGGAGGGGCGTCGGGGCATGTGCCAGGCAGCATGTTTCGAAGAGGATAGTCGGATCATCAGTCCTTAGGCGCGCCGGAGTGTGCTTAATTCCGGACACGAGAAATGGCCACGGACACTCACACGAGTGAACCCGGAGGAATCCATTTGGCCCAGGTGGGTGTTGTTCGACTACCGTGATCAAGGGATCGGACGGCGTGTTCCTGTCGTCCGGGAATTCGACTTCCGGGAACATCCGGAATTTTTCGGCTCTGTACCGGAATTCGAAACGGAATGTCTATTTCCGCCCGGCGGTGCGCCGCTCCCCTTCTCGTCGTGCCCGGGTTCCCTGTCATACGTATGCGTGGAGAGGATGGAGCGTCATGCCGCCTGTAGTACCGCCGTTTCTCGTCGGACTCATCGTCGCGCCGCTGGCCAAGCGTCTGCTGAAGCCACTGGTGGGTGGAGTCGTCAAAGCGTCCGTCGGAATCGCGATGGAGGTGAAGAAGGCGGCCCACGAGGCCGGGGAGAACATTCATGACCTCGCGGCCGAGGTCGCCGCCGACGTGGTCGCCGCACAGATCGCCGCCGGCGACACCGAGGGCCGCTCCGTGCCCGGTCAGCACGCGACCGGAGACGGTGCCAAGGGGGACCGGAGGGCCCCGAAGATCCGCGCGACCGCCGAGAGCGCCGCCGGAAAGACGCACTGACGGCCTGTGCGACCCGCGGCCGCCACCGGGCGCGCCCGCCGATCGATTGCGGCGGCACGCGCCAGGGTGGCGGCCGTTCCGGGGCCGCCCCGCCTGCGCCCCCCGAGGCCACCGTCGGCCCGCTCCGCATCTCAATTCCCGCTCCGTCGCCCTGATCCGTCGAGTCCGTGACGGCCTTCCGCGACCTCCGCAAACAGGTGAACGTACACATGCCATCGCTACTGGGAGCCGCATCCGGATTCCGCTCCGTGGAACCGGCCGCGAGCCCTCGCTCGGTCACACCGGGCCGCCAGCGCTGGGACGTCGGGCTCGTCGTCGGACGCCCCCGGACGGCCGAGATTCTCGCCACCGCGCTGCGCCACATCCCCGGGATCACCGAGGCCCAGGCCAGCCCGGTCACCGGCGGGGTGCTCGTCCGGCACGACGCACGGCTGTGCGCCGCGGACGTCGGCCGGATCATCGGCCGCACCGTCGCCCGGCTCGCCCGGGAAGCGGCCGGCACGGGACGAGCGGCGACGGACCGGTCCGTGCCGGCCCCTCGGGCGGACCGGGGCCTTGTCGTACGGCCGGTGCTCGCCGTCGGCGGCGGGGTCGCGGCGGGCACCGCGCTGGTCAAGGGATCGGCCCTGACCAGGCAGCTCGTCGCCGTCGGCGGAGTGGCCGCGGCGACCGCGGTCGTCCTGCGGAAGGCGTGGCGCGGAACGGCCGAGGCGGCCGGGCCCGACGCCGAGCGGCACCCCCTGCTGGAGATCGTGGGACCCCACCGCCCCCGCCTCTACCGGGCCGCAGCCCTGTCCGTCGCCTGCCAGGCTGCGGAAATGGCGCTCGGTACCTTCCTCGGATGGACCGGCCTGGTCCTCATCAAGGGGGAGGCCGCACCGCTGGCCGGCCTCGGCCTGACCACGGCGTCCGCCCAGCTCTGGGGCCTGGCGGGACTAGTGGCCGCTGCCTGCGCCGCCGTCGCGGGACTCTCGTACGCCTCGAACCTCCAGTGGCGCCGGCTCGGCCAGGACATCGAGCACGACTGGCGGGGACGCACCTACCGGCACGTCCAGCACCTCGAACTGGGCCAGTTGGAGGGCGAACGGACCAGCAGGGTGGCCGGCACCCTCACCAACGACGTCGGCCAGCTCGGCGCCTTCTTCGCGGGACCGGCCAACGACGTGCTGCAACTCGGCACCAGCCTGGCCCTTCTGGTACCGGCGTTCCTCCTGCTGGCACCCCAGATCGCCTGGATCGCCTTCCTCCCTATCCCCGTCATCGCCTGGCTTTCGCTGCGCCACCAGGAGAAGGCCGCGACGGACTACGCCGCCACCGGCGAACACCGCGCCAGGCTCGGCAGCCAGGTGATCAACTCGCTCGAAGCCGTTGCGACCGTCAAGAGCTTCTGCACCGAGGCGTACGAGGCCGAGCGCGTCGACCAGTTGAGCGACGCGGTTCAGGAGAGCAGCCACCGCACCGACCGCGGCACCCTCCGCCACGGCGAGACCGTCCGGGCCTGCACCACCGCTTCGATGGCCGGCACCCTGCTCATCGGCGGCCGCGCGGTCCTCGACGGCACCCTCCGCTTCGAGGTGTTCAGCCCCCTGATCGGGCTGCCTCAGATGCTGCTCATGCGGATGAGCCGGCTCGGCGGCATCGCCGACCAGTACCAGCGCACCCTCGCCTCCTACGAGCGGGTCCAGCGGCTGCGTGAGCTGCCCGTCGAGGCCGACAGCGGCGAAGGGGCGCTCGAACTCCCCGCCGTGCGGGGCGAGATCGTCCTGGACGAGGTCACCTTCGCCTATCCCGGCCGCCCGGCGACCCTGGACAGCCTCTCGCTGACCATCCCGGCCGGGCGGGTCACCGCGCTGGTCGGCGCCACCGGCTCCGGCAAGACGACGATCGCCAAACTGCTCATGCGCTTCCAGGACGCCGAGTGCGGCCAGGTCATGCTCGACGGCCGGGACGTCAAGGACCTGCGGCGGCACGACCTGCGCCACGCCATCGGCTTCGTCGCCCAGGACCCGTTTCTCTTCGACGGCAGCATCGCCGACAACATCCGCTACGGCAGCTTCGGCGCCTCCGACGAGGCCGTCGTCCGGGCCGCCGCCATGGCCGAGGCGCACACCTTCATCACGACCCTGCCGAACGGCTACGAGACCCTCATCGGCGAACGCGGCGCCGCGCTCTCCGGCGGCCAGCGGCAGCGGATCGCCCTGGCCCGCGCGATCCTCAAGGACCCGCCCGTCGTGATCCTGGACGAGGCGACCTCGGCCGTGGACAACGAGACGGAGGCCGCCATCCAGCGCACGCTGCACAGCTTCGCGGCCGACCGGACCATGATCGTCATCGCCCACCGCCTCTCCACGGTCCGCCACGCCGACCGCATCTTCGTCCTGGACAAGGGCGGCATCGTCGCCGAGCAGGGCACCCACGACGAACTCCTCGCCCAGCACGGGCTCTACGCATCCCTCTGGCAGCTCCAGGCCGGCGAACTCGCCGCCTGACCGCAGGAATCCGCCCCACCCGCCCGGCCGCGTGACGCCACCGCGGCCGGTGCGCCCTGCGCGCATGCCCTTTCACACCTCTGGAGGTACCCCCATGTCCCGTCGTGACGGCGACGTCCTGCCCCTGACCGCGGCCCAACGGGAGATCTGGCTCGCCGAGCAGAGCTCGCCGACGCCGATCCCGGGCTACCGCGTCGGTGAGTGCCTGGAGATCCATGGGCCGGTCGATCCGGAGCTGTTCGAGGCCGCGCTGCGCCGGGTGGTGGACGAGGTCGACGCCCTGCACGTGACCTTCACCGACGAAGGGGACGGCCCGCACCAGATCCTCCGCGCGACCTGGGACTGGGCACCGGTGCACCTCGACTTCGAGGCGGAGCCGGACCCCAGGGCGGTGGCCGGCGAGTGGATGGAGCGCGACCTCGCCCGCCCGCTCGACCTGTCCCGCGATCCGCTGTTCGGCCACGCGCTGATCCGGCTGTCACCGACGGAGTACCTCTGGTACCTGAACTACCACCACGTGGTCCTGGACGCGATCAGCAGCTCGATGATCCGCGGGCGGGTCGGCGAGGTGTACTCGGCGCTGGCCGGGGACGCCCCCGTGCCGCCGTCCCCGTTCGGCACGCTGCGGGACCTGGTCGACAGCGACGCCGACTACCGCGCCTCCGACGCCTTCACGGCGGACCGCGCCTACTGGACCGGGCGCTTCACCGATCTGCCCGCCCCGACACGGCTCACCGACATCTCGGCGACCGACCCGCACCGGGTCCTGCGCGTGGCCGGCGAGCGGGAGCTGCGGAGCCCGGAGGCGTTGCGGGCGGCGGCGGCCCGGGCCGGGGTCAGGTGGTCCCGCATGGTGATCGCGGCGACCGCGCTCTACGCCCACCGGCTGAGCGGCGCCCAGGACGTGGTTCTCGCCCTCCCCGTCACCGGCCGCCGTGACGCCGGCCGCGACCTGATGGCTGTGCCCGGCACGATGTCGAACGTGGTTCCGCTCCGGCTGACCGTGCGGCCGGACATGCCGTGGGGCGAGCTCGTGGCCCAGGTGGCGAACGAGGTCGAGGCGGCTGTCGCACACGAGCGGTACCGCGGCGAGGACCTGCTCCGCGACCTCGGAGCGCCCGGGGGCATCGGTACGGCGTTCCCGCTGATCGTCAACATCATGGCCTTCAACGCCAGGCCCAGCTTCGCCGGACATCCCGCGTCCGTGCACCACTTCGTCTCCGGCTCGACCACCGACCTCGCCGTCTGGCTGTTCGACTACCGGGACGGCAACGCCCCGCTGCTCAGGCTGCACGGCGCGCCGGACGCGTACCGCGACGACGACCTCGCCGCACACCAGGGACGGCTGCTCGCCCTGCTCGACGCGGTGGCGGACCTCGATCCGGACGAGACGGTGGGCGGGGTCGACCTGCTCACGGCCGAGGAGCACCGCGAGGTGGCGGTGCTGGGTACCGGGCCGACGGCGGCGCCCCCGGCCGCGAGCCTGCCCGAGCTGTTCCGGGAGCAGGTGCGGACGGTCCCGGACCGGGTGGCGCTCGCGTGTGGCGATGTGTCGTTGTCCTACGCGGAGTTGGATGCGCGGGCGAACCGTTTGGCCCATGCGCTGATGGCGCGCGGGGCGGGTCCGGAGCGGCTGGTCGCGGTGGCGTTGCCGAGGTCGGCGGAGCTGGTGGTGTCGATCCTCGCGGTGCTGAAGTCGGGCGCCGCGTATGTGCCGGTGGATCCGGAGTATCCGGCCGCTCGGATCGCGTATCTCCTGGACGACACCCGGCCGGTCCTGACACTGACCGACGCCCGCACCCTCGGCCACCTGCCGGAGGGGCCGTGCGACCGGCTGGTGCTCGATGACCCGGCGACGGTGGCGGAGCTCAAAAGCCGCCCTGCCGCCGATCCGATGGTGGCGGTCGACGCGCGTCACCCCGCGTACGTCATCCACACCTCCGGGTCCACCGGCCGCCCCAAGGGCGTCGTCGCCACCTACGGCGGCCTGGCCGATCTGCTCACCGACCACCGGAACGCCCTGTTCGCACCGCTGTTGAAGGAGCGGGACCGGCTGCGCGTGGCGCTCACCACCTCGGTGTCCTTCGACGCCTCCTGGAACCAGCTGATGGCCCTCTTCGCGGGCCACGAGCTGCACGTCCTGGACCACGCGGCCTGGACGGACCCGGAGGCGTTCGTCGCGTACGCGGCAGACCGTGGGCTGGACTACGTGGAGGCCACTCCCTCATACCTCCACGCCCTTGTATCTCATGGCCTGTTGAGCGACCCACGACGCGGCCCTGCGGTGGTCGCGGCCGGTGGCGAGGCCGTACCGCGGCAGCTGTGGGAGCGGTTGCGGGCGGCTGACGGCACGTACTGCCTCAACCTGTACGGCCCCTCCGAGTGCACGGTCAACTCGGTGACCGCAGCCGTGGCGTCGAGCCCGGGCCCGGTCATCGGCCGTCCCGTCACCAACGCCCGGCTGTATGTGCTGGACGGTGCGCTGCGGCCGGTGCCGGCCGGTGTGTCCGGCGAGTTGTACATCGCGGGTCCGGGTCTGGCGCGGGGCTACCACGACCGGCCGGGTCTCACGGCCGGGCGGTTCGTGGCGGACCCGTTCGGTGAGGGTGGTGCGCGGATGTACCGCACGGGTGACCTGGTGCGCTGGAACGGCGAGGGTGACCTCGAGTTCCTGGGGCGTACGGACGACCAGGTGAAGGTACGCGGCTTCCGTGTCGAACTCGGCGAGATCGAGGCTGTCCTCGCCGAACACCCGGGCCTCGCCCGCACCGCCGTCACCGTGCGCACCGACGAGGAGCCCCTTCTCGTCGCCCACGTCGTGCCCGTCGCCGGACAGGACGTCCGGGCGGACGCCCTGCGCGCCTGGCTCCGCGACCGGCTGCCCGCGTACATGGTGCCCTCGGCGGTCGTGGTGCTGGAGGCCCTGCCGCTGACCCCGAACGGCAAGCTGGACCGGCGCGCCCTGCCCGCCCCCGAGCACCGGCCCACCGCACCGGTCCGCGCCCCGCGCAGCGCGGTCGAGCACCAGCTCGCCGGGCTGTTCGCCGAGGTGCTGGGCGTCCCCGCGGTCGGCCTGGACGACGACTTCTTCGACCTCGGCGGACACTCCCTGCTCGGCACCCGGCTCATCGCCCGGGCCCGGTCCGTGCTGGGCGTGGAGCTGCGGCTCAGCGACCTGTTCGACGCGCCGACGGTGGCCCGGCTGGCGGCAGGGGCGGACGCGGCCGGCCAGGCGCGCCCGGCGCTGGGCCGGCGCGAGCGGCCCGAGACCGTGCCGCTGTCCTCCGCGCAGCGCCGGCTGTGGTTCCTGCACCGGATGGAGGGCCCGAGCGCCACGTACAACATCCCGCTGGCGCTGCGGCTGACCGGGAGCCTGGACGAGCGCGCCCTCGAAGCCGCCCTGGCGGACGTGGCCGAACGCCACGAGACCCTGCGCACCGTCTTCCCCTCGGTCGCCGGTGTGCCGTGCCAGCGGGTGCTGGACCCCGACGCGGCCCGGCCCCGGCTGCGGGTGACCGAGACCGGCGCGCGCGAGCTGTCCGACCGGCTGGCCGAGGCGGCACGGCAGGGGTTCGAGCTGTCCGACGAACCGCCGTTGCGCGCCGAGCTGTTCCGGCTCGGCGACGAGGAGCACGTCCTCCTGCTCGTCGTCCACCACATCGCCGGCGACGGCTGGTCGACGGGCCCGCTCTCGCAGGATCTGACGACCGCCTACGCGGCCCGGAGCGAGGGCGCGAAGCCGCGGTGGTCGCCGCTGCCGGTCCAGTACGCCGACTACACCCTGTGGCAGCGGGAACTGCTGGGCGCCGATGGCGATCCGGACAGCCTGCTGGACGCCCAGCTCGCCTACTGGCGCGAGCGGCTGGCGGGCCTGCCCGACCAGGTCGAGCTGCCCTTCGACCGGCCCAGGCCCGAGGCGATGTCCTACCGGGGCGCCCAACTGCCGGTGCGCGTCGACGCGGAGCTGTACGAGGGTCTGCGCGCCCTCGCCCGCGACGGCGGGGCCAGCCTCTTCATGGTGCTCCAGGCCGGACTGGCCGCGCTGCTCGGAAAGCTGGGCGCCGGGACCGACGTCCCGATCGGCACGCCCGTCGCGGGACGCACCGACGAGGCCCTGGACGACCTGGTGGGCTTCTTCGTCAACACACTGGTGCTGCGCACCGACCTGTCCGGCGACCCGACGTTCACCGAACTCCTGGCCCGAGTCCGCTCCGAGGCGCTGGCCGCGTACGCGCACCAGGACGTGCCGTTCGAGCACCTGGTCGAGGCGCTGAACCCGGCGCGGACCCTCGCGCACCACCCCCTCTTCCAGACGATGCTGACCCTTCAGAACGCGCCGTCCGGCACCTTCGACCTGCCGCGGCTGCGGGTGGCGTCCGACCTGGTCCCCACCGGCACGGCCAAGTGCGACCTGACCTTCGTCCTCGCCGAGCAGCCCGGCGGGGGCGGCCTGTCGGGTGTGGTGGAGTACAGCACGGACCTGTTCGACGCGGCCACCGTCACGGGCCTCGTCGAACGCTGGCTGCGGCTGCTGCGTGCCGTCGCCGCCGACCCCGGACGGCGCCTCGGCCAGGTGGACGTGGTGTCCGCCGACGAACTCCGGGCACTGCGGCCGGCCGGTCGGGGCGGGGAACCGCCGCAGCACAGCCTGCCCGCGCTGTTCGAGCGGCAGGTGCGGGCCGATCCGGACGCCGTCGCCCTCACGGACGGCACGGCCACCCTCACGTACGGCGGTCTGAACGCACGCGCCAACCGGCTGGCGCACGCCCTGATCGAACGGGGCGTCGGGCCCGAGCAGTTGGTGGCGCTGAAGCTGCCGCGCTCGGCGGAGCTGGTCGTGGCGGTGCTGGCGGTGCTCAAGGCGGGTGCCGCCTATGTGCCGGTGGACCCGGAGTACCCGGCCGCCCGCATCGCCTACCTGCTCCAGGACACCCGGCCGTCCCTGCTCCTGACGACGAGCCAGGTGGGTGCGGAGGAGGGTGTGGACCGGCTGCTCCTGGACACCGCTGACCTCGACGGGCTGCCGGACACGGACCCGGGGGCCGCCGTCGACCCGGCGCATGCCGCCTATGTCATCCACACGTCGGGTTCCACCGGAAACCCCAAGGGCGTCGTGATCCCGCACCGCAACGTGGTGCGTCTCTTCGACGCCACGCGCGAGCAGTTCGGCTTCGGTCCCGACGACGTGTGGACCCTCTTCCACTCGTACGCCTTCGACTTCTCGGTCTGGGAGCTGTGGGGACCTCTGCTGCACGGCGGCCGCCTCGTGGTCGTGGACCACGAGACGAGCCGTTCGCCCGGCCGGTTCCTGGACCTGCTCGTCCGTGAACGGGTGACGGTACTCAACCAGACGCCGTCCGCCTTCCACCAGCTCATGCAGGCCGACGCCGAGGATCCCGCGACCGGCCGCGGGCTCGCCCTGCGCACGGTGGTCTTCGGCGGCGAGGCACTGGAGCACGCCCGGCTGGCCGGCTGGTACGACCGTCACCCGGAGGACGCGCCGCGCCTGGTCAACATGTACGGCATCACCGAGACCACGGTGCACGTCACGTACGCGGAACTCGGCCGGACCGCCACCGTCCCCGGCGACATCGGCACCGCCCTCCCCGACCTCTGGGCGTACGTCCTGGACGCCGGCCTGCGCCCGGTCGCCCCGGGCGTTCCCGGCGAGCTGTACGTCGCGGGAGCCGGCCTGGCACGCGGCTATCTGAACCGGCCCGGGCTGACCGCGGGGCGCTTCGTGGCCGACCCGTACGGACCCGCGGGCTCGCGCATGTACCGCAGCGGCGACGTCGTGCGCCGCAGCGCGGACGGCACCCTGAGCTACGTCGGCCGGGCCGACCAGCAGGTGAAGGTGCGCGGCTTCCGCATCGAGCTGGGCGAGATCGAGGCGGCCCTGGCCGCGCACCCGGACATCGCGCAGGTCACCGTCCTCGCCCGTCGGGACCGGGCCGACGACACCCGGCTCGCCGCGTACCTCGTACCGGCCGCCGACGCCGCCCCGCTCCCCGCTGCCCTGCGCACCTACCTGCGCGAGCGGCTGCCGGAGCACATGGTGCCCTCGGCGTTCGTCACGCTGAACGACCTGCCGCTGACCGTCAACGGCAAGCTGGACCACCGCGCCCTGCCCGCCCCCGACCTCACCCCGGTGACCACCTCCCGCGCCCCGCGCACCGCCCAGGAGCAGATCCTCTGCGAGCTGTTCGCCGAGGTCCTGGGCGCGCCGTCGGCCGGCGTGGACGACGGCTTCTTCGACCTCGGCGGGCACTCCCTGCTCGCCACCCGCCTCGCCGCCCGGATCCGCGCGACGCTCGGCGTGGAGATGCCGCTGCGCACCCTGTTCGAGGCGCCGACCCCGGCAGCGCTGGCCGCCGCACTGCGAGCGGCCGGCCCGGCGCAGACCGCTCTGGCGCGCCGCGAGCGCCCCGAGATGATCCCGCTGTCGTTCGCGCAGCGCCGGCTGTGGTTCCTGCACCAGCTGGAAGGCGCGGGTGGGAACTACCACATCTCCCTCGCCTGGCGGCTCTCCGGAGCCCTGGACCGGCAGGCCCTGGAGGCCGCCATCGGTGACGTCGTCGCCCGGCACGAGAGCCTGCGCACCGTGTTTCCGGCGGTGGACGGCGTCCCGCACCAGCGCGTGCTGGACGTGGACGATGCCCGCCCGCGCCTGGCCGTGCACCCGGCCACCGAGGCCGGGCTGCCGGGCCTGATGGCGGCGGCGCGGGAGCGGCGGTTCGACCTGGCCGCCGACATGCCGCTGCGCGCCGAGCTGTTCGCCCTCGCACCGGACGACCACGTCCTCCACCTGGTGCTCCACCACATCGCGGGCGACGGCTGGTCGCTGAGCCCCCTCGCGCAGGGCCTGACCGACGCCTACACGGCGCGGCTGGGCGGCCGGGCCCCGCAGTGGGCGCCGCTTCCCGTCCAGTACGCCGACTACACCCTCTGGCAGCACGAACTGCTCGGCGACTCCGCCGACCGGGGCAGCCTGCTCGCCGGGCAGGCCGACTACTGGACCCGGCAGCTCGCCGGGCTCCCCGAGCTGATCGAGCTGCCCGGCGACCGGCCCCGCCCGGCGGTCGCCTCGCACCGGGGCGGCTCCGTGCGCGCCGGCCTGGACGCCGAGCTGCACCGGGGACTCCGCGAGCTCGCCCGCGCCCATGGGACGAGCCTCTTCATGGTGCTCCAGGCGGGGCTGGCCGCGCTGCTGAGCAAGCTGGGGGCCGGCGACGACATCCCGGTCGGCAGTCCGGTCGCGGGCCGGACGGACCAGGCGCAGGACGAGCTGGTCGGCTACTTCGTCAACACTCTGGTCTTCCGCACCGACACCTCGGGCGACCCGACGTTCGCCGAGCTGCTGGACCGGGTCCGGGACACCGCGCTCGCCGGGTACGCCCACCAGGACGTGCCGTTCGAGTACCTGGTCGAGGTGCTGAACCCGTCCCGGTCGCTCGCGCACCACCCGCTGTTCCAGGTCATGCTGGTGCTCCAGAACGCGCCGCGGGCCGAGTTCGCGCCCCCAGGGCTGCGCGTCGAGGACGTGCCGTCGGCGTCGGCCACGGCCAAGCTGGACCTGATCTTCACGATGGCCGAGCGGTATGGGGAGGACGGCTCCCCGGTCGGGCTCGACGGGTCCGTCGAATACGCCGACGACCTCTACGACTCCGCCACCGTCGAGACGATGCTCGCCCGGTGGGAGCGGCTTCTCCGCATCGCGGTCGCCGACCCCCGGCAGCGGCTCAGCCGGCTCGACCTGCTCACCGCCGACGAGCACCAGGCGCTCGCGGCCCTGGGCACCGGCCCGGCGGCCCCGGCCCGCAGTGAAACGTTGCCGGAGCTGTTCCGGGAGCAGGTCCGGAAGGCTCCGGACGCGACGGCACTCGTGTGCGGCGACGTGTCGTTGTCGTACGCCGAGTTGGATGCGCGGGCCAACCGGTTGGCGCATGCGCTGAGGGCGCGGGGTGCTGGTCCGGAGCGCTTGATCGCGGTGGCGCTGCCGAGGTCGGCGGAGCTGGTGGTGGCGATCCTCGCGGTGCTGAAGTCGGGTGCGGCGTACGTGCCGGTGGATCCGGAGTACCCGGCCGCTCGGATCGCGCACCTCCTGGATGACGCCCGGCCGGTCCTGACGCTGACCGACAGCCGTATCCAGCAACGGCTTCCGGAGGAGCCGGGCGACCGGCTGGTGCTCGATGACCCGGAGACTTCCGAACGGGTCGAAAGCTGCCCCGCCACCGACCCGATGGTGCCGGTCGATCCGGCCCAGCCGGTCTACGTCATCTACACCTCCGGGTCCACCGGCCGCCCCAAGGGCGTCGTCGTGACGCACACCGGCGTGGTCAACCTGTACGCCAACCAGGGGCCGCTGGTCTCGCCCACGGGGGAGCGGCTGCGCGTCGGGCTGACCACGTCCGTGTCGTTCGACGCCTCCTGCGACCAGCTGTTCGCCGTGTTCGCCGGGCATGAGCTGCACGTCCTGGACGAGGCGATCTGGACCGACCCGGCGGCCTACCTCGCGTACGCCGTGCGGGCCGGGCTGGACACCATCGGCGGCACCCCGTCCTACCTGCACGTCCTGGTGGATCACGGCCTGCTCGACCACCCCCGGTGGCGCCCCGCGCTCGTCGCCCTGGGCGGGGAGCCCGTGCCCGAGCAGCTGTGGGAGCGGTTGCGGGCCGCCGAGGGGGTGCGCGCCCTCAACTACTACGGCCCGTCCGAGTGCACGGTCGACTCGGTCGTCGCGCCCCTGGCGTCGAGCCCGCGTCCGGTGATCGGCCGGCCGATGGGGGGTGCCCGACTGTATGTGCTGGACGGTGCGTTGCGCCCCGTGCCCGGTGGTGTGGCCGGCGAGTTGTACATCGCGGGTCCGGGCCTGGCGCGGGGTTACCACAACCGGCCGGGGCTGAGCGCCGGGCGGTTCGTGGCGGACCCGTTCGGTGCGGCCGGCTCGCGGATGTACCGCACGGGTGACCTGGTGCGCTGGAACGGCGAGGGTGACCTCGAGTTCCTGGGGCGTACGGACGACCAGGTGAAGGTACGCGGCTTCCGTATCGAGCTCGGCGAGATCGAGGCCGTCCTCGCCGAGCACCCGGGCATCGCCCGCACTGCCGTGGTCGTCCGGCGGGACGGCGCGCAGGGGCCGAGGCTCGTCGCGTACGTGCAACCCGTCACCGGTTCCGCCCCGCAGACCGAGGAGCTGCGGGCGCGCCTGCGCGAGCGGCTGCCTGAGTACATGGTGCCGGCCGCCTTCGTCGCACTGGACGCGCTGCCGCTGACCCCGAACGGCAAGCTGGACCGGCGCGCCCTGCCCGAGCCCGACGCCACGATGACGGCGGGCCGGGCGCCCCGCACGCCCGAGGAACACGTGCTGGCCGGGCTGTTCGCCGAGGTGCTGGGCGTGCCACGGGTCGGTGCCGACGACGATTTCTTCGACCTCGGCGGACACTCCCTGCTCGCCACCCGGCTCGTCGCCCGGGTCCGTGCGACCCTGGGCGTGGAGCTCGCCCTCCCGACCCTGTTCCGTACGCCGACCGTGGCCGGACTGGCCGCCGGGCTGGGCGCCGCCGGCCGGGCCCGGCCCGAGCCGGCACGGGCGGATCGGCCCGAGCGGGTCCCGCTGTCGTCCGCTCAGCGCCGCCTCTGGTTCCTGCGCCAGCTGGAGGGCGCCGAATCCGTCTACAACATGCCCCTCGCCTGGCGGCTCACCGGCCCGCTGGACCCCGCGGCCCTCGAAGCGGCGCTGGGCGACCTCGTGGACCGGCACGAAACGCTGCGTACGGTCTTCCCGGCCCAGGACGGGGTGCCGTACCAGCAGGTGCTGGCAGAAGGAGAGGCGCACCCGGCCCTGGCGGTGACCCCGGCCGCCGCGCGGGACCTGACGGCGCGGCTGACGGCCGCCGCCGCGCGGGGTTTCGACCTCGCCGCCGAACCGCCCCTGCGCGCCGAGGTGTTCGAAAGCGCGCCGGACGAGCACGTGCTGCTCCTGGTGATGCACCACATCGCCGGCGACGGCTGGTCGCTCGGCCCGCTGGCCGCCGACCTGGCCACCGCGTACGCGGCACGCGTCCGTGGCGAGGCCCCTCAGTGGGCGCCGCTTCCCGTGCAGTACGCCGACTACACCCTCTGGCAGCACGAACTGCTCGGCGACGCCTCCGACGAGGACAGCCTGCTCGCCCGGCAGACCGACTACTGGACCCGGACCCTCGCGGGCCTGCCGGAACAGATCCGGCTCCCCGCCGACCGTCCCCGTCCCGCCGCCCCTTCCAGCTCCGGCGGCCGGCTCGCGATCGAGCTGGACGCGGAACTCCACGCCGGACTGGTCCGGCTCGGCCGCGAGCACGGGGCCAGCGTGTACATGGTGCTCCAGGCGGCCCTGGCCTCCCTGCTGGACAAGCTGGGTGCGGGCAAGGACATCCCGGTCGGCAGCCTGATCGCCGGCCGCACCGACCAGGCCCTTGACGACCTCGTCGGGTTCTTCGTCAACACGCTGGTCCTCCGCACCGACACCTCGGGCGACCCCACGTTCGCCGAACTGCTGGGCCGGGTCCGGGAGAGCGCGCTCGGCGCGTACGCCCATCAGGACCTGCCGTTCGAGCAGGTCGTGGAGGCACTCAACCCGTCCAGGTCGCTCACCCGCCAGCCGCTGTTCCAGGTACTGCTGGCGCTCCAGAACGTGCCCCGCACCGACTTCGCGCTGGACGGCCTGGCGACCGAACCCGTCCTGGTGGGGACGCCGACGACGATGTTCGACCTCGGCTTCCACCTGTTGGAGCGCGGCGGCCCCGGCGCCGCCGAGGGCATCGTCGGGCGCGTCGAGTACAGCACCGACCTGTTCGACCCCGCCACCGTGGAGACGCTCGTCGCCCGCTGGCTGCGGCTCCTCGCGGCCGTCGTCGCCGAGCCGGGGCTCCCGCTCAGCCGGATCGACGTCCTCACCGCCGACGAACGCCACGAGCTGCTGGCCGCCCGCAACGACACCGCCCGCCCGGCAGCCGACGCCACCCTGCCGGCACTCTTCGAGGAGTGGGTCCGGGCCGCCCCGGACGCCCCGGCCGTGGTCTTCGAGGACACCGTGCTGTCGTACGGCGAGCTGAACCGCCGGGCCAACCGCCTCGCCCACGCGCTGATCGCGCGCGGAGTGGGCCCCGAGCAGGTCGTCGCCCTCCGGCTGCCGCGCTCCGCCGAGCTGGTGGTCGCGGTCCTCGCGGTGCTCAAGACGGGCGCGGCGTACCTGCCGGTGGACCCGGACTACCCGGCCGCCCGTATCGCCTACATGCTGGAGGACGCGCGCCCCGCCGTGGTGCTCGACGACCTCGCCGCCGTAACGCCGCCCGGCACGCTGCCGGAGCGCGACCCGGGCGTGGGCGTGGACCCGCGCCACCCGGCGTACGTGATCTACACCTCCGGGTCCACCGGACGGCCCAAGGCCGTCGTCATGCCCGCCGCCGCGCTGCTCAACCTGCTGGCCTGGCACCATCGGGCCGTCGGCGGCGAACCCGGCACGCGTACCGCGCAGTTCACCGCGATCAGCTTCGACGTCTCCGTGCAGGAGATGCTGTCCGCGCTGCTGTACGGCAAGACCTTGGTGGTGCCCACCGAGGAGCAGCGCCGCAGCGCCGAACTGCTCGCCCACTGGCTGGACCGCCACCGCGTCGAGGAGCTGTTCGCGCCGAACCTGGTGGTCGAGGCGCTGGCCGAGGCCGCCGAAGAGGCCGGTCTCGACCTGCCGCACCTGCGGCTCGTCGCCCAGGCCGGGGAGGCGATGCGGCTGGGCGGTGCCCTACGCCGCTTCGCCGCCCGGCCCGGCCGGGCGCTGCACAACCACTACGGACCAGCCGAGACCCACGTCATCACCGCCTACCCGCTCCCGGCCGACCCCGCCGACTGCCCGCGGCCCGTGCCGATCGGCCGCCCGGTCGACAACTGCCGGGTGTACGTCCTGGACGAGGCCCTGCGCCCGGTCGCCCCCGGCGTCCTGGGCGAGCTGTACCTCGCCGGGACCGGGCTCGCCCGGGGCTACCTCGACCGGCCCGGGCTGAGCGCCGGACGTTTCGTCGCCGACCCGTACGGGGCGGCCGGCGCGCGCATGTACCGCACCGGCGACCTGGTGCGCTGGGGAGCCCACGGCGAGCTGGAATTCGCCGGCCGGGTCGACCACCAGGTCAAGGTGCGCGGCTTCCGCGTCGAGCCCGGCGAGATCGAGGCCGAGCTGACCGCGCACCCGGGTGTCTCCCAGGTCGCGGTGCTGGCCCGGGAGGACCGGATCGTCGCCTACGTCGTCCCGTCGGACCCGGCCGCGACGACGCCGGCCGCGCTGGCCGCGTACCTGGGCGACCGGGTGCCGGACTACCTGGTGCCGTCCGCGTTCGTGCTGCTCGACGCGTTGCCGCTGACGCCGAACGGGAAGCTGGACCGGGCGGCGCTGCCGGCGCCGGAGGCCGCGTCCACGGGGAGCGGCCGGGCGCCGCGCACCCCGCAGGAGCAGATCCTGTGCGAGCTGTTCGCCGACGTCCTGGGCCTCGCCCGGGTCGGGGCCGACGACGACTTCTTCGCGCTCGGCGGGCACTCCCTGCTCGCCACCCGGCTCGTCTCGCGGGTCCGGGCGACCCTCGGGATCGAACTGGAGCTGCGCGCCCTGTTCCGGACCCCGACACCGGCCGGGCTGGCGGCCGGGCTGCGCGACGCCGGCACGGCGCGCCGTGCACTCGTGCCCCGCCCCCGGCGCGAGATGCTGCCGCTGTCGTTCGCCCAGCGCCGCCTCTGGTTCCTCCAGCAGTTCGGCGCGCCGAGCGCCACCTACCACATGCCGCTGGCCCTGCGGCTCGCCGGCGACCTCGACCGGGACGCGCTCGGCGCCGCCCTGGTGGACGTGATGACCCGGCACGAGACCCTGCGCACGGTGTTCCCGCACACGGGCGGCATCCCGCACCAGCGGGTGCTGGACACCGGGGAGGTCGGCGCCCCGCTGACCGTGCGGCCGGCCGGGGAGGCCGAGGTGCCCGCGCTGCTCAGGGACGCGGCCGTGCGCGGCTTCGACCTGACCACCGAAATCCCGCTGCGGGCCGAGCTGTTCGCGGTCGCGCCGGACGAGCATGTGCTGCTCCTCGTCATGCACCACATCGTCGGCGACGGCTGGTCCATGGGTCCGCTGGCCCGTGATCTGGCCGCCGCCTACACCGCCCGGCAGGGCGGCGGGGCACCGGAGTGGCCGCCGCTGCCGGTGACGTACGCCGACTACACCCTGTGGCAGCACGAGATCCTCGGCGACGAGAACGACGCCGACAGCCTCTTCTCCCGCCAAGTCGCCTACTGGCACCGGACGCTGGCGGGCATGCCCGAACAGCTGCGACTCCCGGCCGACCGGCCTCGCCCGGCCGTCATGTCGTACGGCGGCGATGTGCTGGAACTTCGTATCGGCGCCGAACTGCACGCCCGTCTCGCGGAGTTGGCGCGCCGGTCCGGAGCGACCCTCTTCATGGTGTTGCAGGCGGGTCTGGCGGCGTTGTACACGCGGTTGGGTGCGGGGACGGATATCGCGATCGGGAGCCCGATCGCGGGGCGTACGGA